>NZ_LABX01000047.1 GCF_001043915.1 Methylobacterium aquaticum | reverse complement strand
TGACCGGCTCCGAAGAAACCGATCCGCAGGGACGACGCCGTCCACGCTTCTCTTTCTCGTATGAACTTGTCAAAGAGCGATCCGGCCGAAACCGGGCATCATCGGCAACAACAGGACCGGCGCCTGACCAAGGTCAGGCTTGCCAGCCCAGACTGTCCAGAAGACGTTTCAGCGGCCGGTCCGCGGGAGCGGCCGGCGCCGATGGGTGGTCGTATAGGCCCGGTTTCCGGGATCGTCAACACTCGTTTTTCCGGCTCAGCTTTTAAAAATGCCCCTCCCCTCTCCAGCGGGCGACCGCTTCGGAGAGGGTGAGCGGTCCAGATGGAGGCCGAATCGCCGAGGGCGTGCGGGAGAACCGGGGCGCCGGGGCGGGCTGGACCGTATCGTCGACCGTGACGAAGGTCTGCCGCGCCACGAGGTGCGGATGGTCGGCTGCCTCGGTGAGGATGAGGACGGGCGCCACGCAGGCATCTGTCCCTTCGAGGAGGCGACACCACTCGTCTCGCGTCCTCTGGGCGAACAGGGCGTCCAGCTTGCGCCGCAGCAAGGGCCAAGCGTCCGGATCGTCGCGGCGGTCGAAATCCGGGTCGGCGTCGAGGCCAGTGAGGCGGCGGAAGAGCGCGTAGAAGTGCGGTTCGAGCGGTCCGAGGGCGATGTGCTTGCCATCGCGGCAGGCATAGGTCCGGTACCAGGGTGCGCCGCCATCGAGCAGGTTCGCCTCGCGCCGGTCGCTCCAGCGCCCTTGCGAGGCCAGCTCCGAGAACATCGCCATCAGGGAGGCGGCGCCGTCGCAGATCGCCGCATCGACGACCTGGCCGTGCCCGGTGCGGCCGGCGGAGAGCAGACCGGCGAGGATGCCCGCCACCAGATAGAGCGAGCCGCCGCCGTAATCGCCCACGAGGTTGAGGGGCGGGACAGGGCGCTCCGCCGGTCCGATCGCCGCGAGCGCGCCGGTGATTGCCAGATAGGTGATGTCGTGCCCGGCGGCCCCGGCCAGCGGGCCGTCCTGGCCCCAGCCGGTCATGCGGCCGTAGACGAGGCGCGGATTGCGGGCGAGCACCGCGTCCGGCCCGAGGCCGAGCCGCTCCATCACGCCCGGCCGGAACCCCTCGATCAGGGCATCGGCTGTCTCCAGGAGCGCGAGGGTGCCGGCGAGGTCGGCCGGGTCCTTCAGGTCGACCGTCACGGTCGGCCGTCCGCGCGACACGACATTCTTCGAGTAGGGATCGCTGCCGCCGGGCCGGTCGAGCCGGACCAGTTCGGCGCCCATGTCGGCGAGCAGCATGGCGGCGAAGGGGCCGGGGCCGATCCCGGCGAATTCGACGATGCGCAGGCCCGCGAGCGGCCCGCCCTGCCCGGCTGGGTTCATGCCTCGTCCTCCCCCTTCCGCCCCGGTGATCCGATGGCTGTTATTGCTTAAGGCAGCGCCGCCTTGACGATGCCCGGCCCGATCCATAGCGATGGGCCTCTGGGCGCCTTTCCGCCTAGCAGACCGGCTCGCCCCTCGTCAGGGGGGGACGGGATCGGCGGATGCGGGAAGGTCCGCCACCCACCGGTCGAGTGGGGGCGAGGATCGGGGAGGAATCGCATGAAGGTCAACGGCGTAGCGGCCATCGTGACGGGCGGCGGATCGGGCCTGGGCGCGGCGACCGGCCGGGCGCTGGCGGCGGCGGGCGCGCAGGTCGCGCTCCTCGATCTCAACGAGGGCGCCGCCGTCGAGGTCGCCGGTGAGATCGGTGGCCTCGCCCTCGCCTGCGACGTCGGTGACGCGGCCAGCGCCGAGGCGGCGGTCGCCCGGGCGGCAGAGGCGCATGGGCCCGCCCGCATCCTGGTCAATTGCGCCGGCGTCGCGACCGCCGGCCGGATCGTCGGCCGCAACGGCCCGCTCGACCTCGCGGCCTACGCCAAGGTGATCCAGGTCAACCTGATCGGCAGCTTCAACCTGATGCGCCTGGTGGCGGCGGGTGCGCTGGCGCTCGATCCGCTGGAGGGGGGCGAGCGGGGGGTCATCATCTCGACCGCCTCGGTCGCGGCCTATGAGGGCCAGGTGGGACAGGCGGCCTACGCCTCGTCGAAGGCCGGCATCGTCGGCCTGACCCTGCCGGCGGCGCGGGAATTCGCGCCGTCCGGGATCCGGGTCTGCGCCATCGCGCCCGGCATCTTCGAGACGCCGATGCTGCGCGGCCTGCCGCCGGAGGTGCAGGATTCGCTCGGCGCCGCCGTGCCGTTCCCCTCGCGGCTGGGCAAGCCGGAGGAATACGCCAGGCTTGCGATGGCGATCATCGACAACCCGATGCTCAACGGCGAGGTCATCCGCCTCGACGGTGCCCTGCGCATGCAGCCGAAGTGACGGGCCACGGTGGAGGGCGCAATGAGGGGACCCGCGCGATGCTGACCGACGACCAGATCCTGATCCGCGACACCGCGCGCAGCTTCGCGCAGGAGCGCTTGAAGCCGTTCTCGGCCGAGTGGGACCGGGAGGCGCGCTTTCCCCGCGAGGCGATCGCCGAGATGGGTGCGCTCGGCTTCATGGGCATGCTGGTGCCGGAGGACCATGGCGGGGCCGCCGCCGACCACGTCGCCTACGCGCTCGCCATCGAGGAGGTGGCGGCCGGCGACGGCGCGGTCTCGACGGTGATGAGCGTCCACAACTCGGTCGGCTGCATGCCGATCCTGAAGTTCGGCAGCGACGAGCAGAAGGCGCGCTTCCTGGGGCCGCTGGCCCGCGGCGAGCAGCTCGGCGCCTTCTGCCTGACCGAGCCCGGCGCCGGCTCGGACGCCGCCGCCCTCAAGACCCGGGCGCGGCGCTCCGGCAATGGCTGGGTGCTCTCGGGCACCAAGCAGTTCATCACCTCGGGGGCGAATGCCGACCTCGCCATCGTGTTCGCGGTGACGGATCCGGATGCGGGCAAGCGCGGCATCTCGGCCTTCATCGTGCCGACCAAGACCCCGGGCTACACGGTGGCGCGCATCGAGCACAAGCTCGGGCAGCGCTGCTCGGACACGGCGCAGATCGTGTTCGAGGAGATGGAACTCACTCCCGACCTGATGCTCGGCCAGGAGGGCGAGGGGTTGAGGATCGCGCTCTCGAACCTCGAGGGCGGCCGCATCGGCATCGCCGCCCAGGCGGTCGGGATGGCCCGCGCGGCCTTTGAGGCGGCCCTGGCTTACGCGGGCGAGCGCGAGACCTTCGGGCAGACGATCGACCGGCACCAGGCGGTCGCCTTCCGGCTCGCCGACATGGCGACGCGGATCGAGGCCGCGCGCCTCCTGGTGCTGAACGCCGCACGCCTGCGGGATGCCGGGCAGCCCTGTCTCAAGGAGGCGGCGATGGCCAAGCTCTTCGCCTCCGAGATGGCGGAGGGCGTCTGCTCCGACGCGATCCAGATCCATGGCGGCTATGGCTATCTCGCCGATTACCCGGTCGAGCAAATCTACCGCGACGTGCGGGTGTGCCAGATCTACGAGGGCACCAGCGACGTCCAGCGCATCGTGATCAGCCGGGCGCTCACGGCGTGACGGCGGCGGCGATCCGGTTCGACGTGGCGGGGCATGGCGACCGCTCCTCGTAGAACGACGGCGGCGCATTGGAAGACCATAGTCCTTGCCCGTTCAACCGGAGCTCATTGCGCCGGAAAAAAGAGTGCCCTGTATCGTCACGTCATTGCATTGCAACACACGACGATCGCCCTCTGTTGACTTGTTCACCGGGACAGGGGGCGGCAGCCGCGTTTCAACGACTGCTTAACGTTTCTAGCGTCGTGTCAATAACCGCTTGGCGTTCCCGCGCCGACCCGCCGGCAAGGAGCGTCGCGATGCACCCTCGTCCCGACCGGGAGGCCGAACGCCTCTCCGCCCTGCACGCCCTCGGCCTCCTCGACACGGCCCCGGAGGCCCATTTCGACGCGGTCTGCCGGCTTGCCCGCACGCTGTTCCGGGTTCCCTATGCGTGGATCTCGCTGGTCGATGCCGAAAGGCTGTGGTGCAAGGCGTCCTCCGGCATCACCTTCGGCCCCACCGCCCGGGATGCCGCCTTCTGCCACCGTGCCATCTTGAGCGACGCGCTCCTGATGGTCGAGGACGCGGCGGACGATCCGCGATTCCGTGACATCGCCCTCGTGACGGGCCCTTCGGGGGTGCGGTTCTATGCCGGCGTGCCGCTGGTGCTCCGGCCCGGCCTGGCCCTCGGCACCCTGTGCCTCGGCGACACCGTCCCGCGGCGGCTCTCGGAGGCCGAGACCGCGCAGCTCGCGGATTTGGCGGCCATCGTGGTGGCGCAGCTGCGGCACTCCGAGGCCCGCATCGCCAGCGAGACCGAGGCCCGGCGCCGGCGGGCGAGCGAGGAGGCCCTGGCCCAGGCCAACCGCAACCTGCGGCTCGCCGAGCGGATGGCCCGGATCGGCCATTGGCGGGCCGATCTCATCTCCGGCGCGGTAACCTGGTCGGACGAGGTCTGCCGCCTGCACGGGCGGGCGCCGGGCGATCCGGCGGCCACCCTCGATGAATCCCTCGCCTATTATCACCCGGAGGATCGCCCGCGGATCCTGGCCCTCGTCGCCGAGGCGCGGGAGCGTCGGGAGGGCTTCTCCTTCAGGGCCCGGATCGTGCGGGCGGATGGCGACATCCGGGTCGTCGTCTCGCACGGCATCTGCGAGCTGGACGCGGCGGGCGCGGTCGCGGCCCTGTTCGGCAGCGTCCAGGACGTGACCGAGATCGACCGGGCCGAGACGGAGCTGCGCGCCAGCACCGCCCTGCTCGACGCGACCCTGGAGCACATGGACCAGGGCCTGATGATGATCGACGAGGCCGGGATCGTGCGGGTCTGCAACGAGCGCGCCATCGCGCTCCTCGACCTGCCGCCGGACCTGATGCGCTCGGGCCCGACCTTCGACGACGTGCGGCGCCATCAAATCGCGCGGGGCGATTTCGCGCGCTGCGACGACGCCTTGCGCCAGCAGGTCGCCCACGAGCCGCTCGCCGGCCACCCCCATACCTACGAGCGCGAGCGGCCGAACGGCACGGTGCTGGAGATCCGCACGGTGTCGCTGCCCACCGGCGGGGCGGTCCGCACCTACACCGACATCACCGCCCGCAAGGCCGCGGACGCGCAGGTCGCCCACATGGCCCGGCATGACGGCCTGACCGGGCTGCCGAACCGGGCCCTGTTCCGCGACAGCCTCGACCGGCGCCTCTCCGTCGTGCGGCGCCATGGCGGGACCTGCGGCGTGCTGTACCTCGACCTCGATGCGTTCAAGGCGGTCAACGACACCTTCGGCCATGCGGCGGGCGACGCCCTCCTGCGCGCGGTGGCGGAGCGGATTCGTGCCGCCCTGCGGCAAGAGGACCTGCCGGCGCGCTTAGGAGGCGACGAGTTCGCCGTCCTGCTCGGCGGCGAGGCCGATGCGGCGAGCGCCGCCGCCACGGCGGAGCGCCTCATCTCCTCCCTGCGCGAGCCGGTGGATCTCGGCGGGCCGCGGGCGACGGTCGGCGTCAGCATCGGCATCGCCGTCGCGCCGGAGCATGGGAGCGACAGCGACCTCCTGCTCAAACGGGCCGACCTCGCGCTCTACCGGGCGAAATCGGAGGGACGCAACACCCACCGGCTCTTCGCCGCCGCCATGGACCAGGCTGCGCAGGACCGCCATCGCCGCGAGATCGACCTGCGTCTCGCGCTCCGGCGCGGCGAGTTCACCCTGCATTACCAGCCGGTCGTCGATCTGGCAGGGGGCCGGGTCGCGGCGGTGGAGGCGCTGCTGCGCTGGAACCATCCGGACCGCGGCCCGCTCGGGCCCGCCGCGTTCTTGAGCCTCGCGGAGGAGACCGGCGTGATCGTGCCGCTCGGCGAGTGGGTGCTGAACAGGGCCCTGCGCGACGCGCGAACGCTGCCTCCGGGGATGCGGATGGTGGTGAACGTCGCGAGCGCGGCGCTGCGGCAGGACGGCCTCGCCTCCGCTCTCCGCGCCGCCCTGGCGGCCACCGGAACGCTACCCGAAAGCCTGGAACTCGACATCGCCGAGGGGGCGATCCCGGAGGAGACCGGGCGGCTCGCGGACCTCGCGGATCTCGGCATCGGGCTCGCCCTCGACGATTTCGGCGCCGGTGCCTCCTCCCTCGGTGCCCTCAGGCGCCTGCCCTTCGGGCGGATCAAGCTCGATCCGGCGCTCTCGGCCTGCCCGGAGCAGGCCGACCTCCTGCGGGCGATCGTCGGGCTCGGGCGGGCGCTCGGCCGGGACGTCATCGCCAAGGGCGTCGAAACCCCGGCGCAGCTCGCCGCCGTCCGGGCGGCGGGCTGCACCGCGGCGCAGGGGTTCTGGCTCGGCCGGCCGGTGCCGTTCGGCGATCTCGCACCGGTCCTCGCCGGCCCGGTCACACGCCGCGGAATACGGCGTAGCCGAAGCGCGTGAACTTCAGCGGCAGGTGATGGTGCTCGGCTGCATCCACGAGGGTGAAGCGGAACGGCACCCGGTCGAGGAAGTGCGGACCCGGCTGCCCTCGCGCGATGAAGTAGTCGCCGAGGTGGAACACGGCTTCGTAGATGCCGGGCCCGATCCCGACGCCGCGTACCACCGGGTGGTCGAAGGTGCCGTCCGGGCCGATCACCCCGTCGGCGACCGGGCGCGGCCCGGCGTCGTCGAGAATCGCGAGGGTGACCCGGAGGCCGAGGGCCGGGCGGCCCTCCGCCACGTCGACGGCGTGGACCGAGATGCCGCCGGCGCTCATTGGGCCGCCTCCGAGGGCCCGGCGGGTCCGGGCAGGGCGGGCCAGCGATCCGCGAAGGGACGGCGGCGCTCGAACGCCTCGGCAAGGTCGAGGAGCAGGTCGTCGCGGCCGAACCCCGCCACGAGATGGAGGCCGATCGGCATCCCGTCCGGCGCCGGATCGACCGGCAGGCTCAGACCCGGCAGGGCCGCGGCGTTGACCCAGCCCGAATAGACCGCATGGCCGCGGGGGCCGACCGGCTGCCCGTCGATCACCTCCGGGTGGACCGCCTCCGCCGCCCAGGGCATCGCCGCGGCCGACGGCATCACCAGGAAATCAAGCTCCGCGAAGGCGGCGTTCGCGTCGTTGCGCAGGGCCTGCACCCGCTCGAGAATGGCGGCGAGCCGGGTCGCGGGGGCCCGCCCCCCCTCCTCCGCCATCGCCCGGTACGGCGCGCTCGCCCGCGCGGCCAGGGCCGGATCGACCTCGAACAGGCGGGCGAGGCCGATCTTGCCGATCTCGGGCCAGAGCGCGTTGAGCCCGGCGATCTCGAAGGGCAACGGCCCCTCCTCGACTGCGACGCCGAGCGCATCGAGATCGGCGAGCGCCCGCCGGCAGGAGGCCGCGATGACCGGATCGAGCGGCGCAACGCCGATGCGCTCGACGTAGCGGGCGCGCACGGGCCGCTCGGGCCGCGGGCCCGGCACGAGACCCGACCACAGCACCCGCGGATCGGCCCCCTGCATCAGGGCGAGCATCGCGCGGCTGTCGGCGACGGTGCGGGTGAGCGCGCCCGCCACCTCGAAATCGAGGAGCGGCGAGGGCAGGCCGCCGTGGCGCGGCACCCGGCCGAGGCTGCTCTTCAGCCCGACGAGGCCGGTATGGGCCGCGGGCCGGCGCAAGGAGCCGCCGCCATCGGTGCCGAGGGCGATCGGCGCATAGCCGGCGGCCGTCGCGGCGGCGCCGCCGCCGGTCGAGCCGCCGGGGGTCAGCGCCACGTTCCAGGGGTTGCGGGTGACGCCGAAACGGGCAGATGCCGTATAACCTTGCACCGCGAATTCCGGCATCGTGGTCTTGGCGAGCAGCACGAGCCCGGCGCGGCGGGCCCGCGCGACGGGCAGCTCGTCGTGGCGAGAGGCCGCGGCCTCGCCCGGCTCGGCATAGGTCGAGGGCAATCCCTCGGTGACCAGGAACTCCTTCACGGTCATCGGCACGCCGTCGAGGGCCGAGAGCGGCTGGCCGGCGCGCCAGCGGGCGGCGCTCGCCTCGGCCTCCGCCCGTGCCCGCGGATTCTCCCGCGCGATGGCGTTGAGATGCGGCTCCCAGGCCGCGGCCCGCGCCTGCGCCGCCTCCAGGGCATCGACCGGCGAGGCGCGGCCGGCGGCGAAGAGCCGCCCGAGATCGGTCGCGGAGAGCCGCCACAGCGCCGTGCTCATGCCGGATCTCCGACGCTCAAGTGATGGTCTGACATGGGATTTCCTGAAAATGGCATACGATTTGCGATGCCGTGCAGCAAGATCGATGCCGCAGGAACCGCCACCGTGACACCATCCGGAGCCCGCAACCAGGCGCAAGGTCAGAGCCACGGTCGGACCCAGGCGGAAGGCCGGTCCGTCGTGCTCGACGGCATCACCCACCGGTATGGCGGCGCGATCGCCGTTGAGAACGTCAACCTCGACATCAAGGGCGGCGAGCTGGTCTCGCTGCTCGGGCCGTCGGGCTGCGGCAAGACCACCTTGCTGCGCATCGTCGCCGGCTTCCTGCGCCAGAGCGAGGGGCGGGTGATCGTCGGGGATCAGATCATCGACGCCCTGCCGCCGAGCCGGCGGGCCGTCGGCATCGTGTTTCAGAACTACGCCCTGTTCCCGCACCTGACGGTGGCGGAGAACGTCGCCTACGGCCTCGCGGCCCGGGGAGCGCCCCGGACCGAGCAGGCGGCGGAGGCGCGTCGCCTCCTCGATCTGGTGCAGCTCGGCCATGCCGGTGCGCGCTACCCGCGCCAGCTCTCCGGCGGGCAGCAGCAGCGGGTGGCTTTGGCCCGGGCGCTCGCCATCCGCCCCGCGGTGCTGCTCCTCGACGAGCCGTTCGCGGCCCTCGACAAGAACCTGCGCCTCGACATGCAGATCGAGGTGAAGCGGCTCCAGCGCGTCGCCGGGGTGACCACCCTCCTCGTCACCCACGACCAGGAGGAGGCTTTGTCGCTCTCCGACCGGGTGGCGGTGCTGTCGAACGGGCATCTGGAGCAGTTCGCCGCGCCGACCACCGTCTACGACGCGCCGGAATCGCTGTTCGTCAACACCTTCGTCGGCTCGGCCAATGCGGTGCCGGGGGTGCTGCTCGGCCAGGACGGGGACGGGCCGCGCATCGCCCTCGATGCCGGCGGCGAGGTGGTGGCCCGTCCCCTCGCCCGGCCGATCGCCCCGGGGGCGCGGGTCACCCTCTGCCTGAGGCCCGAGCACCTGCGCCTCACCGAGGGGCAGGAGGGCATCGCCGGCATCGTCGAGATGGCGCTGCCGCTCGGCCCCACCGTCGTCCACGAGGTCCGGGTCGGGGCCGGCCGGCCGCTCAAGATCGCCGAGCCGCGCCTCGGCGGCGGCTCCTTGCGCCCGCCCGGCACGCCCGTCCGCATCGCCGTCGCCCCCGGCCTCGCCTCCGCCTTCCCGGCCGCCGCCTGACCCCTTCGAAGGAGCTTTGTTCGATGCTCGACCGCCGCACCCTTCTGACCACCGCCCTGTCGCTCGGCGCGATGGAGCTGTTCCCCGGCCTGTCCTTCGCGCAGGCGCGGCCCCTCGTCTTCGCCACCTTCACGGGCAGCTGGGAGGAGGCGCACAAGGCCGTTCTGGTGCCGGCCTTCCGCAAGGAGACCGGCAACGCCCCGATCGTCCTCGACCCGATGCTGTCGGTCGACCAGATCGCCAAGATCTCGGCCGCCAAGGCCAACCCGCCGATCGACGTGATGCTGCACGATCCCGGCCCGGCCCTGACGGCGCTCGCCCAGGATCTCGTCGAGCCCTATCCGGTCGCGCGCAGCGCCGCCTTCAAGGACCTGATCCCCGACGCGCAGGACCCGCACGGACCCGCCGCCTTCTTCCAGGTCGTCGGCCTGACCTACAACCCCGACACGGTGAAGACCCCGCCGACCTCCTGGGCCGACCTGTGGCGGCCCGAATACAAGGGCCGGGTCGGCATCACCACCATGAACTCGACGCTCGGCACCGGCTTCATGGTCGAGATCGCCAAGATGCATGGCGGCTCGGAATCGAACATCGACCCCGCCTTCAAGGCGATGGAGTCGCTCAAGCCCAACCTCTCGGCGGTGGCGGCCAATCCCGGGGCGCTCGCCACCCTGTTCCAGCAAGGCCAGGTCGACATCTCGCCCGGCAACTTCAACGCGATCCAGATCCTGAAGGCCAAGGGCGTGCCGGTGGAGTTCGTGGCGCCCAAGGAAGGCGCCATCGCCTTCAAGACGCTGATCCAGATCGTGAAGAACTCGCCGAACCGCGAGCTCGCCTTCAAGCTGATCGAGGCGGCGATCTCCGAGCCGGTCCAGACCCGGCTGATGCAGGCGCCCTACCTCGTCGTGCCGACCAATATCAAGGTCAAGATGACCGGCGAGATCGCCCGGGTGCTCGCCAAGGACACCGACGATCTGAAGAAGAAGTTCGTGTTCCAGGACTGGACGACCATCAACGCGCAGCGCCCGGCCTGGATCGAGCGGTTCAACCGCGAGATCAAGCTGTAAGGAGCGGTGCGATGGCTCTGCCGGACGTCACCACCTACCCTTTGCGGCTGGCGAGCCCGCTCGCTCTGTTCTTCGGGGCCTTCTTCGCCGCGCCCCTCGTCGCGCTGCTGGCCCTGTCGCTCCGGGGGGCGGAGGGGGGATTCGGCCTGTCGCAATACGCGGCGTTCCTGAGCGACGGCTTCAGCCTCGGCGTGCTCCTCGGCACGCTCTGGCTCGGGCTCAAGGTCACCGCCGCCTGCCTCGTCCTCGGCCTGCCGCTCGCGCTCGTCGCGACCCGGGCCGGGGGCTGGGTACGGGGCCTCATCATCCTGGCGGTGCTGACGCCGCTCCTCACCAGCGTCGTCATCCGCACCTTCGCGTGGATCGTGATCCTGGGGCGGCAGGGGGTGATCAACTCCCTGCTCTCCTCCCTGGGGCTGATCGGGACCCCGTTGCGGATGCTCTACGCCGAGGGCGGGCTCGTCGCGGCGCTCGCCCAGGTGCAGATGCCCCTGATGGTGCTGCCGCTGATGACGGCCCTGTCGCGGATCGATCCGAGCCTGTGGGACGCCTCCGAGGCGCTGGGGGCGGGGCGCTGGCGCACCTTCTTTCGGGTGACCCTGCCGCTCTGCCTGCCGGGCCTGATCGCCGGCGCGGTGCTCACCTTCGCGGCGGCGATCTCGGGCTTCATCACCCAGTCGCTGATCGGCGGCGGGCAGATGCTGTTCATGCCCGGCTACATCTACCAGCAGGCCATCGCCTTGCAGAACTGGCCGTTCGCGGCGGCGATGTCGGTGATCTTCCTCGTCGCGGTGCTCGCCGTGGTGCTGGCCTTCAATGCGCTCGGCCGCCTCGCCCGCGGCTACGCGCAGACATGAGAGGACCGATGTCCCGCTCCCCCTTCCCCCTCGACCGGCTCTCGTTCGAGGGCCTCCTGCACCTCCTGGCGGCTCTCGCCCTGGTGCTGCTGCTCGCGCCCACCGTGATCGTGCTGGTGGTCTCGTTCACCGACGGGCTGTCCTTACGCTTCCCGCCGCCCGGCTACTCGTTGCGCTGGTACGGCGAGCTGATGGAGGCGTGGCAGCTCCACTACGCGCTCAAGAACAGCCTCACGGTCGCCGTGCTGGCGACCGCGCTCGCCATCGGGCTCGGGGTGCTGGCGGCGTTGGCGGTGGCGCGCTCGCCCCGCCTGTCGGCGCGTCTCCTCGACAGCCTCTTCCTCTCGCCCTTGATCCTGCCGGCCCTCGCCTTCGGGCTGTCGAGCCTGATGTTCTTCTCGCTGCTGGGCTGGCCAGTCTCGGTCGCCACCCTGGTTGTCGGCCACACGGTGGTCTGCGTTCCTTACGTGGTGCGCAACACCGTGGCGGCCCTGACCCAGCTCCAGCCCGCCCTGCTCGAAGGCTCGGCGAGCCTCGGCGCCTCGCGGCTCTATACCTTCCGCCGCATCACCCTGCCGCTGATCCGGCCCGGCATCCTGTCGGGCGGCTTCCTGGCCTTCATGGCCTCGTTCGACAACATCCCGGTCTCGCTGTTCCTGCGCGACGCCGCCACCGACATGCTGCCGATCCGGATGTGGCAGGACCTGGAAGGGCGCCTCGACGTCACCATCGCGGCGCTGTCCGGGATCCTGATCGTCGCGACGATCGGGGGGATCGCCGTGATGGAACGGCTGACCGGGCTGTCGCGGCGGCTGGTGTGATACCAACGGTCGTTGGAAACGACCTTTGGTTCCGTTCGCGAATTTTCGCCAAGCCTCTGGCTTGGCATCGAAAATTTGAGATGGTTCATCGGCCCGATGCGTCAGCATCTTGGGCCGATGGTATGAGGCGGGGCCGATCGTCTCGGCAAGAGGGAACCGGCGCAGCATGACGAGACGGCGCGGCGCCCGTCGGTGGGCGTTCTTCCAAAAGCGTAGCGATGACCGAGGCCCCCCTTGCCAGACTCCCCCACGGCCTCCTCCGACGCCCCAACTCGTCCCCCCGCCTCCCTCGCCGAGCAGGCCGCCGCCGCCCTGCGCCGGCTGATCCTGCTCAACCTGCTCCCTCCCGGCGAGGTCCTGAACGAGCCCGATCTCGTCGCCCGCCTCGGCGTCTCCCGCACGCCGGTGCGCGAGGCGCTGAAGCTGCTTGCCGGCGAGGGGCTGGTCACCCTGCGGCGAAACCGGGCGGCCCTGGTGGCCCGCCTCGACCCCGCCGACCTCGTGCCGCTGTTCGAGCTGGAGGTGGCGCTGGAGAGTTTTTGCGCCGGGCTCGCCGCCGAGCGGATGAGTGCCGCCGAGATCGACCGGCTCGACCGTCTCCAGGCCGCCCTGGAGGCGGCGCGGGACGACCGCGACGCCTATACGCGCCTCAACCGCCAGGCCCACCGGCTGATCGTGACGGCAGCCCGCAGCCCCGCCATCGCCGAGGCCCATGGCCGGGCCTTCACCCGCCTGGAGCGGGCCCGCAACTTCGCCCTCGCGGCGGAGGGCCGGGTGGAGGAATCGCTGGCCGAGCACCGGGCGATTCTGGAAGCGCTGCGGGCGCGGGAGGCGGAGCGGGCCCGGACCCTGATGCAGGCCCATGT
The DNA here is from genome assembly GCF_001043915.1 of Methylobacterium aquaticum. GTDB lineage: Bacteria > Pseudomonadota > Alphaproteobacteria > Rhizobiales > Beijerinckiaceae > Methylobacterium > Methylobacterium aquaticum. The sequence goes on along the minus strand of NZ_LABX01000047.1, from coordinate 45,691 downwards.
CGCCCGCACCCAGTCCCTGTTAACATCTTCCCCGCCCTGAAGGACGGGGATTTTCGGAGACTGTGAGATCTCGTCCAGTTGACGCTTCAAAGGGCTGCTGATGCAAACCCTCCACGTCCAGCAACGCGCTGTTCGCACGCCGTTTGATGACGATGGCCGCATTGGTGTCAGCGTGGTCAGTATGGCCACAACTGACGCAAACGAAGCGCGCTTGGCTTTCGCGGCTCCGGGCGTCAACGACACCACATGCGGCACAGGTCTGGCTCGTGAACCGGGCAGGCACACTGACGACCTGTCCACCTCGCTCCTCCATCTTGTAGGCCAGGATCGCCGCGAAAAGGTGCCAGCCCGCGTTGAGAATGACACGGTTGAGCCCCGCCTTCTGGCGGACGTTGCGGCCGGGCTCGGCGACCGTACCGCGGGCGGATGCGCTCATGCCGCGGGTGTTGAGGTCTTCGAGGACGGCGACACCGAACCTGCGGGCAATGTCAAGGGTGGCACGGTGGTGGAAGTCGCGCCGGATGCGGGCCTGCCGGGCCTGGAGACGGGCGACACGGGCCTGAGCCCGGCGCCTGCGGTTCGATCCACGTTTGCGCCGGGCAACGACCTTCTGCGCCTTCCGCGTCTGCGCCTCGATCCGCTCCAGGCTCTCTGGCAGGCGCATCATCTCGCCCGTCGAGAGAGCAAGGGTCGTCGCCACGCCGCGGTCGATGCCGACGCTCTCGGGCCGCGGAGCGGGGGCGTCGTGCTCGATCTCGCAGGCGAGGGAGATGTGCCAACCGGTTGCGTCGAGGCTGACGGTGGCGTTCTTCAGCGCGCCCCGCAGAGGCCGCGTGTCGCGGACCTTGACCCAGCCGATCTTCGGCAGGCGCACCGCGCTCCACTTCGCGTTCAGGCGCTTCGTTTCGACCTCCCGGCCGGGGAAGCGGAAGCTGTCGTTGACGCCGCGCTTCCGGGGGCGCGGGAAGCTCGCCCGCCCCGCGAAGAAGTTCTGGAAGGCCCGGTCGAGGTCGCGCAGCGCCTGCTGCTGGCACGACACGGACACGGCCCTGATCCAGTCGAACTCGGCCCGCAAGCGCGTGAGATCGGCGGCTTGGCTGACGTAGCCGATCCTGTGCTTTCGCCCCCACGTGGCGCGCTGCTCCAAGCCGAGATTGTAGACGAGGCGGCACACGCCCGCGAACTGCCGCAGAAGCGCATCCTGCTCAGGCGTCGGATCCAGCTTGAAGCGGAAGCCGCGGGCGATCATCCCGAGAACCTACAGCTTGGTCTCAGGAGCCGCAACGTGGACATCCGCAGGGGCAGACACGTCGTCTACGCCCTCCACGCGCACTTGGTCTTCGTCACGAAATTCCGTCGCGACGTGCTCTCCGAACTCGCGATCCGCGATCTGAAAACGATCTTCGCCAGGGTGTGCCACGACTTCGAGGCCGAGCTTGTCGCGTGCTCGGGCGAGGACGATCACGTCCATCTGCTCGTGACCGACCCGCCGAAGGTGAGCCTGTCGACGCTCGTCAACAGCCTCAAAGGCGTGTCGAGCCGCAAGCTCAGAGACATGCGTCCCGAGATCACCGGACGCTACCACCAAGGCGTTCTCTGGTCGCCGTCGTATTTCGTGGCGTCCTGTGGCGGCGCTCCGCTCTCTGTGGTCGCCCAATACGTCCGACAGCAACAGGAGAATGCGCGGGCTCACCGGCCTGAAGGCCGGGATTTCTAGCAGCCTGTCGGATTTAGACGCAAAACGTAGTAAAATTCTCCAACTCAGAGAGTGGCGTAATTAGTATTTCTCTGTGGGTCATCTGTATTCATTTATTGCGCTAACAGGCGATTTTTGGCCTAAATCCGACAGGCTGCTAGGAGGGTTTGATGATGACCCGCCTGACCGAAGGACCGTGCCGATGACCGAGATCCACGACGAGGCGAGCGCGGAGGCGATTCCGGCCCTCGGGGTGATCCTGCCCTCCTCGAACCGGGTGGTGGAGCGGGCGACGGAAGCGCGGCTCGCCGGCCTGAGGGCCGCCGCCTGCTACGCGCGGGTGCCCTACGGGGCGATGCTCGCGGGCGAGGCTTACGACAACTCGGTCTTCCTCACCGCCGCCGACCTGCTGGCGGATGCCGGCGTGGCGGCGCTGTGCTGGAACGCCACCCGCGGCGCCGCCCTGGGCTTCACGCCCGACGAGCGCCTGTGCGAGACCGTGACCCGCCGCACCGGCCTGCCGATGGTGACGACGGCGCTCGCTGCCCGCGCGCGGATCCGCCGCTGCGGCGACCGCCGCCTCGGCCTCGTGGTGCAGGGAGGGCCCGAGGAAGCGGAGCTGGTCGGCGCCCGCTTCGCCGAGGCCGGCATCGCGATCGGCGCCACCGTCTCTCTCGGCATCACCGAGAACCGCCTCGCCGCCGCGGTGAGCCTCTCCAGCCTCGGCGCGGCGGCGCGGCAGGCGGCCCTCGGCACCGAAGCGGTGCTGATCTGGAGCACGAATCTACCGGGCTGGCGGCTGCCAGGCGTGCTCGACGGCGTGCCGGTCCTCGATGCGACGAGGCTCGGCACCGACGCGCTGCTGGCATCCGCTGGGCTGCCGGTCACCTGACGATTCCGCAGCCCCTGCGGTGCGTCCGACCGCGGGCCTGTGCGAAGCGGACTTGCGGCGGCGGCCACCGCTTCGTCCGCTTAGGGTCTTGTTTGATCGCAGATTTTTGCCGCCGAACCGGTGACCGCTTCGGCGAAATCTGCTTAGGCTTCCCGGCACGCCCGGGAAGAGGCGTGCGGGAGGAGGCGGGACGGGCGCCGCGGCGCTGCCGGCGCTCCCGCGCGCCTGGATCACCGGGCTCCGGTCACAGCAGGCAGCCCTCATGAGCCTCATCACCTATCTCACCCGGATCCAGTTCGAGCGCGGCGCCGTCCGGATGATCGGCGAGGAACTGGCGCTGCTCGGCGCGCGCCGGCCCCTCGTTGTCACCGATCGCGGCGTCGTGGCGGCCGGGCTGATCGCCCGCGTCCTCGACGCCGCCGGCCTGCCTGCGACCACCCCGGTCTTCGACGGCACGCCCGAGAACCCGACCGAGGAGGCGACGCTGGAGGCCCGCGACCGCTTTGTGACGGAAGGGTGCGATTCGGTGATCGCAGTCGGCGGCGGCTCGCCGCTGGACCTCGCCAAGGGCGCGGCCCTGCTCGCCACCCACGAGGAGCCGCTGGCGACCTACGCCGCCATCCTCGGCGGCATCCCGCGCATCCGCGCCGACCAGCCCCCGGTGATCGCCGTACCGACCACCGCCGGCACCGGCAGCGAGGTCGGACGCGCGGCCCTCCTCACGCTGGCGGATGGGCGCAAGCTCGGCTTCATCTCGCCCCACCTGATCCCGAACGTGGCGATCTGCGACCCCGAACTGACCCTGGGCCTGCCGCCGGGCCTCACCGCCGCCACCGGCATGGATGCCCTGACCCACTGCATCGAGACCTATCTCAGCCCCCGCCACAACCCGCCGGCCGAGGCGATCGCCCTCGACGGGCTGGCCCGCGCCACCCGCTCGCTCCTCCGCGCGGTCCGGACCGGGAGCGACATCGCGGCGCGCGAGGACATGATGATGGCCGCGCTCGAGGGCGGCATGACCTTCCAGAAGGGCTTGGGCGCCGTCCACTCGATGTCGCACGCGCTGGGCGGCCTGAAGGCGAAGCGCCTGCACCACGGCACCCTCAACGCGGTGATCCTGCCGCACCTGCTGCGCTTCAACGCACCGGCCTGCGAAGCGAAATACGGCGCCCTGCGCCAGGCAATGGGCCTCCCCGAGGGCGCCGACCTCGCCGCCGCGATCGAGGCCCTGAACCGCGATCTCGGCCTGCCGACCGACCTCGCCGCGATGGGGGTGACCGAGGCCGAGTGCGAGGCGCTGATCCCCCGCGCGGTCGAGGATCACTCGACGGCGACCAACGGCCGGCCGGTCGGGGCGGAGGATTTTCGAGAGTTGTTCCGGGCCTCGCTGCACGGGCAAGCCGCTTAGAGCGCTTCACGATCGCATGGCAATCGCGAAGCTTCTCTAGCTCTTTGATTTTGCCGCATTTCTACGACGAACCGGTATCCACTTCGTCGGAAAATGCTCTGGGGAACGGGGCAGCCGCCACGGACGCGACGCTAAGCAGACTTGCGTTGGCAGGCCAACGCTTCGTCCGCTTAGTCTCTTGTTTGACCGCAGATTTTTGCCGCCGAACCGGTGACCACTTCGGCGAACTCTGCTTAGGTCTCGACCCATGGTCTCGTCACGCTCCGGGTCGTGACGGGACAGCGCCGGATACGGACCACACCGGAGGGCGTTCCGCGCGATCCTCGTCCGCCGGCGTGTTGGACCCCCGGGCGCCGCTGTCGCGGCCCTGGGACATCGAGAGGCGCGGCACCCTGCCCTGCCTCGGCGCGCCCGACGTCGCGCCACAGCAGGCCCTGGGCGGCGACGTCACCCGCCCGCTGACGCGCGCCGCCAACGGCACGGACGTGCGCGCGCTGCCGCAGGACACGGCGATCCCGCACGAGGCGTCCGGCCGGGAGCGGGCGGCTCCGACCGGTCCGCCGCAACCAACCCTCAAGCTTAAGCCCCGGTGAGTCGAACCGGCGCCATTATCGGAAAACGCCATCGCTTTCGCTGACCAGCGGAGCAGAGACGCGGGGCTGGTCTTGGCTCAGCTTCGCTTTCGGCTGGATCGGCGGTCACGTGCATGTTACCTCCCCGATACGGAACCGATCCGGTTCGTCTCCCTCCTTCTCCCGGAACTGCCATGCTTCGCCGGTTTCACCTGGGCCGGATGGCCTGCCTGTCGGCGGTCCTCCTCGCCGGTCATCTCGTTGCGGCCTTCCCTGCGGCGGCGTGCCCGGCCTCGCTGCCGGCGGCGGCGGAACGGATGAGCCTCGCCGTGACCGAGGCGCATGTGGCGCGGCGCGAGGCGGTGCGGGTGCTCGCCATCGGCTCGTCCTCCACGGAGGGCGTCGGCGCCTCTGCGCCGGACCGGACCTATCCGCACCTCCTGGAGCAGTCCCTGCGCACCGCCTGGCGCGGCACCCCGGTCGACGTCATCAACGCGGGCATCGGCGGCGAGACCGCGAACCAGACGCTGGCGCGCCTCGCCGAGGCTCTCACGCAGCCGGTCAAGCCCGACCTGGTGATCTGGCAGGTCGGCACCAACGACGCGATCACCGGCGGCAGCGAGACCGCGTTCCGGGAGCGGCTGGAACAGGGCATCGCCCTCGTCCGCGCCGCCGGCAGCGACCTCATCATCCTCGACCAGCAATATTACCCGGCGATCCCGGACCACGCCCGCTACGAGCGCTTCGTCGGCCTCGTGGCGTCGGTGGCGACCGGCGCCGAGGTGCCGGTCTTCTCCCGCTACGCCCTGATGAAGGACTGGAACCGGCAGGATCCGGGCCTGCTCGCCGGCATGCTGTCCGCCGACAACTTCCACATGGGCGACCAGGGCTATGCCTGCCTCGCCCAGGCGCTCGGCCGCGACATCCGCGACGCCGTGACGCCGCGGCCCGACCCGCTCCAGGCGGTCGCCCGCGCCAAGCGCCAGAAGCTGCCGGACCACGTGGCCCTCAAGCGGGGCTGAGCCCGCCTCATCCTCGCGACATCGGCCTGATCCGCGCCCTCGAACGACCCGTTCGAGGGCGCGGCCGTGTCAGAAAGCCGGCGCGCGCAGGTGCCACTCCGTCGCCCCCTGATAGGCCTGCCCGATGCGCAGGGCCGTCGCCTCGTCATAGCCGCGGCAGACGATCTGGAGCGAGAGGGGCAGGCCCGCCGGCGTGAACCCGTTCGGCAGCGCCAGGGCGCAGAGCTCGAGCAGGTTGCCGAAGCGGGTGAAGCGCGAGGGCATCACCGCCTGGTCGACGGCGTCGAGGGGAATCGCGGCGGTCTCGGTGGTCGGGGTCAGGAGGGCGTCGATGCCCTCCATCGCCTGGGCGAAGAGGGCCTTCATCTCCTGCTGCATCCGGCGCGTGCGCAGGTAGTCCTGCGCGGTCACCCCGGCCCCGGCGAGGGTCCGCAGGCGGACATCCTCGTCGAGGAGCGAAGCCCGGTCCTCCGACAAGGCGCCGTTGAAGAAGTAGCACTCGGCCATCACGATCGCCGAGGTCGCCAGCAGATCGGCGAAGCGGAACGGCAGTGCCACGTCGACGATCTCGGCGCCGAGATGTGCCAGCGCCTCCAGGGAGGCATCGTAAGCGTCGAGCATCTCGGGCGAGACGCCCGCCCGCTCCGCGGCGGGCATGCGGGCGAGGCGCAGGCCCCGGACGCCGCGACGCAGCACCGGCATCGGGTCCTCGGGGTCGATGCCCCGCGTATTCGGGTCGCGGGGATCGGGGCCCGACAGCACGGTGTAGAGCAGCGCCACGTCCTCGACGCTGCGGGCCATCGGCCCCGGCGTATCGAGGGTGGTGCTCAGGGGCACGATACCGGCGGTGCTGATGCGGCCGACCGTGACCTTGAGGCCGGTGAGCCCGCAGAACGAGGCCGGCAACCGCACCGAGCCGCCGGTATCGGTGCCGATCGCCCAGGGCGCCATCCGGGCCGCCACCGCGACGCCCGAGCCGCTCGACGAGCCGCCGGGCGTCCGCGGCGTCTCCCGGTCCCAGGGGTTCCAGGGCGTGCCCATGTGCTGGTTGGTGCCCCAGCCGCCGAAGGCGAACTCGACCGTGTGGGTCTTGCCGAGCACGATCATGCCCTGCGCCAGCATCCGCCGGGCGATCGTGGCGGTCCCGGTGGCGCGGCGCGCGCGAAAATGCGCCGAGCCGCCGGTGGTGATCCGGCCGTCGAGATCGATCAGGTCCTTGAGCGCCACCGGCACGCCATGCAGCGGGCCGACGGCGTGGCCGGCGCGGATCATCCGGTCGGCGCCCTCGGCGGCAAGCCGGGCATCGTCGCCATAGACCTCGACGAAGGCCCGGAGCTGCGGATCGAGGCGCGCGATGCGATCGAGATGCGCCTCGACGACCTCGACCGGCGAGATCTCCCGGGCCGCGATGGCGCGGGCGAGGGCATGGGCGGGACGCTCGGCAAGATCGGTCACGAGAGGGCTCCTCACTGGACGCTGATCCGGGTCATGTCCACGAACCAGGATTGGGGCGAGACGAAGCCCTTCACCCGCGGCGACATCGCCCGGGGGTTGAGGTCATGCACGATATACAGCCAGGGCGGATCGTCGACCAGGCGCTCATGCGCCACCCGGGTGGCCTTGGCGACGGTCTCGGGGTCGGTCGCGGCGGCAAGCTCGGCCAGGGCCGCGTCGAAGCGGGCATCCTTCCATTGCGGGAAGTTGAAGCCCTTCGGCGAGACGTTGGCGGAGGCGAAGTAGCGCGCCATCACGGCGACGTCCGAGGAGGGCGACGAGACGTTGAGCGCGTTCGCCCCCTGCAAGGCCGGCGCGTCGGGCGCCGCCCGCCCGGCATTGAGCAGCACCTGCCACTCGACGACGTTGAACGTGACGTCGACGTTGCAGGTCTGCTTCAGGTTCTCCTGCAAGAACTCGTTCATCGGCAGCGGCTGCATCTGCCCCGAGCCGGAGGTCGAGATCATCACCTTGAGGGCGAGCGGATGTTTGTCGGTGAAGCCGGCCTCGGCGAGCAGCGCCCGACCCTTCTGGGGATCGAGGCGGTAGCGGTTCTGCGGCGCGCCGAAATTCGGATCGGCGGCCTTGAGCCAGCCGACCGACGGCTCGGCGGTGCCGTTCAGGAAGGTCACCAGCCCGTCCCGGTCGATGCAGTAGTTCAGCGCCTGGCGCACCCGCACGTCCTTGAGCGGGCTGTTGGCGGCACCGATGTTGTAGAACCACGGCCAGACATGCGGGTAGGAGCCGGTGGTGATGGTGAAGCCCGCCTGCCGCAGGGAGGCGAGGCCGTCCGGCGCCGGTGCCTCGATCCAGTCGACCTGACCCGCACGGAGCGCCGCGATGCGGGCATTGGCCTCGGGAATCGGCATCAGCCGCACCTTGTCGACCTTGGCGAGGTTGTCGCGGTCCCAGTAAGCGGGATTGCGGGCGAGTTCGACCGCCTCGCGCGGACGGACCGCGGTGATGCGGAACGGCCCGGTGCCGGCCGCCGGCAGCATCGCGACCTTAGCCCAGTCCCGCCCGGCCGCCTCGAACGAAGCCGGCGAGGTGAACAGCAGGTAGACCACCATGTAGGGGAAGTACGACGCTGGACTGGCGCTGGTGATGGCGACCGTGCGGTCGTCGATCTTGCGGTAGCTCGCCAGCAGGGGCGCCCGCGCCCGGGTGATGCCGGCGGCCGGCAGCTCGTAGTGCGGGCTGTCCGACTTGAAGTAGCGGTCGAGGTTCCAGATCACCGCGTCGGCATCGAAGGCGGTGCCGTCATGGAAGTGCACGCCCTGTCGCAGGTGGAAGATCCAGGTCTTCGCGTCGTCCGGCGCCTGCTCCCAGCGTTCCGCAAGGCCCGGCCGCAGCCCCGCCAGCCGGTCGGTGCGCGAGAGGTCCCACAGGACCAGCCCCTCGAAGACCGGGTAGCCGAGGAAGCGCATGCCCTCGAAGCCGTTATTCGGCATGCCGGTGGTGGTCGGCACGTCGGCGGCGGTCATGCCGATGCGCAGGACGGACCCGCCGGCCGGGGGCGACTGGGCGAGGGCCGGTGCGGCGGCGAGGACGAGCGCGGCGAGAGCCGCGGGGGGACGGATCGGGCGGGGCATGGCGGCAGGCTCCGGAAGGCCCGCCCGCCACCGCAAGAGCCGGGCCAGTCCGGCTCTCGCGCAGTATCGCCGTCAGCTCTTGAGCCGGTACCCCGTGCGGAAGATCCATGCCACGGCCGCCAGGCAGGCGACCAGGAACACCACGGCCATGGCGAGGCTCACCGCCGGGTTGACGTCCGAGTGGCCGTAGAAGCTCCAGCGGAAGCCGCTGATGAGGTAGACGACCGGGTTGAGGAGGCTCACGCTCCGCCACAGGGGCGGCAGCATGTCGATCGAGTAGAAGCTGCCTCCAAGGAAGGTCAGCGGCGTGACGATGAGGAGCGGCACCAGTTGCAGCTTCTCGAAGCCGTCCGCCCACAGGCCGATCACGAAGCCGAACAGGCTGAAGGTGACGGCGGTGAGCACCAGGAACAGCACCATCACGAACGGGTGCTCGATGCGCAACGGCACGAACAGGGCCGAGGTCGCCAGGATGATCAGCCCGAGCATGATCGACTTGGTGGCCGCCGCGCCGACATAGCCGGCGACGATCTCGGTCGCCGAGATCGGCGCCGACAGAATCTCGTAGATCGTGCCGGAGAAGCGCGGGAAGTAGATGCCGAACGAGGCGTTGGCGATGCTCTGCGTGAGCAGCGTCAGCATGATCAGCCCCGGCACGATGAAGGCGCCGTAAGGGACACCATCGACCGAGGTGATCCGCCCGCCGATCGCGGCGCCGAACACCACGAAGTAGAGCGAGGTCGAGATCACCGGCGCGACGATGCTCTGGAGCAGCGTGCGGAAGGCGCGGTGCATCTCGAAGCCGTAGATGGCACGGATGGCGGGCCAGTTCATGCGCGGTCCTTCACGAGATCGACGAAGATGTCCTCGAGCGAGCTTTGCCGGGTCTGGAGGTCGCGGAAGCGGATGCCGGCGGCGGCGAGGTCGGTGAGGAGCGCGGTGATGCCGGTGCGCTCGGCCTTGGTGTCGTAGGTGTAGGTCAGCCCGGTGCCGTCCTGCGACAGGGAGAGCGGATAGCTGGCGAGAGCGGGCGGCAGGGCGGCCAGCGGGTCGTGGAGCTGGAGCGTCAGCTCCTTGCGGCCGAGCTTGCGCATCAGCTCGGCCTTCTCCTCGACCAGCACGATCTCGCCCTTGGCGATCACCCCGACCCGGTCGGCCATCTCCTCGGCCTCCTCGATGTAGTGGGTGGTGAGGATCACGGTCACGCCCTGGTCGCGCAGGCGGCGCACCAGGCGCCACATGTCCTGGCGCAATGCCACGTCGACGCCCGCGGTGGGCTCGTCGAGGAACAGGATGCGCGGCTCGTGCGAGAGCGCCTTGGCGATCAGCACCCGGCGCTTCATGCCCCCCGACAGGGTCATGATCTTCGCGTCGCGCTTCTCCCACAGGGAGAGGTCGCGCAGGATCCGCTCGATATGGGCGGGATCGGGCTTCAGGCCGAACAGGCCGCGGCTGAAACTCACCGTCGCCCACACCGTCTCGAAGGCGTCGGCGGTGAGTTCCTGCGGCACGAGGCCGATCAGCCGCCGGGCCAGGCGGGGTTCGGCCAGGATGTCGTGGCCGCCGACCGTCACCGTGCCGGTGCTCGGCGTGACGATGCCGCAGATGATGCTGATGAGGGTCGTCTTGCCGGCGCCGTTGGGCCCGAGCAGGGCGAAGATCTCGCCCTGGCGGACGCTCAGGTCGACGCGCTTGAGCGCGGCGTGGCCCGAGGCGTAGGTCTTCGACAGATTGGCAATCGTGATGATGGGCGTCATCCGGTCCCAGGGCGTGTCAGGGCGAGCGGGGTCGCCCATCACCTAGGCCGCGGAGGCCGGCTCGCCACCGTCCTTGGCCGACAAGGCGTCGCGCCGGAGCAGGGCGCAACGAGGAAGCGGCCGGGTGTGGCCTGGATGTGCCCCCTTCCTCCACCCGGCCGGTGCCGAAACGCACACGGCGGAACGGGGTCAGGCGGTCTTTTCGGCGCTCTCCTGATCGCGATCGTCCTCGTCGGCGACCTCGTCGCCGTCATCGACGTCCTCGTCCGGCCGCTCGGCCTCGTCGTCCCGCGTCCGGGGCTTGGTGTAGAAATTGCCGACCAGCAGCGCCTCGCCGGCCGTCACCATGGCGCTGAGATAGGCGTTGATGGTCGTCGGAGCGGCGTCGGGCAGCGCACGCAGGATCTGCGGCTGCGACAGGCCCTGTGGCCCGGCCCCATCGATCAGCGCCTTGAGGCGGCCCTTGGTCGAGTTCGCCCGCGGGCCGCGTGGGCCCCGCCGCCCGCTCGCGCGGGGCTCGCCCCTTTCCGGGCTGGGGACTGGCCCCGCAGAGGGCGGCAGCAGGCCGAGATCCTCGATCGGCGTCTCCTCGATGATGGCCCGGAGCGCGTTCTCGGCGAGCCGGAGCTTCGCCAGCTCTGTCCCGATCCGCTCGTACTCCGCCTCGAGTGCCGCCCTGCGCTGGCTCACATCAGCCAAGGCTTTCATGAGCGCATCATTCCCCGACATTGCCCCTCCGGTGAAACTGGGCGGGTGTCCCTTGCACAGGCCCTGGCTCCCGTCAACGAAGCCGAGCCTCTCTCCTGATGCTGCAATCCCCGATCGAACGGTGTGAGCGGCGCTGTAGTGCCATGTTCGCAGACTCCCGCTCGACAGCAGAGCGCCGAACCGGCTTGATTGCATGCCATCAAATCATCAAAACAAATCGCAGTGGTGCAATAAAAAAGATTGTTTTTACATATGTTCATAGCTATAAAACGAAATATCAAGAAAATCACGGACATGAAAAATGCCCGCCCGGTCGAAGCAAGTCCACCGCCATCGGGCAGGTCGCAGCGACGCCACTCTATCCCGTGCCCGATCGGGCCACGAGCCGGACAATTCCGAGCCCATTCCAAGAGACCGCAGACCGTTGCCAAGCAACAGCTTGCGCTCCGCGACAGCGACATCTTGTAAGCGGCCGTCGGCTGATGCTCGCCGACGCGCGGTGCGATCGGGGTGGTTGGCGGATCGAGGCGGCGGCGTGCCGCCCCGCTACGACAAGCTCGCCCACATCGTCGCGCCCGCCCTCGCTCTCGCCCCGTCAGCGCATTCCGGTGCTGATCGGGTCTCGAACCTGGACGAGTAATGTCTTTACATCTATCGATTGCAACCGTTGTTCAAAGCGCTCCGCGCACTATGCCTCTCGAAAACAATGACGGACATATCAGCGCCTCCGCGAGCCTCACGAGCATCACTTTTGCCGAGCGCTCAAATAAAATACATGGAAATAAACTTCCACTCGAAATTGGCGATTCGCGCTCAACCAGAACACAATTCAAACCGTTCCACCAAATATGAAAGAAAACATCATGAGTGTTGACAGAATGCGGCAGTTGCTCGATCTCGGATGCAGATTTCCCGATCAGCAACATAGCCTTCCGGGTGAAGCACGATTCGAGAGGCACGTCAAGCTTTTTTCTGGAATCGATCTTTCCTCGCGCGCGTCGATCGGATCGTTCAGCTATAGCTGGTCTCACATAAGCCCTGTCATCAAATCAATAGGACGCTACTGCTCGATTGCGCATAGCATTTCTTTTGGCGAATTCGAGCATCCGATCGATCGATTTACGACATCGGCCATTACCTTTGATTATGGAATGTTCGAAGAGGCGGCTTTCGGCACGAATTATAGAACGCAAGGTTTTTCGGAGGATAGCCGATTCTTCAAGCAGATCGAGATCGGCCACGACGTCTGGATCGGATCGGGAGCCTATGTGCGTGCGGGGGTCAAGCTCGGAACAGGCTGCATCATTGGAGGACGGAGTATCGTCACGAAAGACGTTCCACCCTACGCTGTTGTCGTCGGAAATCCCGGGCGCATCATAAAATATCGATTTGATGAAAAAACCATCGAGCGACTATTGAAAAGCGAATGGTGGAAGTATAAATTTACTGATTTTGTCGATATAGATTTTAGAAAAATCGAACAATTCCTTGAACTGATAGAGTCTGGCAATCTCAAGGTGTTCGACGAAATATTCTTTTGAGGAGATACGGCAGTGGCTTCGTCGCTGCCTTTTTGTGTCTCCATCGGGCGCTTTCTTGCCGTCCGCATCGCGAAGCGACGGTGAGGCGGGTCGCGATGCGGACGGTGCCTGGATTCCTTTGTCGCTCCCGCGGTGAACATGCGCCCGAGCGATCCGTCCGGCAGACACGCCGCGTCGTGAGGGCGCCGAGGCGGTCGGCTCGGCCAGTCACGACCAACGGCGCCCGCACCTTTCTCGGATCGGGCAATCATGTCGGGCGATCATGGGCTTCATCCACCCGGAACGCCGTTCGTTCCGACCCGGAAAACCTGCGATGACGGTGGGATGTGGTGAGCGCGCTGGGACTCGAACCCAGGACCTACAGATTAAAAGTCCGTTGCTCTACCAGCTGAGCTACGCGCCCGCATCCCGGACGATGGCGCGGCGCTGGTAGGCCGACCCGATCCTGCTTGGGACAGGGCGGACATAGGGGGTTGACGCGGCCGGGTCAACCGGGGGACCAGGGCCGCCCACACCCAGCCGCGTTCCGATGCCGCCAGACCCCGCCCTGCTCGCTGCTTCCGCCGTCGCCTGGCGGCGCTTCGCCGGCCTCCTCCTCGGCACGGCCGCGGCGATGGGGCTCGTGGTGCTCGCCTTCGTGACGATCCTCGATCCTTATGGCCTGCGTGCCGCGCCGGGACGGGCGCCGGGGCCGATCATGGATCTGAACCAGCGCTTCATGTACCCGCAGGTGGTGCGGGGCGGCGCCTACGACGCGGCGGTGTTCGGCACCTCGACCGCCCGCCTCCTCGACCCCCAAGGACTCGACCGGGCCTTCGGCGGCCGTTTCGCCAACCTCGCCATGAATGCGGCGACCCCCTGGGAGCAGACCCAGGTCGCCCGGCTCTTCCTCACCCGCGCGCCCGCGAAGGCAGTGCTGTTCGGGCTCGACGCGCCCTGGTGCGAGGCGCAGGCCGACGTGAAGCGCCTGACCTTCCGGCCCTTCCCGCCCTGGCTGTACCGGGAGCCACCGGACTGGACCGCGCCGTTCCGCCAATGGAACCAGCAGAGCGTCGAGATCGCCGGGCGGGTGCTGCTCCATGCCCTCGGGAGGATGCCGGTGCGGATCCGTGGCGACGGCTACGAGGTCTTCACCCCGCCGGAGGCGAGCTACGACGCCGCCCGCGCGGCCGCGCATATCCACGGCGACGGAACGGCTCCCGATGGGCAGACCGACCTCGGGGCCCCCTTCCCGGCCCTGCCCTGGCTCGACGAACTCCTCGGCCTCGTCCCGGCGGACGGGCTCGCGCTCGTCGCCTTCATGCCGGTGAACGTGGCGGCCCAGCCGCGCCCGGGCAGTGCCGCGGCGGCACGGGAGGAGGTCTGCAAGGCGCGGGTGGCCGAGATCGCCCGCCGGCACGGCGCGACGCTGGTCGATTTCCGCATCCCGTCGGTGGTTACGCGGGACGACACGAATTACTGGGACGCTCTGCACTACCGCCTGCCGATCGCCGCCCGCATCGTCGCGGATCTGAGACGGGCGGTGGAGGAGCGACGCGACGATCCGGACGGTGTCTACCGCGTCCTCGCCGCCCCGTCCGGCGGGGGGAAATAGGCCGTTCGGGCGCGCCGGCGCAGTCCCCTTCGCGGCGGCACGAAGCCCCGTGGCGAGTGCCGCCGCGGGCGGCGGAGCGGGACGGAGGGCGGTGCTGCGCTACCGGGCCCGGGCGATGCAGAAATCCACCGCCTCGAGCAGCGCCTGCTTCATCGGCGAGGCCGGGAACAAGGCCAGCGCGTCCTTGGCCATGGCGCCGTACTGGCGCGCGCGCGCGATCGTGTCCTCCAGGGCGCAGTGGCGGCGCATGATCGCGATGGCCGCCTCGAGATCGCGGGGCTCCTCGATCTCCTGGCGCTCCAGGGTGCGGCGCCAGAAGGCCCGCTCCTCGTCGCTGCCGCGGCGGAACGACAGCACCACCGGCAGGGTGATCTTGCCCTCGCGAAAGTCGTCGCCGACATTCTTGCCGAGATCGGCGCTGGTGCCGCCGTAATCGAGGGCGTCGTCGACGAGCTGGAAGGCGATGCCGAGATTCATGCCGTAGCTGCGGCAGGCGGCGATCTCGGGCGTCGGCCGCTCGGCGATGACCGGGCCGACCTCGCAGGCGGCGGCGAACAATTCGGCGGTCTTGGCCCGGATCACCGCCAGGTACTCGTCCTCGGTGGTCTCGGTGCTGCGGGCGGCGGTGAGCTGCATCACCTCGCCCTCGGCGATCACCGAGGCGGCCGAGGACAGGATGTCGAGGGCGCGCAGCGAGCCGACCTCGACCATCATCTTGAAAGCCTGACCGAGCAGGAAGTCGCCGACGAGGACGCTGGCCTCGTTGCCCCACTTGATCCGCGCCGCCACCTTGCCGCGGCGCATGTCGCTCTCGTCGACCACGTCGTCGTGGAGCAGCGTGGCGGTGTGCATGAACTCGACGCTGGCGGCGAGCTTGACGTCGCCATCGGCTTGTTCGCCCTTTGCCGGGCCGTAGCCGCTCAAGGAGGCGGTCGCGAGGGTCAGGATCGGGCGCAGGCGCTTGCCGCCCGAGGAGATCAGGTGGTTGGCGACCTCCGGGATCATCGTCACGTCGGAGCCGGTGCGCGACAGGATCATCGCGTTGACGCGCTCCATCCCGCCGGCCACGAGCCCCACCAGGGCATCGAGGCTGGCCTCTGGGTCGGAGGGTTTGTCCTGAAGGGGAAGTACGACGCCCACGCCCGCGCGATCTCCTCAGAGCCGCCCCGGACCGCGGGGCTCCTCGATCTATTCCCGCCCCCTTTG
Source organism: Methylobacterium aquaticum (assembly GCF_001043915.1). Classification (GTDB taxonomy): domain Bacteria; phylum Pseudomonadota; class Alphaproteobacteria; order Rhizobiales; family Beijerinckiaceae; genus Methylobacterium; species Methylobacterium aquaticum. Next base: position 30,209 of record NZ_LABX01000047.1, on the reverse strand, counting down.
GCACGCGACCGCCCCCGGCGGCAACACGCAAGCTGCCGCAAGCCCCCGTGGCGCATGGCGCGACCTGGGGATGCGGCGCACCCGGCGCCCGACTGTGGTATGGCCGCCGCGATCCGAGCAAGGACCCGCGTACCGCACCATGATCGAGCTGATCCGCACCAACGATCTCGTCCTGATCGGCTTCGCGGAATCCCTTCTCACCGGCGCCGAGATCCCGGTTCTGGTGGCCGACACCCATATCAGCGTGATGGAGGGGATGATCGGCGCCTTCCCGCGCCGGCTGCTGGTGCCGGACGACCATGCCCGCCAGGCGCGGCGCATCCTCACCGATGCGGGCCTCGCCCACGAGTTGCGGCCATCATGACGGGCGCGACGGACGCCCTGCCCGTGGCCGATGCCTGGCTCGGCGGGCGGCTCTCCCTGCGCCAGTCGCCGCGGGGCGCCCACCGGGCCGGGACCGACGCGGTGCTGCTCGCCGCGAGTGCCGGCGAAACGGCCTCCGACCTGACCGTCTGCGACCTGGGTGCCGGCACCGGGGCAGTCGGGCTCGCGGTCGCCCGCGCCTGCCCGCAGGCGCAGGTGATGCTGGTCGAGCGCGACCCGGAGGCCGCATCCCTGGCTCGCCTCAACGCACAGGAGAACGGGCTCGCCTCCCGCGTCCGGGTGATCGAGGCCGACGTGACCGCGCCGGGCCGCGAGCGCCGCGCCGCCGGCCTCCTGCCCGATTCCATCGACCTGCTGCTCACCAATCCGCCCTTCTTCGAGCCCGGCCGTCACCGTGCCTCGCCGGTGGCGGTCCGGGCTGCGGCGCACGGCTTCTCCGCGCCCGGCGGACTGGAAGCGTGGCTGCGCACCTGCGCCGACCTCGTGCGCCCCGGGGGCCGGCTGGCGCTGATCCACCGGGCCGATGCGCTCCCGGCCTGCCTCGACACCCTGGCCGGCCGGTTCGGTGGGCTCCAGGTCACGCCGGTCCAGCCGCGGGCGGAGGCTGCGGCGATCCGGGTGCTGGTATCCGGCGTGCGCGGCAGCCGGGCGCCGTTCACCCTGGCACCGGCCCTGGTTCTGCACGGGCCGGACGGACGGTTCACCGAGCAGGTGGCGGCGATGCATCGGGGTGAGGCGGCGTCAGCGTAACGAGACCGCCCCGCCCGGATGCCGCCAGATTGTCCCGTCGAGTTCCAGTTCCATCAACAAGCCCTGGACCATCCGGGCTGACATCCCGGCCTGCCGCGCCAGGGCATCGACCGGGACCGGTGACGGCCCGAGCAGGTCGAGCAGGATGGCCCGCTCATCCTGGCGCATCACGGGCTGCGGCGGCTCGTCCAGGGGGAGCTGCTCCGGCTCGGCCGCCATCGCGGTGACCGGCTCGGCAGAGAAGTCGATCTCGTCCCAGTAGAGCGCGGGCTCCGGCCGGTCCGCCGCGTCCTCGGCCCCGCCGTCCGGCGCCGGCCCGCCGATCAGGGGCGCCAGCACCGCCATGACGTGCTCGGGGGCGGCGCAGAGCGTGGCACCGTCGCGGATCAGGTCGTTGGTGCCCTCGGCCCGGGGATCGAGGGGCGAGCCCGGCACGGCGAAGACCTCGCGGCCCTGCTCCAGGGCGAAGCGGGCGGTGATGAGCGAGCCGGAACGGCGGGCCGCCTCGACCACGATCGTGCCGAGGGACACCCCCGAGATGATGCGGTTGCGGCGCGGGAAGTCGCGGCCCCGCGGCTCCCAGCCCATCGGCATCTCGGCGATGATCGCGCCGCCGGATTCGAGGATGCGGGCGACCAGCTCCTCGTGCTCGGAGGGATAGATCCGGTCGTGCCCGCCGGCCAGGACCGCGACGGTGCCGCTCGGAAGCGCCGCCTTGTGGGCCCGGGCATCGATGCCGCGGGCCAATCCTGAGACGATCACCAGCCCCTCGGCGCCGAGCGCGTGCGACAGGCGCTCGGTGAAGGTGAGGCCGGCCGCCGAGGCGTTGCGCGAGCCGACGATGGCGACGGCGGGCCGGGTCAGGCAGGCGGCGTCGCCGCGCAGGCAGAGCAGCGGCGGCGCGTCGGCGGTGGCCTGGAGCGGCAGGGGATAGTCCGGCTCGCCCATCGCCACGAAGCGGGCGCCGAGGCGGGCGGCGGCCGCGATCTCGCGCTCGGCCTCCGCCCTCGTGGTCACCCGGATCGGCTTGCCCCGGGCCTTGGCGAGGCCCGGCAGGGCCTTGAGCGCCGGGCCGGCCCCGCCGAAGCGGTTCACCAGGCCCCGGAAGGTGCGTGGCCCGATGCCCTCGGAGCGGATCAGCCGGAGCCAGTCGAGGCGCTGCGCGTCGCTTAACTGCAAGACCCACTCCCCTCGAAGGTCCGTCGAACCTTGGGTGAGGGCCGCTGTCGGACCGTCAGCCCTTCTGCCCGATGCGCCCTTCCGTGCCGGCGGCGAGGCGGTGGATATTGGGCGCGTGCTTCCACCATAGCAGCAGGGCGAGGACGCAGAACAGCACCGCGAGGCGCCCCTGGCCGAAGGCCCACAGGGCGGCGGGGGTGGCGGCGGAGGCCGCCAGCGCCGAGGCCGAGGAGTAGCGCAGGAGCACGGCGAGGCCGATCCAGACCGCGGCGAAGACCAGGACGCCGAGCGGGAACAGGCCGAGCAGCACCCCGATGAAGGTGGCGACGCCCTTGCCGCCCTTGAAGCCGAGCCAGACCGGGAAGAGGTGGCCGAGGAAGGCGCCGAGCCCCGCCGCCAAGGCCGCCTCCGGCCCGCCGAACCGCGATGCGAGCAGCACCGCGGCAGTGCCCTTGAGCGCATCACCCAGAAGCGTCGCGGCGGCGAGCCCCTTGCGGCCGGTGCGCAGCACGTTGGTGGCGCCGATATTGCCCGAGCCGATCGCCCGCACGTCGCCGAGTCCGGCCAGGCGCGTGAGGATCAGCCCGAAGGGAATTGCGCCGAACAGGTAGCCGATGACGAGCCAGAGGCCCACTTGCGTCCAGTCCGGCGCCATCAGCGCGGCTCCTCGATACGATGAACGATGCGGCCGGCGACCATGGTCAGTGCGGCAAGGCCCTGCAACCGCGCCTCGTCGAAGGGCGAGTTCTTCGAGCGCGACTTCAGCTGGCGCTTGTCGAGAATGTAGGGCGCGTCCGGGTCGATCAGCACGAGGTCGGCGGGAGCGCCGGGGCTGAGGCGCCCGGTCTCGCGGCCGAGCACCCGCGAAGGCGCGGCCGAGAGGGCGGCGAGGAGCCGCGGCAACGAGACGTCGCCGGCATGCACCAGACGGAGGGCGGCGGCGAGCAGCGTCTCAATCCCGAGCGCCCCATCGGCGGCTTCGGCGAAAGGCAGGCGCTTGGTCTCGACGTCCTGCGGGTTGTGATCCGAGACGACGACGTCGATCACACCCTCGTTGAGCGCCGCGACGACGGCCTGACGGTCGGCCTCGGTGCGCAAAGGCGGCGAGAGCTTGCAGAAGGTGCGGTAGTGGCCGATGTCGTTCTCGTTCAGCACCAGGTTGTTGACCGAGACGCCGCAGGTGACGGGCAGTCCCGCCTCCTTGGCTTTGCGCACGATCTCGACCGAATCGGCGCAGGAGATCATGGCGGCGTGGTAGCGCCCGCCGGTCAGGCGCACGAGGCGGATGTCGCGTTCGAGCAGGATCGTCTCGGCCTCCCGCGGGATGCCGTGCAGGCCGAGCCGCGAGGCCATCTCGCCCTCGTTCATCACCCCGTCGCCGACCAGCGTCGGCTCCTCGACGTGCTGCATCAGCAGCACGCCGAAATCGCGGGCATAGGTGAGCGCCCTGCGCATGACCTGGGCGTTGGTGACGGCCTTCAGCCCATCCGTGAAGGCGACGGCGCCGGCCTCGGTGAGCAGGCCGAACTCGGTCATCACCTGGCCGGCGAGGCCCTTGGTGATGGCGGCGGCGGGCAGCACGTGGATGCTGGCAGTGTCGCGGGCCCGGCGCAGGACGAAATCGACGATCGCCGGCTCGTCGATCGGCGGGTTGGTGTCGGGCATGCACACCAGCGTGGTCACGCCGCCGGCGGCGGCGGCGGCGCTGGCGCTCGCCAGGGTCTCGCGGTGCTCGGCGCCCGGCTCGCCCACGAAGGCGCGCAGATCCACGAGGCCGGCGGTGAGCACCTGCCCGCCGCACTCGATCACCTCGGCGCCCTCGGGCAGGGGCGCGGCGGGCCCCCAATGGATGTCGGCGATCGACCCGCCGCGGACGAGCACCGCGCCCGGGCCCTCGCGGCCGGTGGCGGGATCGATCAGGTGGGCGTTGGTGAGGAGGAGTGGGGTCATGCGATGGGGTCTGTGTTCGGCGGAGGCGAGATGGTGCGGCGCTCGACGGTGGCCAGCACGGCGTCGAGCGCGAGTTGCGGCTTGCCGAGAAAGGCTTCGTTGGAAAACCGCATGATCTCGAAGGATTGGCTGCGCAGCCAGGCATCGCGGGTCGCGTCGCGATTGCGGCGCTCGGCCGTCTCATGCGGCTCGCCGTCGAGTTCGACGATCAGCCGTGCGGACGGGCAAAGGAAATCGACGATGTAGGGAGTGATCGGGACCTGCCGCTTGAACTTGTGGCCGTGTAGGCGACCGGCGCGCGCCAGGCTCCAGAACAGGGCTTCGGCGCGGGTTGAAAGGGAGCGCTGATCCTTCGCGAAGTCTCTCAGACGTTCGGAGACCGGATTTCGCTTCCCTTGCTCCACCCACTCCTCCTCTTAAAGCTCGCCGCCCAACCCCTCCCCCCTCTGCGGGGGAGGGTGCCCCACGGAGTGGGGCGGGAGAGGGGAACCCGCTTCCGGAGAGGTCGCGACCGTGATGAAGGGCGCCCTCTGGATCAGCGTCGCGCTGCCCCTCTCGGCGGGACTTCGTCCCGCTGCGCTCGCTCCGCTCGCCGCCCTCCCCCGCAGAGGGGTGAGGGTTCAGGCCGCGCGCCCTTGCCCCAATCCTCACGCGTTCGGCAGGTGCATGGCCAGCGCTTCCAGCACCGCCATCCGCACCGCGACCCCCATCTCGACCTGTTCCTTGATCAGCGACTGCGCCCCGTCGGCAACCTCGGACGAGATCTCGACGCCGCGGTTCATCGGGCCCGGATGCATCACCAGCGCGTCGGGCTTGGCATGGCGCAGCTTGTCGCCGTCGAGGCCGAAATACCGGAAATATTCCTTCACGGACGGCACGAAGGAGCCGTTCATCCGCTCGCGCTGAAGCCGCAGCATCATGACGATATCGACGCCCGCAAGGCCCTTGCGCATGTCGGTGAAGACCTCGACGCCGAAGCGGGGAAGGCCCGGCGGCAGCAGGGTCGAGGGGCCGATCACCCGCACCCGGGCGCCGAGCGCCTGGAGCAGAATGATGTTCGAGCGCGCCACCCGCGAATGCAGGACGTCGCCGCAGATCGCGACGGTGAGCCCCTCGACCCGGCCCTTGTTGCGCCGGATGGTCAGGGCGTCGAGCAGCGCCTGGGTCGGGTGCTCGTGGGCGCCGTCGCCGGCATTGACCACCGAACAATCGACCTTGCGGGCGAGCAGGTGCACCGCCCCGGCCTGGTGGTGGCGCACCACGATGATGTCGGGGCGCATCGCGTTGAGGGTCGCGGCGGTGTCGATCAGGGTCTCGCCCTTCTTCACCGACGAGGAGGCGACCGACATGTTCATCACGTCGGCGCCGAGGCGCTTGCCGGCCAGCTCGAACGAGGACTGGGTCCGCGTCGAGGGCTCGAAGAACAGGTTGATCTGGGTGCGCCCGCGCAGCGTCGTGCGCTTCTTCTCGACCTGGCGGCTGATCTCGACCGCCTCGTCGGCACGGTCGAGAAGCGCCGCGATATCGAGGGGCGAGAGGCCCTCGATGCCGAGGAGGTGGCGGTGCGGGAAGCCGGGGGGTGCCTGGGTGCTCATCCTGAGCCGAGGGCTATAGGAGCCGCGGGGACGGGTCGCAAGGATGGCTTGCAACGGTCCTCGGTATTTGACAACCGCCGCGTCATCACCCACTTGTCCGCTTCGCCGCGCGAAAATCCGCGCCGGCCGCCCCGCACAAGTTGAAGCCCGATCTGCCGCGGTGTGCTCTTCGAAGAGGCAGCCCGTCCATGAAAGTCGTCGTCGTCGAGTCGCCTGCGAAAGCCAAGACGATCAATAAATACCTCGGCAGCGACTACGAGGTGCTGGCCTCGTTCGGACATATCCGGGATCTTCCGGCGAAAGACGGCTCGGTCGATCCCGAGCAGGACTTCCATATGCTGTGGGAGCTGGAGGATCGCGGGGCGAAGCGCGTCGCCGAGATCGCGAAAGCCGTCAAGGGCGCCGACACGCTGATCCTGGCGACCGACCCGGATCGCGAGGGCGAGGCGATTTCCTGGCACGTGTTGGAGGCGCTCCAGGCCAAGAAGGTGCTCAAGGACGTCGCGATCGAGCGCGTCACCTTCAACGCCATCACCAAGGACGCGGTCGAGACCGCGATGGCCCAGCCACGGGCGATCGACCAGGCCCTCGTCGACGCCTACCTGGCGCGCCGGGCGCTGGATTACCTCGTCGGCTTCAACCTCTCGCCGGTCCTGTGGCGCAAGCTGCCGGGCGCCCGCTCGGCCGGCCGGGTGCAGTCGGTGGCGCTCCGCCTCGTCTGCGACCGCGAGCGCGAGATCGAGACCTTCAAGCCGCGGGAATACTGGTCGATCGTCGCGACGCTCAAGACCGCGAGCGGCGCCGTGTTCGAGGCCCGGCTGGTGGGCGCCGACGGCAAGCGGATCCAGCGCCTCGATGTCGGCAATGCGGAGGAGGCGGAAGGCTTCCGGCGCGACCTCGAACTCGCCACCTTCACGGTCGCCTCGGTCGAGGCCAAGCCGGCCAAGCGCCACCCGCAGCCGCCCTTCACCACCTCGACCCTGCAACAGGAGGCGTCGCGCAAGCTCGGCCTCGCCCCGGCCCAGACCATGCGGGTGGCCCAGCGCCTCTACGAGGGCATCGAGATCGGCGGCGAGACCGTCGGCCTCATCACCTATATGCGGACCGACGGCGTCGACATGGCGCCCGAGGCGGTCGCCCAGGCGCGCCAGGTGATCGGCGCCGAATACGGCGACGCTTACGTGCCCGGCGCGCCGCGCAAGTACAGCGTCAAGGCCAAGAACGCGCAGGAGGCGCACGAGGCGGTGCGGCCGACCGATCTCGGCCGGCTGCCGAAGGACGTCGCCCGCTACCTCGATCCCGAGCAGGCCAAGCTCTACGAGCTGATCTGGATCCGCACGGTGGCGAGCCAGATGGAATCGGCGGAGCTGGAGCGGACCACGGTCGAGATCGCCGCCCAGGTCGGCCCGCGCCGCATCGATCTGCGCGCCACCGGCCAGGTGGTGAAGTTCGACGGCTTCCTCACCCTCTACCAGGAGGGCAAGGACGACGAGGAGGACGAGGAATCCCGCCGCCTGCCGCCGATGCGCAAGGACGACGCGCTGACCCGCGAGCGCATCGCCGCGACCCAGCACTTCACCGAGCCGCCGCCGCGCTATTCCGAGGCGAGCCTCGTCAAGCGGATGGAGGAACTCGGCATCGGCCGGCCCTCGACCTATGCCGCCGTGCTCCAGGTCCTGCGCGACCGCGAATACGTCAAAATAGACAAGAAGCGCCTGGTGCCGGAGGACAAGGGCCGGATCGTCACCGGCTTCCTCGAGAGCTTCTTTCGCCGCTACGTCGAATACGACTTCACCGCCGACCTGGAGACCCAGCTCGATCGGGTCTCGAACGCCGAGATCGACTGGCGCGCGGTGCTCCGCGACTTCTGGCGCGACTTCTCCGCGGCGATCGCCGGCACCAAGGAATTGCGCACGGCGGAGGTGCTGGAGGCACTGAACGGGCTTCTTGCCGAGCACATCTTCCCGGCCAAGGCCGACGGCTCGAACCCGCGCGCCTGCCCGAACTGCGCCGGCGGGCAGCTCTCGCTCAAGCTCGGCAAGTTCGGCGCCTTCGTCGGCTGCTCGAACTATCCGGAGTGCAAGTATACCCGCCAGCTCAACGCCACCGGCCTCGACGGCGACGGCGAGGGATCCGGCGAGGGCGGCCAGCCGGGCGTGCGCGTGCTCGGCGACGATCCCGAGACCGGCCTGCCCGTGACCTTGCGCGACGGCCGGTTCGGCCCCTTCGTGCAGCTCGGGGAAGCCTCGGCCGAGAAGGGGGCGGAGAAGCCCAAGCGCTCCTCCCTCCCCCGCGGCCTCGCTCCCTCGGCCGTCGATCTTGAGAAGGCGCTGAAGCTCCTCTCGCTGCCGCGCGAGGTGGCGAAGCACCCCGAGACCGGCGAGCCGATCCTGGCCAATATCGGCCGCTACGGGCCTTACGTGCAGCACGGCAAGACCTACGCCAATCTCGGCAAGGACGACGACGTGCTGGAGGTCGGCGCCAACCGCGCCATCGACCTGATCGTGCAGAAGGAGCAGGGCGGCGGGCGGCGCCCGGCGCAGGATCCCGGTCGCCTGATCGGCACCGCGCCGGACAGCGGCAAGCCGGTCACCGTGAAGGCGGGCCGCTACGGCGCTTACGTCACCGACGGCGAGATCAACGCCACCCTGCCGAAGGGCGCCGATGCGGAGGCGGTGACCCTCGACGAGGCCCTGCGCCTGATCGCGGCCCGGCGCGAGGCCGGGGGCGGGACGAAGAAGAAGGCGGGCGCGCGCAAGACCGCGGCCAAGGCCACGGCATCCAAGGCCACGAAAGCGGCGGGAAAGGACATGGCGGAGGCGCACGACGAGGAGGGAGCCGACGCGAAGCCGAAGGCGGCCGCGCGGAAGATTGCGGCCAAGAGCACCGCCGCCAAGGCCGCCACTGCCGAGGCCACGGCCACCGCCAAGCCGGCAACGGCCAAGAGGGCTCCGGCGAAGAAGGCTCCGGCGAAGAAGCCGGTGGCCAAGAGCGCGGCCGGCGAGTAGGGCGCCCCAGCCCGATTCTCCGCCCTGCCGCAGACGCGCGGGATTGACGGGGGTGCCTCACATCCCTCGCATCTGGCGGTCGAGGAAGGCCTGGACGGTTCCGACGCGCTCCGCCACGCGCTCGGTCACGCACATCTGCACGGTGGTGCCGTAATACAGCATCCCGAGGCTCTTCTGCTTGTGGCACTCGTAGGCCGGCTGCGCGTAGAGGCTGCCGGCGAAGAGCACCGGGAGGGCCAGCACCTTGGCGAGGGCCGAAAGGCCGCCGAGGAAGCGCGACCGGGACGGCACAGGCGCGGTCGCCCAGACGATCTCGATGGTGCGCACGTCATGGTGGCGCAGATCCTCGCAAGAGAGATCCTGCCGGCGGACATCTTCGCGGCGGACATCTTGGCCGCGCCGGTCGTGGATGTCGAACCGGGCCGAGATCCGGGACGCCGGCTCGAAACGGTGCGGAACCCGGTCGGGGAGCGTCAGGGGCGGAAGCGGCCGGCGCACCCCGCCGCGGCTCTCGGCGACCATCCGGCGGAAATCGGCGTTCGTCAGAGCCATGGCTACCACCGTCTCCCCAGGATCCCAGAGCGAGGCACGGGCGCCTCGGTCATCGGGATCCTTGCGTCCGGCGTGCCAACCGAAACCGTTCGGAAACCATGCCGCTACGGCACATTCCGCGGGGACATGACGACCCGGTGGAATGTCGAGCCGTCGTGCTCGTGGCGTGGTTGTATCAGGACGAGGCAGCCGCCTCAGCCGCCCTCCCCTGTTCCCAGAGCTTTCTCGTAGCGCCAGGCGGTGGTGCCGTCCTCGTAGTAATCGGGCACAGTCTCGAAGCGGCGATAGCCGCTGCGCTCGTAGAGGCGGATGCCGGCGCCGTTATCCTCGCGGACCTCCAGGCGCAAGGAGTCGCAGCCCCGGGCCAGGGCCTCGGCCTCGGCGGCCTGGAGCAGCACCCGGCCGAGCCCGGTGCCGGCCCGGCTCGGCGCGACCGCGATCGAGGACAGCCGGGCGTGCCGGCTGCCGCGGCGGCGCTCGATCGTGGCGGCGCCGACGAGCACCGCCTCGTCGAGGGCGACGAGGAGCGAGATCGACGGCGACCCGATGGCGTGGCGGATCGCCCGGCGCTCGGCCCGATCGGTGGCAAAGGCCGCAGCCTCGAGCGCCATCAGGGCGTCGAGGTCCTCCCGGATCGCCGGCCGGATCGCGACGGCCGGTGCTCGCGCGGGATGGCCGCTCGCGCGGCCTTGGCCGGAATAGCCGCTCACGCGGTCTTCCACGGATAGGTCCAGGTCTCGGTCAGGGTCTGGCCGCGGGCGCGCAAGAAAGCGCGCAGTTCGGTCGATTGCCCGGGCTGGTCGAGCCGCACGTCGATCGCGGCGCGAAACCCCTTCACGTGGAGGTTCGGCACCAGCGAGACCGCCGTGATCTTGCCCTGGGTCGTGGAAGGCACGATCTCGACGGTCTTGGGGTCGGTGAGCCAGTAGGCGAGGTCGCCGCCCGAGAAATCGACGAGGAAGCGCCGGGTGCGCGGCTCGCTGGCATCCGCCGTGCCGCCGCTCGCCGTGGTGCGGGCAACGTAGGTGTTCACCACCCGGCCGCCGGGATGCAGCTCGTCGCTCTCGGCGAGCGCGCGGATCTTGTAGGACAGCTCCACCGCCTCGCCGGGCTTGTAGGGCTGCTTCGGCTGCCAGGAGGCCACGATGTTGTCGTGGGTCTCGTTCTCGGTCGGCAATTCGACGAGGCGCACCGTGCCCTCGCCCCACTCGCCCTGCGGCTCGACCCAGTAGCCCGGGCGGCGGTGGTAGAACGCTTCGAGGTCCTGGTAATCCTCGAACACCCGGTCGCGCTGCATCAGACCGAAGCCCTTCGGGTTGCGGTCCTGGAAAGCCGAGATGCAGCGCTCCTTCGGGTTGCGCAAGGGCCGCCAGATCCACTCGCCGCCGCCGGACTGCATCAGGAGCCCGTCGGAATCGTGCAGCTCGGGGCGGTAATCGTCCGAATGGTGGCGATCGTTCTCGCCGATGAAGAACATCGAGGTCAGGGGCGCGATGCCGATCGTCGCCAGTTCGCGGCGCGGAATGAGCGTGCAGCGCACGTCGACCACGGTCTCGTCGCCCGGATAGACCAGGAACTGGAACGCGCCGGTGCAGGACGGCCCGTCGAGGAGGGCGTAGATCACCGCCCGGTCGGCGCCCTTCGGCGGCATCTCGATCCAGAACTCGCGGAAGACCGGGAATTCCTCCGGTCCGCCGACGCCCTCGACATTGACCGCGACGCCCCGGGCCGACAGCCCGTAAAGCTGGTCGCGGCCGAGGAAGCGGAAGTAGCTGGCGCCCAGGAACGAGATCAACTCGTCGAGCACGGCCGGCTTGTTGAGCGGATAATGCAGCCGGAAGCCGGCAAAGCCCAGGGTGACCGGCAACGGCTTGTCGATGACGGTGCGGCCGTAATCGAACAGGGCGGGCTGGTAGGGCACCGGTGTCGGCACCCCGTCCCGCACCACGTTCACGGTCACCGGCCGGGTATAAAGAAAGCCGGGATGGAACAGCTGGAGCCGGAACGGTCCGTCCTGGTCGCCCAGCAATGCCTTGTCGGGCCGGAAGCGGATGTCGCGCCAGGCATCGTAATCGAGCGAGGCGAGCGGCGCCGGCAGCGGCGGCACGTTGGCCTCGAACGGTGCACCGGCCAGGGCACGCGCCCGCCGCACCACCTCGTCGAAGCGGAAGCGCGGGGGGCCGGCCGGGGCCGGGCTCGGATCCGGCGGCGGCAGGGCGCTCGGGCCGGGCTGGGTCGGCCCGACCTGGGCGGTGGCCGCCCGGGTCAGGGCGGCGGTGGAGAGCAGGCCGGCGAGGAGCGCGCGGCGCGAGGGGGCGAGGGTCATGATGGTCCGGATACTATCGCGCGCGTCCTGAACGCGCGCCCGCGTCGCTGCGCTGAATGGCCCGTCCGGCGCCACTTGAGAAGTCCCTGCGGCGTGACGCTGTCTCCACACGGCAAGCCCCGTCCGGGGCGCCCCGGCCCCCGCCCTGTCTCCCTGCTGCCACGTTGGGGAAATCCAGCGAAAATCCACAGGACGGGGCTTGCGGCGGAGGGCCAGGCTCCGTATTTACCGCCTTGCCCAATTTCGCACGTGCCTGTGGCCGCGTGCCGGTTGGTGGGCATCCGGACAAGAGGCCGGACAGCCGCCAGGGGTCTTAAAGGATCGATGGCCGGGAAGGGTGGATCCCTCCGGCCGGCATCCAGGTGGCAACACCGGACCCCGACAACAACCGGCAGCCGGAGGCAAAACCGGCGAACCCCGCTCTCCACGGGGGACGCAGCTTAAAGCAACGACGAACGGGCTTTTTTGGTCTCGTCGGCCCTCCAAAGGCCGACACCGAAGAGGCTTGTTTCTCCTTGCCCCGAGTGCGGATCGGGTTTCCCCGTTCCAAGCAAAGGCAGCTTCCGGGTGCTCTGCGCCCGCGTCGCACGGCGTGTCTCCACAGCACGTCCGCGCCGCGCCGCATCGCCCCCTGACGCCGGACGGCCGACGCGCGCCGTCTTGATCTCGACATCGGGTTCCCGCGGGAGCCCTCTCGAACCTTTGGTGGGGGCTGATCATGACCGATCGCATCCGCGATTTCCTGCGCGTCCGCCGCGAACTCGGCCAGGACGAGGGGCCCGTGATGGTCCTCGACCTCGACGTCGTGCGCGACAACTACACCGCCTTCGCCCGTGCCCTGCCGGACACCCGGGTCTTCTACGCCGTCAAGGCGAACCCGGCCCCCGAGGTGCTGCGGGCGCTCGCCGAGATGGGGTCGTGCTTCGACACCGCCTCGGTGGTCGAGATCCAGATGGCCCTCGCCGCCGGCGCCACCGCCGACCGGGTGTCGTTCGGCAACACCATCAAGAAGGAGCGCTGCATCGCCCGCGCCCTCGATCTGGGCGTGCGGCTGTTCGCCGTGGACTGCCAAGCCGAGATCGACAAGATCGCCCGCGCGGCCGATGCGGTCAAGGTCGCCCGTGAGGACGTGCAGGTGTTCTGCCGCATCCTCTGCGACGGCGCCGGGGCCGAATGGCCGCTCTCGCGCAAGTTCGGCTGCGTGCCCGAGATGGCGGTGGACGTGCTGGAGCACGGAACCCGGGCGGGGCTCCACGCCTACGGCGTGTCGTTCCATGTCGGCTCGCAGCAGGGCAACACGGAAGCCTGGGACGGGGCGCTCGCTTCGGCCGCGATGATCTTCCGTGAATGCGCCCATCGCGGCATCCATCTCTCGATGGTCAATCTCGGCGGCGGCTTCCCGACCAAGTACCTCAAGGCGGTACCGGGCGTGGAATCCTACGGCGACGCGATCTTCCGGGCGCTGACCAAGCATTTCGGCAACCATCTGCCGGAGACGATCATCGAGCCGGGCCGCGGCATGGTCGGCAATGCCGGCGTGATCGAGGCCGAGGTGGTGCTGGTCTCGCAGAAGTCCGACGCCGCCGACGAGGTGCGGTGGGTCTATCTCGACATCGGCAAGTTCGGCGGCCTCGCCGAGACGATGGACGAGTCGATCCGCTACCGCATCGTCACCGAGCACGACGAGGACCGCACGATCCCCTGCGTGCTCGCCGGCCCGACCTGCGACTCGGCCGACGTGCTCTACGAGAAGACCCCGTACCCGCTGCCGATCTCCCTGGCGATCGGCGACAAGGTGCTGATCGAGGGGGCGGGCGCCTACACCACCACCTATGCGGCGGTGGCGTTCAACGGCTTCCCGCCGCTCCAGTCCTACGTGATCTGAGGACGCGGCGCCGAACGGCGCCGCTCCGTCGGAACGAAGCGCCGGGCCCGCCGTTTTCTCGGGCCCGGCGCGTTCGCGCCTCTTCTCCTCACCAAGTCCCGGACGGCCCGCCGCGTGCGGCGGGTGCGAGGGCTGTCCTTTGCCCGTTTTCTGTCAGTATCGGGAGGGTACGGCCGTGATCCAGATCCGCGACGAGCGCGCCGCCGATGTCGCCGCCCGCGAGCACCTGCTCGACGTCTGCTTCGGCGAAGCCCGCTTCACCAAGACCTGCGAGCGCCTGCGCGAGGGGCGCCTTCCGTCCGAGGGTCTCGCCCTGGTGGTCGAGATGGACGGCCGCCTGGTTGCCACCGTGCGCCTGTGGGACGTCCAGGTCGGCGGCCTGCCCGCCCTGATGCTCGGCCCGATCGCCGTCGATCCGGGCCTGCACGGGCTCGGGATCGGCAACCGGCTGATGCGCGAGGCGCTGTCGCGCGCGGCGGCGCTGGGCCACCGGGCGGTGATCCTGGTGGGCGACGCCCCCTACTACGCCCGCTTCGGCTTCACCCGCGAGCGGGTCGGGACCCTGAGCCTGCCCGGACCCTACGCGCCGGAGCGGTTCCTGGCCCTCGACCTCGTGAAGGGCGCACTCGACGGCGCCACCGGCATGGTCCGGGCGACCGGTCGGATGGTGCCGAGCGCCCTGCCGGCTCAGGAGTTCCGCGCCGCCGCGTGAGGCGGTGAGAGGCCGCGTCGTCTCGCCCTCGGATGGCGATGAACGCGACCGAGCGATCGACGACGAGGCGCAGGTCTTCCCTCTCGGGTACCGGACGAGGAAGGCCCGTGCCCTTTCGTCATTGCAGATCTTGCAGGGGCGCGTCCCCCCTCGCGCGTCACGGGACGCGACAGAGGCGTGAATCCTGCCGGCTCGGGGCTCTCCCGTGTCGGAGCGGGGAGACGCGCTTGATGTCGAAGAGGTTTTTCCGGAGAGCCCTGCTATTCGACGCGGTCCGGGTTCAAGGCCCCGGGCCGGAGGCGAGCCAAACCGGACCGGGCGGCGTGGCCTTTGCCCGCGGCGGACAGGACGCCGACCGAACCCGCCTCAGAACACCTTGCGGTACTGGATGAAACCCGGCCGGTCCGCCAAGGTGTCGTACAAGGCCCGCGCGGTGACGTTGGCCTCCTGGGTCAGCCAGTAGACCCGGCTCGCCCCCTCCTTGCGCGCCGCCGCATAGACCGCCTCGATCAGCGCCCGCCCGGCCCCCTGCCCGCGGGCGGCCTTGGCGGTGAACAGGTCCTGGAGGTAGCAATAGGGCCCGGCGGTCCAGGTCGAGCGGTGGAAGATGTAGTGGACGAAGCCGATCACGCTGCCGTCCTGCTCGGCCACGAGAGCGTGCATCGGCTCGGCGGGATCGTGCAGGCGGGCCCAGGTGAGGTCGCTGACCTCGGGCGCGACGGTGGCGCCGTAGAAGGCGAGGTAACCCTGCCAGAGCGGGTCCCAGGCGGCGCGCTCGTCGGGGCGCAGCGGGCGAATCGTGGGGGTGGGCATCCGGCGGCAATCCTCGTCGGGGGAATCGCCAGCAGGGTCGCGGGGAACAATCCCGGGATCAAGGGGCCGCGCCGTGATCCCGGCGCGGCCCCTTGCGACGAGCCCTAGATCTAGATCAGGTGGAACTTGTCGAAGTCGCGGTGCTCGGCCTCGATCCGGCGCACGGTGCCGGTATGCGACCGGTACACCACCGTCTCGGTGCGGATGGTCTGACGGCCGAAGCGCACGCCCTTGACCAGGGCCCCGTCGGTCACGCCGGTCAGCGCCACCACCACGTCGCCGCGGGCGAGATCGTCGAGGGCGTAGAGGCGGTTCGGATCGGCGACGCCCATCTTGGCGGCACGGTCGCGCTTCTCCTGGGTGTCGAGGATCAGCCGGCCCTGCATCTGGCCGCCGATGCAGCGCAGGGCGCCCGCCGCCAGCACGCCCTCGGGCGCGGCGCCGATGCCGAGATAGATATCGATGCCGGTCTCCTCCGGCATGGTGGTGAAGATCACGCCCGCCACGTCGCCGTCGGAGATCAGGCGCACGCCCGCGCCGGTCCGGCGGATCGCCGCGATCAGGTCGGTATGGCGCGGCCGGTCGAGCACCAGCGCGGTGATCTCGGCCGGCGGCACGCCCTTGGCTTTGGCCAGAGCGTGGATGTTCTCTTCAGGCGAGGCGTCGAGATGCACGGTGCCGGCCGGGTAGCCGGGGCCGATGGCGATCTTGTGCATGTAGACGTCGGGGGCGGCAAGCAGCGTGCCGCCCTCGGCCATCGCCATCACGGCGACGGAGCCCGGCATGTCCTTGGCGCAGAGGGTGGTGCCCTCCAGCGGATCGACCGCGATGTCGACCTTGGGGCCCGAGCCGTTGCCGAGGCTCTCGCCGATGAACAGCATCGGCGCCTCGTCGCGCTCGCCCTCGCCGATCACCACGGTGCCGTCGATCGGCAGGCGGTTCAGCTCGCGGCGCATCGCGTCGACGGCGGCCTGATCGGCGGCCTTCTCGTTGCCCTGGCCGCGCAGGCGGGCCGCGGCGACGGCGGCCCGCTCGGTGACGCGCACCAGTTCGAGGGTCAGGATGCGCTCGATGACCTGGCTCGGCCCCGGCTTCTTGGCGTCCGACATGCGTTCGTGATCCTCGTGCTGATCCGTCGGGCCGGGTCTTAGAGGAGAATCCGGCGTCGCTGAACTGGATTTTGTCTCTTGGCTAGAGCACTGCCCGATCACGCTGCAATCGGGCAGTGCTCTAGGTTTTTGATTTTGCCGCATTTTCTGCAACCAACCGGTGTCCACTTGGTCGGAAAATGCTCTCGCCGGTGTCCCGTGGAGGGCGCGGGATCGTCCGCCGATCGATCCGCCCGTTGCCCTGTCCCGACCGGCCGAGGACAGGGCGCCGTGACCTCTACTTGCGCTCGATGCGGATGAGCTGGGGCGGCTCGGAGAGCAGTCCGTCCGCCGCCATGGCGTCGAGGCTCTCGCGGATCGCCGCCTCGGTCGCCGCGTAGGTGATGAGAACGAGCGGCACCGGCAGGCCGGAGCGGCCGTGGCGGTCGCGCGCCGCGGCGCTCTCGGAGCGGTGCTGGAGGATGCTCTCGAGCGAGATCTCGCGCTCGGCCATCCGGGTCGCGACGCCGGCCGCGACGCCCGGGCGGTCGTGCACGGTGAGGCGGATGTAGTAGCCGCCCTCGTGGCGCTGCATCTCGGCCCGGACCGGCGCGGTGAGCGCCGCGACCGGGCGGCCGAAGGCCGGCGGCACCCGGCCGGCCGCCACGTCGGCGATGTCGGCGACCACCGCCGAGGCAGTGGCCTCGCCGCCGGCGCCGGGGCCGATCAGGGTCAGCTCGCGCAGGGCATCGGTGTCGATGGTGACGGCGTTCGTCACGCCCATCACCTGGGCGATGGCCGAGGATTTCGGCACCATGGTCGGGTGGACCCGCTGCTCGATGCCGGCCTCGGTCGCCTCGGCGACGCCCAGGAGCTTGATCCGGTAGCCGAGCTCGTCGGCCATGCGCAGGTCGAGGGGGGTGATCGCCGAGATGCCCTCGACCGAGACGCCCTCGGCGTCGAGTTCGGTGCCGAAGGCGAGGCTGGTCAGGATCGCGAGCTTGTGGGCGGTGTCGAAGCCCTCGACGTCGAAGGTCGGGTCGGCCTCGGCATAGCCCAGGGCCTGCGCGTCCTTGAGGCAGCTCTCGAAGGTCAGGCCCTCCAGCTCCATCCGGCTCAGGATGTAGTTGCAGGTGCCGTTGAGGATTCCGTAGACGCGGGAGATCCGGTTGCCGGCCAGCGCCTCGCGCAGGGCCTTGACCACCGGGATGCCGCCCGCCGCCGAGGCTTCGAAGGCGAGCGCGACGCCGGCACCTTCGGCCGCGCGGGCGAGCGCCGGGCCGTGATGGGCGAGCAGCGCCTTGTTGGCGGTGACGACATGCTTGCCGGCCGACAGGGCCGCCTCGACGGTCTCCCGGGCCGGCCCTTCCGCGCCGCCGATCAGCTCGACCACGCAATCGACCTCCGCGGAGCGGGCGAGCGCGACGGGATCATCGAACCAGGTCACGCCCGCCAGGTCGAGGCCGCGGTCGCGGGTGCGATCGCGGGCGGCGACGGCCGTGACCCGGACCGGCCGCCCGGCGGTGGCACCGATCGCCTCGGCGCGGCGCGCGATCATGCGGACGACGGAGGCTCCGACGGTGCCGAGACCGGCGATGCCGAGGCGGAGGGGGTGAGTCATGGCGAACAATCCGGGCAGGCAGGCGCCGGGCCGGAAAGTCGCGGCCCCGCGGCGGGGGTCCTTCTGCAACGGTTTCCGGACCCTTGCAAGGAAGGCGGCTCCCGCGGCGTCAGGCCGGCCCGGCGCGGCGGGCCGCCTGCACCAGGGCATAGAGCACGCCGGCATTCAGCAGGTGCCAGAGCCAGTGGGTGCCGAAGGGCACGAGGGGGCAAAGGGTGGCGTCGAGGGTGCGCGCGGTCAGCGACACCAGGAACAGCACCCCGATCCCGATGAGCGCGGCACCGGCCCGGCTGCCCCGAAGCCAGGCCGCCGTCCCGACGCCGAAGAGGGCCAGGGACGCGGGCGCATAGCCGATCGAGCCGTTGCTGGCGGGCCCCAGCGGCTGCCCGGCGAGGAACGACAGAGCCGGCTCGAACAGGGCGGCGGCGACCGCGAAGGCGAGGGTGCCGGCGAGCGCGACGGCCAGGGAGAGCCCGAGGAAGCGCCGCAGGGCGAGGAAGACGTAGGCGTGGATGAACAAAGCGATCGGGATCACGTCGGCGAGCATCGCCCATTGCACGGCAAGGGTGTGGAACAGCGCGCTGCCGAGACCGATCACCCCGATCAAAACGGCATAGCCGTCGGCGACCGGGTCCGGCGACCGGCCGCGCCGCAGGAGCAGGATCGCCGCGACCACGAACGCGGCGTTCGAGACCGCGTTCAGCGGTTCGGCGAGGAGCCCCGGACCGGCGCGCTCGCAATAGTCGCGCACCGGCTCCCACCATCCCGACGCCACCGCTTCCCCTGACGCCATTGTCCGGTCCCCAGCCCTTGCCCGGAGCCCGGCTTGCCAGGGCGGCGCGAAACCCCGATGACGGGTCCCTCGGCACGAATGCGGTTGCGAGCGGCGCGGGACGCAATGCGGATCACCACCTGGAACGTCAACTCGGTCAAGCAGCGTCTGCCGCATCTCCTGGCCTTCCTGGCCGAGGCGCAGCCCGACGTGGTCTGCCTCCAGGAGCTGAAATGCGTCGACGACGCCTTTCCCCGCACCGAGATCGAGGAGGCCGGCTACGTGGTGGCGACCCACGGGCAGAAGGCGTTCAACGGCGTCGCGCTGCTCGCCCGCCGGCCGCTGCCGTTGCAGGAGATCCGGCGCGGCCTGCCGGGCGACGCCGACGACGCGCAGGCGCGTTACATCGAGGCGCTGATCCCGACCACGACCGTTCCGGTGCGGGTGGCCTCGATCTACCTGCCGAACGGCAACCCCGTCGGCACGCCGAAATACGATTACAAGCTCGCCTTCATGCGCCGCCTCCAGGCCCATGCCGTCTCCTTGCGGGCGCGCGAGGAGGTGCTGGTGCTCGCCGGCGACTACAACGTGATCCCGGAGCCCGAGGATGCGGCCAACCCGGCCGAATGGGTGAACGACGCGCTGTTCCTGCCGCAGACCCGGGCGGCGTTCCGCAGCCTCGTCCACGAGGGCTTCACCGATGGCTTGCGGGCCTGCGACGGGCGGCCGGGCGTCTACAGCTTCTGGGACTACCAGGCCGGCTGCTGGCCGCGCAACCAGGGCATCCGGATCGACCACCTGCTGCTCTCGCCGCAAGCCCTCGACCGCCTGGTCTCCGCCTCGGTGCAGAAGCACCTGCGCGGCCTGGACAAACCCTCCGACCACGTGCCGGTGACGGTCGAGCTGGATCTCGGCTGATCATCCGTCGGCGGGCCGCAGGTAGTCGGGCTGGAACTCGGCCAGGGCCTGGAGGCCGGGAAGGTCGAGGATGTCGACCCGCTTGCCGCCGACCTCGACCAAGCGCATCAGGCGCAACTGGCGCAAGGTCCGGTTGACGTGCACGTTCGACAGGCCGGTCGTGTCGGCTAGATCCTGCTGCGTCAGCGGGAGGTCGTAGCCGGCGCTGGTCGCCCACCCGACGGTCTGCAACCGCGCGTGCAGCTCGCACAGGAGATGCGACACCCGCTCGATCGCCGAACGGCAGCCGACATTCATCACCCATTCGCGGGTCGTCTCCTCCTCGGCGAGCTTGGCGCGGCGCAGGGCCAGGGCGATCCCCGGATGACGCTCGGTGAGGCCGGCCAGCGTCTCCCGGGGAATGCGGGCGACCCGGCAGGGCCCGAGCGTGCCGACAGTGTGGGTCATCCGGCTCACATGCACGAGGTCCGGGTCGCAGAGGTCTCCGGGCAGGAGATAAGCGGTGATCTGGCGCGCCCCGCTCACACGGTGGCGGTAGCGGCAGGCGATGCCCTCCAGGACCAGGACGGCGCTGTCGGGTGCCGCCCCCTCGACCAGCAGGTCGAGACGCCCGTCGACCCGCTGCCCGCCGGCGCCGAGCCCCGCGAGCGCCGCCTGCTCCTCCGTCTTCAGGGGACCGTAGGCCGAGAGCTTGCGCACGACCGGGTGGAGCGGGTGCCCACACGGGCCCGGCGGGCCGGGATGGTGCAGGGTCGATGTCGCAATCATGGTCGCGCCTCGCGAGCGAGCTGGTCAAGCACCAGGACGAGGCCCCGGTGCCAGGCCGGCTTGGTCAATCGGGGCGCGTCGCGCGCATCGCCGCCCTGAGCCACGAACCGCACGCCCCTGGCCCGCAGCACTTGCGCGAGGCGGCAGCCGTCGCCACCGCGGAGCGGGAGATCGCGGATCGCGAGATCCGGCGCGCGCCCGGCCGCCCAGGCCAGGGCGGCCGCCTGGCTCGTCAGTGGCCCGGCGACGCGATCGCCGGCCTCCGCCAGCGCGTCGCCGACCGCAAGGCCGGCCAGCGGATCCTCCTCGATCAGCAGCACCGTCGGGTGTTGGTCGCCCCGTCGCAAGCCCGATCCCTCCGTCCTCGACCCGCGGATGCGCGTCGCATCGAAGAGTCACAGGCGCATAGTGCCACGCCTGTCAGAGATCGCGGGTATCGGCCCTGTATCGTACAATGGCAGATCGCACTCCCGGTTCCCATATATGCGCCAGATATCAACATCAATGACGATATAAATCAAATGATACTCAAAATATCATTTGATGTCGCGAGCGATCGCCGGCGATGGTGCAGGATGGTCGGGTCTCTGCGGTCAAGCCCGGTGAACGCCCACGCGCTCGCCCGGGCGTGGCGGCTCCCCGCCGGCGGCAGAGCGGTCGAGGGATCCCGCGTTCGACAATCCGACCTTGTCCCAACGGCCCAGGATGCCGACGCATCGATCGATCTCGGGCAAGCCCGAGATCGGCGGAGGCGTTGACCGATCGCGACGTGTCGCCATCACGCCCGAAAGTTCAGCACCTTGGGCCTGGCGACACGTCGCGATCGGAACCGAAAGTCGTTGTCTCCGGCCGTTTGGTCTAAAACCGACTGCGGGGGGGCGGTTTCTCGTGAGCCTCGGCGAGTTGCCGCGCGATCCAGTCCTCCGCCGCATCGAGATCGGCAAAGGTGAGAGGCTGCGGCGAGGCCAGGCCACCGAAGCCCGCCTCGAGGAACCACAGACCGGCCTCCTCGCCGTATTCGTCGGACAAGCAGACCAAAACCGCCGCGAGGGTGCCGTCGACGAAGACGAGCAATCCCGGCTCGGCCTCGCCTCCGGTCCTGACGCGCACGGGCTGGAGCGTGAGATTCATCTCGGAGCAACGAGGCGCGGCTTGCTTGGTTCTGATTGCGCGCGGATTGGAGGCGGAGCGCACGGCCGGCTGCCGCTACGGAACCCGGCGGCACCGACTGACCGGGGGGCCGTCTCGGAGTGGCCTCCCCTCACGGCGGAGCCGGGCCTGAAAGCCAGGACGCGGGCGCGCCCTGGCCGTCGCCGTCGCCCCGTAACTCGCGGCAGCGCAGGGCGAGGCTGCTCCGATGGGGAGGGCGGCGGCCCTGCACCGAGGGTGGGCAGGTGGGCAAAGGGGGCGCCACCGTGACCTGCCCGATCCGGTGCGATGACGGCGCGACAGCCGAGCGATGGCCAATCATCACCCGACGCAGCACGCGGGAGGCCCGCGGGGCCGCCATGATCGGCGTCCCGTGCCCGTCGTCGCGACGGCCTCCACGTCCGGGCGCCGCCGCCCGGGCCTCGTCCCGCTCGCGTTACATCAACGGCCCAGGATGCTGATGCACCGCATTCGATCTCGGGCACGCCCGAGATCGGCGGGGCCGCTGGCCCATCTCGAACTTTCGAAGTCAAGCCAAAGGCTTGGCGAAAATTCGAGGCCAGCACCAAAGGTCGTTCTCAACGGCCGTTGGTATTACTCGCTCTTGCGCGGGCGGCCCCGGCGGGCCGGAGCCTGCTCGCCGCCTGCCTGGCTGGCCTCCGCCGCGAGGCGGGCCGCAGCCGCGCGGTCGCGCCGGATCTGGCCGAGGCCGAGGCTCTTGGCGAGTTCGGAGCGTTGGGCGGCATAGGTGGCGGCGACCATCGGGTAGTCCGGCGGCAGGCCCCACTTCTGACGGTACTGATCGGGCGTGAGGCCGCGGGTGGTCAGGTGCCGCTTGAGCGACTTGTAGGGCTTACCGTCCTCCAGGCTCACGATGTAGTCCGGCGTCACGGTCTTGCGGATCGGCACCGGGGGCGTGAGCTTCTCGGGCTCGGGCGCCGGCGGCGCAGCGACGCGCTCGAGGGCGGCATGGACGGCGGCAATCAGGTTCGCCAGATCGCCGACCGGCACGGAGTTCTTCGAGACGTAAGCCGATACGATGTCGGCCGAGAGATTGATCAGCGGCGAGAGCGGCGCCTGATCGTCATCACCCATGAAAGCCCCCTTTTTTGGAATACATCTTTGCACATGTCGCCAAATTTCCTAACAGTCAATGAAAATCTTTGATTCGCGAGTAGAGCGCCGCCACCAGGAAGGGCTGTCAGCCGTTCGAATCACAGCCGGTGCTTTAGTGGATAGTTCTGTTTTGCCTACAGGCGGTTGCATAAAGGATTTCTGCTCAATCTTTGATCTCTGATTATATCCGATGGACGAGCTAAGCCTCTGACTCCGTAACGGTAACGCCCAGAGAAGCCGGCCGGCGAGACTCTCAAGGAGTGAATACCTGTGATTGTGCGAAGAGGCGGAGATCCCTTCGTCGGTAGCACGCTCGCCACTGCGGCAGCCCGCGAGTTGCGCACCTTGGACAGGCGATGGCCCGGACGACGACGCGCCAAGCGACGATCGCGCATGAAAAAAGGCACCCCCCGCGACCGGTGGATGCCCGAGGAGGCGCCTGCGCCGCCGGAAGCGGCGCAGGGCACGGGGAGGAGGAGACCCAGGGTTCCGGACGCGCTCCGGCTCGAGCACGCTCCGGCTTGGTCAGCTACGGCTTGGCCGGCTATGGCTTGGCCGGCTACGGCTTGGGCGCCGCGGCCGGAGCCGGCTTGGCCGCCGCCGCTGCGGGAGCCGCCTTCGGCGCCGCGGCCCATTCGGGGTCCGGCCGCGGGCCGTTGGGGGCGCCGGTCGCGGCGGTGAGCTGCCCCGGCGCGATATCGTTCACGCGGGTCCAGGTCTGGGAACCGCACAGGACGCCCATCAGGCAGCCGCGGACGTTCAGCTCGCCCGGCTCGTCGGTCCAGATCGAGATGTCGTAGAGCTTGCCGTCATCAGCGTTGTAGATCTGCCCTTCGTAACGGTTATCCGCGTTGGGCTTCAGCCCCATCACGAGCTGGTGGCCGAGCGAGGGTCGGCTGCGCTTCTTGGCGTCGGCGTTCTTGAAATCGACCCGCGGCTGGCCCTTGTCGTCGTTGGGGACCTTCAGCCAGACGGCGTACCCGCAGATGCGATCGGCGCGGCCGGGGCACTTCTCGACCCGGATCCGGGCCCGGCCGTCCTCGGTCAACCACGTCCCGCTCGGGTCCTTGGGAGTGGCGAGCGCCGCCCCCGACGACAGGCCGAGGGCCACGAGCGCCCCGGTCAGGACCTTCTTCATACTGTACATCCTCGTCTGGCGGTGCGGTCTCTCGCACAAGTCCATCGCTGATGCCGCATCGCGCGGCCGGACGCCAGAGGCCGGCCCATTGCGTCGGAATCGTGGGCGGCCGATGCGGACATGCTGCCTCACGGCGGGATGTCACATGGCCGGCCGCTCCCGTGGCGAGCTAGAGCAGCGGCGCCGGGCGGCAATCGCCCGTCCGGCGAAACTCGCTGTTTTCGACTGCCGCGCCGCGGCGTCCGCTCAACCGCAGGGCCGCCGCATGTTCACGACCGAGCTTCTCGTGATGACCTCCGCCGCCCTCGGCGCGATCGTCATCGTGCTCGCCGCCAGGCCCGGCGCAAGCCTGCGGACGAGCCTGCCGCGGTTGCCTGCCGCCGCCCGCAGGCCGTTCGGGCGCTGACCGGCGACGCGGCGACGATCACGGCGAATCCGCCGGGATGTCGGACGGCGGCGGCGATTTTTGGTGCGGTGCAGCACCGCGGGAACCCGGAAAGGCTGCTAGACTTCGGACGGTGAGAGGCTGCCCCTGCGGCCCGCCGACCCCGAAGGAGTTGCCCCGACCGTGCCGCACGCCTCCGAGCTGATCGCCATCATCGCCTTCGGGCTCGTCTTCGCGTTCGTCGGCGGCATGCTCGCGCAGCGGCTGAAGCTGCCGCCCCTGGTCGGCTATCTCCTGGCGGGCGTCGCAGTCGGGCCGCATACGCCGGGCTTCGTCGGCAATGCGGAGCTGGCCGGTCAGCTGGCGGAGATCGGCGTGATCCTGCTGATGTTCGGGGTCGGCCTGCACTTCTCGATCGGCGACCTGATGTCGGTGCGCGCCATCGCGCTGCCCGGCGCCGTGGTGCAGATCGCGGTCGCCACCCTGATGGGCCTGGGCTTGAGCGTCGCCTGGGGTTGGGGCCTCGGCGCCGGCCTCGTCTTCGGCCTCGCCCTCTCGGTCGCCTCGACGGTGGTGCTGCTGCGGGCGCTGGAGGAGCGTAGTCTCCTCGATTCCGACAAGGGCCGCATCGCCGTCGGCTGGCTCATCGTCGAGGATCTGGCGATGGTGCTCGCCCTCGTGCTGCTGCCGGCGCTCGCCGGCCCGCTCGGCGGCGAGAGCACAGGCGCAGCGCATGGCATCGCCGGCGACGGCAACATCTGGCTCACCCTCGGGCTCACCTTCGCCAAGGTCGCGGCCTTCGCCGGGCTGATGCTGGCCGGCGGCCGCCGGGCGGTGCCCTGGCTCCTCGACCAGGCCGCCCGCACGGGCTCGCGCGAATTGTTCACCCTGGCGGTCCTGGCGCTGGCGCTCGGCATCGCCTACGGCTCGGCGGAGCTGTTCGGCGTCTCCTTCGCCCTCGGCGCCTTCTTCGCCGGCATGGTGCTGGCGGAATCCGATCTCAGCCACCAGGCCGCGGCGGATTCGCTGCCACTTCAGGACGCCTTCGCGGTTCTGTTCTTCGTCTCGGTCGGCATGCTGTTCGACCCGACGATCCTGGTGCGCGAGCCGCTCGCCGTGCTCGCCACCCTGGCGGTCATCCTGGTCGGCAAGTCGCTCGCGGCGGTGGCCATCGTGCTGGCCTTCCGCCATCCGCTCTCGACGGCGCTGACCATCGCGGCGAGCCTGGCCCAGATCGGCGAGTTCTCGTTCATCCTGGCGAGCCTCGGCATCGGCCTCAAGCTCCTGCCGCCGGAGGGGCGCGACCTGATCCTGGCCGGCTCGCTCCTCTCCATTACCCTCAACCCGCTGATGTTCGGCGCCTTGGGCCGGCTCGCCCGCTTCGTCGAGGCGCGGCCCGCCCTCGCCACCCGGTTCGAGCAGCGCGGGCCCGGCATCGCCCTCTCCGCCCACGCCAAGGGCCGGGAGGGGCACGCCGTGGTGATCGGCTACGGCCGGGTCGGCGGCGCCATCGGAAAGGCGCTCGCCGCCTGGGAGCTGCCCTTCGTGGTGGTGGAGCGCGACCGGCGCCGCGTCGAGGAACTGCGCGGCTCAGGGATCGCCACGGTGTTCGGCGATGCCGGCGCACCGGGCATCCTCGACGCGGCGGATATCGGGCGGGCGCGCCTGCTGGTGGTGGCAAGCCCGGACGCGCACCAGGCCCGCCGCCTGATCGAGATCGCCCGCGAGGCCAATCCGGGCATCGACACGGTGGTGCGGACCCACAACGACACCGAGCGGCGCTCCCTCGAAGAGCAGAAGGTCGGCTTGGTGCTGATGGCCGAGCGTGAGGTCGGCTTCGGCATGGCGCTCTATGCCCTGCGCAGTCTCGGGCTCAGCGAGGGTGAGGCCCGCCTGTTCGTGGATACCAGCCGGGCCGAGAGCCGGGCCGAGCCCGTCGCCGAGGCCGAGCCCGAGCTGGGCGCCCCGGAGCTGCGTCCGCACCGCGAGGCGCCGGCGGAATCGTGACGCGGCGCCTGCCTCCTCAGGTCGAAGGGTCGGCAGGCAGAGCCGGCGGGCGCGCGGGCTTATGGCAACGGTCGAAAGAAAACGACCTATGGTGCCGTTCTCGAATTTTCGCCAAGCCGTTGGCTTGATGTCGAAAATTCGAGATGGGCCAACGGTCCGATGCGTCAGCATCGTCGGCCGTTGGTGTTAGATGACCAATCGGCAATGGTCCGGCCAGCATCGCGAAAGCCCGGCCGCCCCATCCTCCTGTCGGTTCACCGAGAGGAGTTCGACGATGTCGCAGCCGCCCATGGAGCGTCCGGCCGAGCTGATGGTGTGGCATGGCACGCTGGCCGCGCCGGGGCCTCGGGAGATGCGCCGCTACCCCACCCTGCGCGCCGCCCTGGCGGCGGCGGCACAGACCGGCGACCCCGAGGCACTGCCCTGGATCGTGACCGAAGACGGCGCCGTGCTCAGCCCGCACTGGATCGACGAGCACGCGCCTCGGATCGTCGCGCGGCCGGGCCGCTTCCCGTCCTGACGGCCCGCCGTTCCCACACCTTGCGTCGTTCGGCCGGCTCACGTTCGGCTTGACTGCGTGCTATCGTCGTTCGACGAGCACGAATCGCCATGACCAGCCTGCGCAAGACCGCCCTCGCCCGCCCGGCTACGATCGCGGCGGCTACACACGGCTACGACGCTGCGTTCTTCCGACTGCGTCGCGCCGCCAACGATAACCGGCCGAGCCCCGGCCGCCGTCGCACCTTGACGCTGATCGCCGGCCTCTGGATCGCCGGGCTCACGGCAGCGGCGGTTGCCCTGTGGCGCATGGGTGGCTTCTGACGAGGGCGGTGAATGCCACCCGCGAAGGGCCGCTATCCGGCGTCGGATCACATCATCCGGGATGCGCGCGATGACGCCAACCTGTTCCCTCCCTCGTCTTGAGGTCGGGAGCGGGCTGGCGACGGCCGGACAGGACAGGGGTGCGCCCGTGTGCGTGGCGGCACGAGCCGCCGCACGAACGCGCCTGACGAGTCCGTCGGACTTGAGCGGACGGACTTGACCGGACCGTCTGGTTCGGCTCAGCGGGCGTGGTGGTGACGGTGCATGCGGCGGTGCTTCATCATGCGCTTCTTGCGCATGGTCGGCTGCATGGTCGCCCGCGGGGCGGCGCCCATGGCCGGTGCGCCGCCGGGAGCGCCCATCTCGCGCTGCGCGCCGCCAAGCGGGCCACCGGCCTGCGAACCGGAGGTGTTGTAGGGCGAGCCGCCCTGGGCGAAGGCCGGAACGGCCGCAGCGGTGAGGACGGCCGCGACCAGGCAAGAGGTCAGGATCTTCATCGGGCACCTCGAAAAGGCCAGCCCGTCAATCGGGCCGTGCTCAGAAGACGCGCACGGCCGCGTTTTGTTTCATGGCGTTTGATTTGGGGTTTGAGTCGATGGCGTCGTCGCGATCGATGTCGCCCCTGTGGACAAGACTCGGCGCGGGGCCGGACCTTGCGCGTCCGGCTCACCAGCTGGTGAGCACCGCTCCACCGAACTTGCTCTCGATGAAGGTCTTCACCTCCGGCGAGCGGTAGGACTCGACGAGCGTCTTGACCCAGGGCTTGTCCTTGTCGGCGCTGCGCACCGCGATCACGTTGACGTAGGGGCCCTTCGGCTCCTCCTTCAGAATCGCGTCGCCGGGCTTGAGGCCGGCGGCGGTGGCGTAGTTGGTGTTGACCGCCGCGGCATCGACGTCGTCCAGCGAGCGCGGGGTCTGGGCCGCGTCGACCTCGATGATGCGCAGGCGCTTCGGGTTCCCGGTGATGTCGGCGACGCTCGGCTTGAAACCGACATTCGGCTTCAGCGTCAGGAGCCCCTTGTCCTGAAGCAGCAGCAGGGCGCGGCCGCCATTGGTCGGGTCGTTCGGGATCGCCACCGTGCCGCCGGCCGGCACCGCGTCGAAGCTCTTGTGGCGCTTCGAGTAGACGCCCATTGGGAAGTTCACCGTCTGGGCCACGCTCTCGATCCGGTAGCCGCGATCGGCCTTCTGGTTGTCGAGATAGGGCTGGTGCTGGAACGAGTTGGCCTCCAGCTCGCCGGACGACAGCGCCTCGTTCGGCACGACGTAGTCGGAGAACTCGACCACCTGGAGGTCGATCCCCTTCCGGGCGGCGATGGGCTTCACCGCCTCGAGGATCTGGGCATGCGGCCCCGGCGTGGCGCCGACGCGCACGCGCTGGCTCTGGGCCAGTGCCGGCAGGCTGGCGGCGGCGAGGAGGATTGCCAGGGTGAGGGTACGCAGCATCGCATTCACGCTCCGAGGAGAGACGATTGAAAACGCGGGTCATACCAACGGTCGTTGAAAACGACCTTTGGGTCCGTTCTCCGCTTTTCGCTAAGCCTTTGGCTTAGTATCGAAAATTTGAGATGGTTCTTCGGCCCGGTGCGTCAGCATCTTGGGCCCATGGCATCAGCCGTGGCGCAGGCGCTTGTTCATGCGCCGCGCGAGCCGGTCGCCGAGGGTCTGGACCAGCTGCACCAGGACGATCAGCACCACCACGACCGCGAGCATCATCTCGGGCATGAAGCGCTGATAGCCGTAACGGATGCCGAGATCGCCCAGGCCCCCGCCGCCGACGGCGCCGACCATCGCCGAGAAACCGATCAGCGACACCACCGCCAGGGTGAGGCCGAGCACGATGCCGGGCAGCGCCTCGGGGATCAGCACCTTGAGGACGATCTGGAGCGGGCTCGCCCCGAAGGCCCGGGCCGCCTCGACGAGGCCGCCATCGACCTCCCGCACCGCGCCCTCGACGAGCCGGGCGATGAAGGGAATCGCCGCGATGGTGAGCGGCACGGTGGCGGCGTTGGTGCCGATCGAGGTGCCGGCGATCAGCCGGGTGAACGGGATGATCGCCACCACCAGGATGATGAACGGGGTCGAGCGGGTGGCGTTGACGACGAGGCCGAGCACCCGGTTGAGCCAGGGCGCGGCCAGAAGCTCGCCGCGGCCGCTGGTGGCCAGGAACACGCCGAGCGGCAGGCCGATCAGCGTGCCGAGGGAGGCCGCCACCACCACCATCTGCACCGTGTCGAGGGTGGCCTGGACGAGGAGACGGGTCAGTTCAGGCGACATGACGCGGGTCGGTCCGAGAGGAATCGTGGGCGCGGGGGGCGGCGGTCCGCTGCCAGCCGGCGAGGTCGAGGGTGCCGAGCAGCTCCACGTCGAGGCCGCGGGCGGCGAGGAAGGCCCTCGCCCGCTCGACGATCGCCGGATCGGCGGCGATGCCGACCACCAGGGTGCCGAAGGGGCGGCCGGCGATCTCGTCGACGGTGCCCGACAGGATGCCGGCCGGGATGCCGGCATCGCGGGTGAGCTGCGCCAGCACCGGGTCGGTGGCGTGCGGCCCCCGGAAGGTGATGCGCAGCACCGCCTGTCTGCCCTCCCCCACCGTCAGGCCAGGGCCGAGGCGGGCGGCGAGCGCCGGCGGCAGGGTGCGGCCGGTTTCCTCGTCGAGGAAGGTTCGGGTAATCGCGGCCTGCGGCCGGGTGAAGACCTCGAACACGTCGCCGCTTTCGGCGATGCGGCCGCCATCGAGCACCGCGACCTCGTGGGCGATGGCCCGGATCACCGCCATTTCGTGTGTGATGAGCAGGATCGTCAGGCCGAGCTCGCGGTTGATCCGGCCGAGAAGGTCGAGGATCGAGCGGGTGGTCTCGGGGTCGAGGGCCGAGGTCGCCTCGTCGGAGAGCAGCACCTTCGGGTTGGTGGCGAGCGCTCG
Organism: Methylobacterium aquaticum; assembly: GCF_001043915.1. Taxonomy (GTDB): domain Bacteria; phylum Pseudomonadota; class Alphaproteobacteria; order Rhizobiales; family Beijerinckiaceae; genus Methylobacterium; species Methylobacterium aquaticum. The sequence continues at coordinate 348 of NZ_LABX01000047.1, read as the reverse complement.
CGCGATGCCGACGCGCTGCTTCTGGCCGCCGGACAATTCGGCCGGGTAGCGGTCGGCCTGGGGCCCGAGCCCGACGAGATCGAGGAGTTCCGCCACCCGGGCACGGATCGCGGCCTTGCCGTAGCCCGCCACTTCGAGAGGCAACGCGACGTTGCCGGCGGCGGTGCGGGCCGAGAGCAGGTTGAAATGCTGGAAGATCATGCCGATGCCGCGGCGCTCGGCCCGCAGGGCGGCTTCCGGCAGACGCGAGATCTCCGCGCCCGCAACGATCACACGGCCCCGGCTCGGCCGCTCCAGCCCGTTGACCAGGCGGATCAGCGTCGACTTGCCGGCGCCCGAGCGCCCGAT
>NZ_LABX01000469.1 GCF_001043915.1 Methylobacterium aquaticum | reverse complement strand
GCCCCGGCCGCCCCGCCGCCGCCCGGCACCGAGACGGCGCTCGCCGACGGCGTGCGGGTGGTGGAGGAACCGTTCGAGATCGTCGAGGCCGCCGACGGCGTCGCCGTGCCGGTGGCGCCGCGCTCCCGCGCGCCCTGGGCGACGCTGCTGCTCTCGGCGCTGGGGGGCCTCGCCTCGCTGGGCATCGGGCTCGCGATCGAGCGGCTGATCGCCGACCTCTTCTCCGCCGCGCCCTGGCTCGGCATCCTGGCGCTCGTGCTGCTCGGGGTCGCCGTCGTGGCGCTCACGGCCATCGTCTGGCGCGAGGTGGCGGGCGTGCTGCGCGAGCGCCGCATCGAGGCCCTGCGCGAAGAGGCCCTCGACGCGCTCCGCTCCCGCGACCACAGCGCCGCCAAGGCCGTCGTGCGCCAGCTCTCCGGCCTCTATGCCGAGCGCCCGGCGATGAGTGCGGCCCGCGCCCGGCTCGCCGCCCTCGACGACCAGATCCTCGACATCGAGGACCGGATCGCCATCGCCGAGGCCGAGTTGCTCAGCACCCTCGACCGCTCCGCCAAGGCGGCGGTGGCGGAGACCGCCAAGCAGGTCTCGGCGGTGACGGCGTTGAGCCCGCGGGCGATCGTCGATGTCGGCTTCGTGATCTTCGCGGCCGTGCGGCTCTTGCGCCGCATCGCCACCATCTATGGCGGCCGGCCCGGCCTGTTCGGCTTCCTGCGCCTCGCCCGGGCGGCGTTAGCCCATCTCGCGGTGACCGGCAGCGTCGCGGTCGGCGACAGCCTGGTGCAGCAGGTGCTGGGTCTGGGCGTCGCGGCGCGGATCTCGGCGAAGCTCGGGGAGGGGGTGCTGAACGGGCTGATGACGGCCCGGTTCGGGCTGGCCGCCCTGGCGGTGTGCCGGCCGCTGCCGTTCACGCGCGAGCCGGCGCGGCGGCTGGGCGATGTGGCCGGGGAGCTGTTGCGGGGTGGGGGTGA
>NZ_LABX01000468.1 GCF_001043915.1 Methylobacterium aquaticum | reverse complement strand
GTCAAGGGGCAGGAGAGGGCGCCCCAGGGCACGTTTCGGTCAGTGCTTCCGGTCCGCCATCTGGGGGGCCGCCCTGGGCGCCCCCCCGCCCCTCCCCCCCGCCCTGCGGCCGCCCTCCCCCCCCCCCCCCCCGCCGCTCCCGGCCCCGGTGGAGGTCGGCTCCGGCTGGTACCTGCGCGGCGACTACACGGCGAGCGATTTCCGCCACCCGAAGGACGACACACTGCCGGGCACCGAAGGCGCCAAGCTCGTCGGATTCCGCCTCGGCAACACCGACGGCTATGGCGGCGGCATCGGCTACCGCTTCAACAGCTTCCTGCGGGCCGACGTCACCATCGACGGGCGCACCCGCAGCCGCTTCCGCGACTATTCCTCGCGCACGATGTTCGTCGAGGGCTTCAACACCGAGGCCGGCAAGCTCGACGTGCTGACGGGCCTGTTCAACGTCTACGTCGATCTCGGCACCTGGTGGGGCTTCACGCCGTATATCGGCGCCGGCGTCGGCATGGCGAGCAACCGCTTCCACGACGCCTGGACCGGCACGACCTGCTTCACCACCGCCTGCGGCAGCGGCAAGGACGGCAGCTACCAGCTCGGCGCTCAGGGCTTCGACGCCCGCGCCAACCACACCGCGATCGGCCTCGCCTGGGCGGCGATG
>NZ_LABX01000467.1 GCF_001043915.1 Methylobacterium aquaticum | reverse complement strand
ACGCGGTGCTGGACGCGCCGCAAGCCGAGTACACCCGCGCGCTGCTCGCCGCGATTCCCCACCCACCCGTGTGAGGGCCGACCATGACGACATCATCCCCCTCTCCCGCCCTCCCCCTCGACGACGAGGCCGCCGGTGCGGTCGTCGACGCGATGATGCCGCTCGTGGGCATCCCGATGGCGCCCGAATGGCGCGAGACGGTGATCGCCAACGTCAAGGCGACGGCGGCGGCGGCCCGGCTGGTGCTGGACTTCCCCCTCGACGATTCCGTCGAGCCGGCGCCGGTCTTCCGGGCATGACGGAGGCCGGCATGACGACGACCGACACCGCCACCGGGATCGCCGCCGCCGTGGCGGCGGGCCGGCTCACCGCCACCGCGGCCGTCGAGGCCGCGCTGGCGCGGATCGCCACCCGCGACCCGGATCTCAACGCCTTCACGGACGTGACGGCGGCGCGCGCCCGGGCCCGGGCCGCGGCGATCGACGCCGACCGGGCTGCCGGCAAGGCGGCGGGACCGCTCGCTGGCGTGCCCTTCGCGGTCAAGAACCTGTTCGACGTCGAGGGCCTGCCGACCCGCGCCGGCTCGAAGATCAACCGGGAGCGCCCCCCGGCCTCCCGCGACGGCGCCCTGGTGCGGCGGCTGGAGGCGGCGGGCGCGGTGCTGGTCGGCGCCCTCAACATGGGGGAATACGCCTACGACTTCACCGGCGAGAACGCCCATGACGGCCCTTCGCGCAACCCGCACGACCCCGAGCGGATGACCGGCGGCTCGTCGGGCGGGTCCGGCGGGGCCCTGGCGGCCGGGATGGTGCCCCTCACCCTCGGCTCGGACACCAACGGGTCGATCCGGGTGCCGTCGGCCTTCTGCGGCACCTTCGGGCTCAAGCCCACCTTCGGCCGGCTGTCGCGGGCGGGCTCGTTCCCGTTCGTCGCGAGCTTCGACCATCTCGGCCCCCTGGCCCGCTCGGTCGCCGATCTGGCCGTGGCCTACGACGCGATGCAGGGCGAGGATCCCGACGATCCCTGGCAGGCGCCGCGCCCGCCCGAGCCGGTCGGCGACGCGATCGCCAAGGGCACGACGGGTCTGCGCATCGCGGTGGCCGGCGGCTATTTCGCCCGGGGCGGCGAGCCGGATTGCTTCGCGGCCGTCGCGCGCGCCGCCGAGGCGGTGGGCGCCTCCCGCACCGTCGAGATCCCGGAAGCGGCCCGGGCCCGCGCCGCGGCCTTCATCACCAGCGCCTCCGAGGCGGCGGGCCTCCACCTCGACCGCCTGCGCGAGCGCCCCGGCGATTACGACCCGGCGGTGCGCGACCGGCTGATCGCCGGCACCACCATCCCGGCGGCATGGGTCCATCGCGCGCATCGCTTCCGCCGCTGGTACCGCGAGCGGGTGCTGGCCCTGTTCGACGAGGTCGACGTGATCCTCGCCCCCTGCACGCCGTGCCGGGCACTCAGGATCGGCCAGGCGACGATGCAGCTCGACGGCGTCACCGTGCCGGCGCGGCCGAATATCGGCGTCTTTACCCAGCCGATCTCGTTCATCGGCCTGCCGGTCGTGGCGGTGCCGGTGCGGATCGGGGGCGGGCTGCCGCTCGCCGTGCAGGTCATCGCGGCGCCGTGGCGCGAGGATCTGGCGCTGCGGGTCGCCGGGGCGATCGAGGCG
>NZ_LABX01000466.1 GCF_001043915.1 Methylobacterium aquaticum | reverse complement strand
CTCCTCGCCGAGGCCGGAGCCTCCGTCGTCCCGCGGGATCGGCGCGGCCAGCAGGCCTAGCGTGTGAAGATACTCGATATCCGCTGCCGGAAACCCGCCATCATGGTCATGCTCGGCCGCCCGTGCGGCTGCGGCGCGTGCGGCCATCCTCGCGGCATTCGTGGCATCGACAATGCTGGGGGCGACCCGTATCGGCTGGTCCACGCTGTTCATCCTCTCCGTGCGGCCGTCGCGCCTCGATACCGACCCCTCATGACACGGGACCAGGAGGCCGGACAGATTTCAGCCTGCACCGGATCATGCGACACCCCAATGCGAACATCCGTCGCTATGTCCGCTTCCTCTTCGTCGCACATGGCAGGATCCGAATTCCGGTACGAAAAGATCAGAATCGGTCGATCGACAAGGAGAATAAACGCGCGCAGGTTCTTGCCTTCGGTCATCGAGGAAGCAGTGAGTTGTCTCGATAACCAGCGAAACCTTCGGCCGGTTCAACGCCACGCGGCCGAATCGTGCATTCCTGTCGCGATGCTCAATCTGCCGCGTAGAAATGCGGCTTTATCCACATATCCGGGATAGGCGACGGGCCTGAGA
>NZ_LABX01000465.1 GCF_001043915.1 Methylobacterium aquaticum | reverse complement strand
GATCGAGAACAGGGCGAGCAGGGCCGTCACCACCGTCTCGTCGCCCCCGAAGGTGCGCTTCACCAAAGCCGGCAGCAGGGCCAGCACCACGGCGCCGATGAGCCAGAACCAACTGGTGATGAGCCCGGTGCGCCACAGCCGCGTATCCTCGTAGAGGTCGCGCATCAGGCCGCCCGTCGAGCGCAGCACGTTGCGGTTCACCTGGAGGTAGGGCGCCGCCTCGCCGGTCTTCGGGATGGCGAGGCTGGCGAGCCAGCACAGGACCGCAAAGCCCATCACCAGGAGCCCGAAGGCATGCGCCCCTCCATGGGTGACGGCGAGCCCGCCCGCGATGGTGCCGGTGAGGATGGCCAGGAAGGTGGCGGCCTCGATCAAGGCGTTGCCGGCCGGCAGCTCGGCCCGCGCCAAGTGATCGGGCAGGATGCCGTACTTGATCGGCCCGAACAGGGCCGCCACGATCCCGAACAGGACGAGAGCCACGAACAGGATCGGCACCGAGGCGAGCCAGAATCCGAGCACCGCGACGGCCGCCGCCAGGATCTCCGCCGCCTTGAGGCGGCGGGCGACGAAAGCCTTGTCGTAGCGGTCGGCGAGTTCGCCGCCGAGGCCCGACAGGAAGAAGA
>NZ_LABX01000464.1 GCF_001043915.1 Methylobacterium aquaticum | reverse complement strand
GCCTGCCAGAGCGTCCCGCCCTCCGTGCCGGCCCGCGCGGCCTCGACGGTGGCACCGAGGGCGAGGCGGTTGGCCTGCCGGGCCAGGGTCGCCACCGCCTCGACCAGGCGGGCGGAATCCTGCGCGGCCCCGACCATCTCGGTCTGGAGCACACGGCTCTCGGCGTCGGTGCGCTCGAGGTGGCGGCCGGCCTGGACGAGCACGCCGGCGAGCCCCTCGGCTTCCGCCGCCAGCGATTCGGCGGAGGCGCCGAGGGCGCGGCTGCGGGTGCGTGCCTCGCCGGCCCGGCCTCCCAGCGCGTCGAGGCCGCGGGCGAGGGCGGCGGTCTCCGCGGCCACCGCCTCGCTCTCGGCGCAGCCGTCCCGGGCGGCGACCCCGACGGCACGGGCGGCCCGGACCAGCTCCGCCTCGACCCGGTCGACGGCGTCGCGCCCGGCCCGGCCCGCACCGCGCTCCGGCCCCTCGACCGGCGTGCCCGGGGCGGCGAGCGGCGGCAGGATCTCGACCGCGTCGGCGCGGTCGCGGGGCGGGTGGGGCAGGCGGAAGCTCAGGCGCATGGCCGGATCAGAGCGCGCCGCGCTTAAAGGCCGGTTAACCCTGACAACACCTCACTCTCTCCGATGCGGACCCGTACCCGGGGCCCGACGCACGAGTTGCGCGGGCAGGCGTG
>NZ_LABX01000463.1 GCF_001043915.1 Methylobacterium aquaticum | reverse complement strand
CCAGCCCGTCGTCAGCGCGGCGGCTGATGCGCGCCGCGAAAAAGCTGCCATTCCTCGACGACGCGGCCATCGGGCAGCTGGCAGAAGCCGGACTCGCCCTGGGGCCCCTGGCGCATCTCGAGACGCCCACCGACGGACGTGCAATAGACTGAGGCCGGATTCCCGCCGCCGCCGACCGGCATGGGCCGGTTCGCGCCGCGAAACAGCTGCCACTCCTCGACGACGCGCCCGTCCGGCAGATGGCAATAGCCGGCCTCGCCGCCCTGGGCGTCCTTACGGATCTCCAGGCGCCCGCCGACGGAGATGCAATAGGCCGAGGCGGGGTTGCCCATGGCCCAGGCATGGGACGCGCCGGCGGCAAGGGTGAGCAAAGCGGCAGCAAGCAACGACGTCACGGCTCTCTCCTGACCCCGTATCCGGCGCCACGATAGGAGAGGCACGATGAACCGGCGGTGACGCAAGGGCGCCCCACCGGTCCGAGGCGTCAGTGCCCCCCGCCCAGATACGCCGCCCGCACCTGCGGATCGTTGCGCAGCTGCGCCGCCGGGCCCTGGAAGCGGATGCGGCCATTCTCCAGCACGTAGGCGTGGTCGGCGACGCCATGGCGAATTGCTCGACGAGCAGCATCGTCACCTGCTCCTCCTTCAGCCGACGGATGATGCGAAACACCTCCTCGACCAGCTTCGGCGCGAGGCCCATCGACGGCTCGTCGAGGAGCAGGATCTCGGGCCGCAGCATCAGGGCCCGGCCCATGGCGAGCATCTGCTGCTCGCCACCCGACAGGGTGCCGG
>NZ_LABX01000462.1 GCF_001043915.1 Methylobacterium aquaticum | reverse complement strand
GCGCGTCCAGCCAGGGACGCGGGGCCGGACGCGGCAGGTGGCGGGCAATCCAATCGATCACGGCGTCGGGCGTGTCGAAGAGTGGGGCGCAGGCCAGCGCCATGCCGGGGCCGTAGGTCTCCGCGACCCGCCATTTGTGGCGATGCTCCGGCGGGGCGGTGCTGGCTTGCAGGCGGACCAGCCGCGAGACCAACTGGTCGCCGAGATAGATCAGGCAGCCATCCTGATCGTCGCCACTGCTCGGCACCCGAATATGGCGCTGAGTCAGCAGGCCCGCCGGTCTCGTCTGGGTGCCTTGCCCGAACATCCCACCCCTCTTGCCTGTTCCTCATGAGCGGACCGGTCGACCGTCCCACCGCACCGCCGCGCGTCACGAGAGCGGAGACGATCCCGGCCGCGCATCGCACGACGCAGCGGCATCAGGACAAATTCGCCCATCACGGCAAATTTAGATTGGTTAAACAACCGTAAATAGCGACTGCTTGATTGATCGTGACATGCTTTCGTCGCGCCCTCAAGTGGGCCGCAGAGGGGATCGACTGCCGGACCGGGAGCGGCCCGCGTCGCATCGGTGCCCCGATGGCAGGGCGGAGCAGCGAAGCGTGCGCCGGGAGCCGCCGACGCCTCCG
>NZ_LABX01000461.1 GCF_001043915.1 Methylobacterium aquaticum | reverse complement strand
CCGAGGCCGAGGAAGGACAGGGCGGCTTCGAGCAGGATGGCGTGCGCCATCTCCAGGGTGGCCACCACGATCAGCGCATTGAGGATGTTGGGCAGGATCTCCTGGGCGAGGATCCGCACCGGGCTAAAGCCCGCAGCCTTCGCGGCGGCGACGAAATCCTGGGCCCGCACCTGGCGGGTTGCCGCGCGGGTGACCACCGCGAAGCGGTCCCAGAGCAGGAAGCCCAGCACCAGCACCACCACCTTCAGCGAGCCGCCGACCAGCGAGGCCATGGCCAGCGCCACCAGCACCACCGGCATGGCGAGCCGGGTGGTGACGACGTAGCTCACCACCGCGTCGACCCGGCCGCCGTAATAGCCGGCGAGCACGCCGAGCGTGGTGCCGATCGCCCCCGAGATCAGGGCGGCGGAGAGCCCGATCAGCAGGGAGATCTGGCTGCCATAGATCAGGCGGCTCAAGTAGTCGCGGCCGAGCTTGTCGGTGCCGAGCCAGTGCTCGGCGCTGCCCTTGGCGTGCCAGATCGGGGGGATCAGCCGGCGCGACACGTCCTGCGCGTAGGGGTCGTGCGGGGCGATGAGGGGGGCGGCGAGCGCGACCAGCACGATGAACCCGACGAGGCCGGCCCCGATCAGGACGCCGCCATGGGACAGGCCGCGCCGGAGCGCGATCATGGCCGGCGAGCGCGGAGGGGGCAGGGCGGTCTCGGGCAGGGCAGTCTCGGGCAGGGCGGTCTCGGCGGCCATGAT
>NZ_LABX01000460.1 GCF_001043915.1 Methylobacterium aquaticum | reverse complement strand
ACGTCCCTTCGAACGTCCCTTGGACACCGCGATGGCCGTTCCCGTGGACGTCCTCTCGGCGTTCCGGCCGGAGTCACGGTCCATGCCGGATCCGGTCGTGGCGCCGGCTCACGCCGCGGTCGCGGGCATGTCCGAAGCCCCGACGCCCGAGACCCCGACCCGGGAGGCTCCCGCGGACGAGATCGGGTCGCCCGCCCCCCGGTCGTCGGAGGCTCCCGTCGACGAGGCCGTCTGGCGGATGGCGATCGCCGCCCTTCTCGCTGCCGCGCCCGCCGGTGGCGATGCCCCGCCGGCCGAAGCCGGCGCGCTCGACGCGACGGCCTGGGCCGAGAGCATCCGGGCGCTCGCGGGCACCGGAACCGGACCGGTCCCGATCGCGGCGCCGCGCGCCCCCGCTGGCCTCGCCCCGGCCGCGACCGCCCGCGACCCCCTCGCGGCCCTGCGCGACGCCGTCTCCCGCAACGCCGCCTGAGGAGCCGTCCCGATGCGCAGCCTCCTCGTCGCCACCCTGGGCAGCCTCCTGTGCGGGGCCTCCGCCCTGGCCCAGACCTTCTCGGGGTTCGGCCCGACCCCCACCATGG
>NZ_LABX01000046.1 GCF_001043915.1 Methylobacterium aquaticum | reverse complement strand
GCCTGCCAACGCAAGTCTGCTTAGGAGAGCCGACGGCGGGTTCGACCCTGATGTGACCGCCCTCCGGCAGGGGCGTGCACGGCGTCCCGATCGGAGTGTGGCGCGATCTCGCGGCGATCAGACACGGCCCGTCATGATCGACGACGCCGCACCGCCTCCGGCGCCTCGGTCTCCGAACGATCCGTCAATTCGGCACGCCGCGCCGGCCGCGTGGGCCGAAGGGATATCTGGCCGGACACGAGGCGCCGCCGACACGCCCACCGGCCTGACCGCCCGGGCGGCATCGGCCGTAGGGCCCGCAACCATCGTAGACCGGCGGGACGCCACCGAAATCCGTGACGGACGCGCCGCGATTGGAGGCGGGCGCGGCCAGAGCCGGGACCACGAAGGACGCGCTGACGAGCCCGGAGGCGACGCCGAACGTCAGCATCGACAGACCCCTGTCATGTCGAATCGCGCGAAGAAGTCAAGACTCTTTCCAGAAGCACCAAGACTCGCCTTGAGCCGTGGCGCCACTCTCATGCCGATCGCAAATTCTCGCCGACATCACCGCGTCATCGGAATCACGAATACTCGGGGATGAAAGATCGAAAACAGGGTCGATCTTGTCGATGCAATCGTCCTGGCGAGGTAGGCCGACGGTCGGGGCCGTCGCTCTCGGCGCGACGGTCTCCGACCCGGGATCCCCGGGCTGCGGCTGCCCGCCGGTCGGACTCGCCCGCAGGGCCGGGATGCGCCGGTCGAGGGCCCGCGGCGGCAGGCGGCCCGCGCCATCCTGGGGGTGCGGCACAGGGAGGCCCGTGTTGCCATCCGGTCCCCTCAGGCATTAAGCGCACGGGCAGCAGGGCCGCCCGACCGGCGAGAGGATGCCGCATGATCCGCAACGACGTCTCCATCACGCCCGAGCTCGTGCGCCAGCACGGCCTGACCGAGGACGAGTACCAGCGCTTCGTCGGCCTGATCGGGCGTGAGCCGACCCTCACCGAGCTGGGCATCGTCTCGGCGATGTGGAACGAGCATTGCTCGTACAAGTCGTCGCGCCTGCACCTGAAGACGCTGCCGACCAAGGCGCCCTGGGTTATCCAGGGCCCGGGCGAGAATGCCGGCGTGATCGACATCGGCGACGGCCTCGCCTGCGTGTTCAAGATGGAGAGCCACAACCACCCGAGCTTCATCGAGCCCTACCAGGGCGCGGCGACCGGGGTCGGCGGCATCCTGCGCGACGTCTTCACCATGGGCGCCCGGCCGATCGCGGCGCTGAACGCGCTCCGCTTCGGCTCGCCGGACCATCCGCGCACGCCGCACCTCGTCTCGGGCGTGGTCGCGGGCATCGGCGGCTACGGCAATTCCTTTGGCGTGCCGACGGTCGGCGGGGCGGTGGGCTTCCACACCCGCTACGACGGCAACATCCTGGTCAACGCCATGGCGGTCGGCCTCGCCAAGGCCGATGCGATCTTCTACGCGGCGGCGACCGGCGTGGGCAACCCGATCGTCTATCTCGGCTCGAAGACCGGCCGCGACGGCATCCACGGCGCCACCATGGCGTCGGCCGCCTTCGACGCCTCGTCGGAGGAGAAGCGCCCGACCGTCCAGGTCGGCGACCCCTTCGCGGAAAAGCTGCTGCTCGAAGCCTGCCTCGAGCTGATGGCGTCGGGCGCCGTGATCGCGATCCAGGACATGGGCGCGGCGGGACTGACCTGCTCGGCGGTCGAGATGGGCGCCAAGGGCAATCTCGGCGTCGAACTCAACCTCGACGCGGTCCCGACCCGCGAGCCCGGCATGACAGCTTACGAGATGATGCTGTCGGAGAGCCAGGAGCGCATGCTCATGGTGCTCAAGCCCGGCATGGAGGACGAGGCCAAGGCCATCTTCGTGAAGTGGGGCCTCGACTTCGCGATCATCGGCCACACCACCGACAGCTTACGCTTCGTCATCAAGCATGGGGGTGAGACCGTCGCCGACCTGCCGATCAAGGAACTCGGCGACGAGGCGCCGCTCTACGACCGGCCGCACCGCCAGAACACCCACCAGCCGGAGATCAAGGCGGAGGACGTGGCGGCGCCGATGCGCAACGTCGATGCGCTAAAGACGCTGGTCGGCTCGCCCGACCTGTGCTCCAAGCGCTGGGTCTACGAGCAATACGACCACTTCATCCTCGGCAACACCGTGCAGAAGCCCGGCGGCGACGCCGCGGTGGTGCGGGTCGAGGACGGGCCGAAGGGCCTGGCGCTCACCACCGACGTGACCCCGCGCTACTGCGAGGCCGATCCGGTCGAGGGCGGCAAGCAGGCGGTGGCGGAAGCCTGGCGCAACATCACGGCGGTGGGCGGCCGTCCGCTCGCCATCACCGACAACCTCAACTTCGGCAACCCGGAGAAGCCGGAGGTGATGGGGCAGTTCGTCGGCTGCATCCAGGGCATCGGCGAAGCCTGCCGCGCCCTCGACTTCCCGGTCGTGTCCGGCAACGTCTCGCTCTACAACGAGACCGAGGGCGTCGGCATCCTGCCGACCCCGTCGATCGGCGGCGTCGGCGTCGTCGACAATGTCGAGACGATCGCGACCGTCGCATTCAAGCGCGACGGCGACGCCCTGGTGCTGATCGGCGCCACCAAGGGCTGGCTCGGCCAGTCGGCGTATCTCGCCACGATCTGCGGCCGCGAGGAGGGCGCGCCGCCGCCCGTCGATCTCGCCGCCGAGAAGCGCAACGGCGATTTCGTGCGCGGGCTGATCACCTCGGGCCTCGTCGACACCGTCCACGACCTCTCCGATGGCGGCCTCGCCGTCGCGGTGGCCGAGATGGCGCTGGCCGGCAATATCGGGGCGGTGCTCCCCGAATGCCCGCTGCCGGTGCCGGCCCACGCCTACCTGTTCGGAGAGGACCAGGGCCGCTACCTCCTGGCGGTGGAGCCCGACGCGATCGCCGACCTCCTCTACAGCGCCAGCGCGCAGGGCATCGACGCGGCGGTGATCGGCGTCACCGGGGCCGACTCGCTGACCCTGCCGGGCGACGAGATCATCGCCCTCGACGACCTGCGCCGCGCGCATGAGGGCTGGCTGCCGGCCTATATGGCGGGTCCTGCGGCCGACGCGGCCTGATCTCCGTTCGCGCGCTTCGGACGCTCCGTCCCATCCCCGATCTCATCCTGAGGTTGCGGGTGGGAGCGAACGGGCTCACGTATCCAGGATGCCTTCGCAGCAACCCGATTCCGAATGGGAGACGACCCGATGCCGATGGATGCCCGCGAGATCGAGACGATGATCAAGGAGGCCCTGCCCGACGCCACGATCGAGATCCGCGACCTTGCCGGGGACGGCGACCACTACGCCGCCACCGTCGTGTCGGCGGCGTTCAAGGGCAAGACGCGGGTGCAGCAGCACCAGATGGTCTACGGCGCGCTCCAGGGGCGCATGGGCGGCGTGCTGCACGCCCTTGCCCTGACCACGGGCGTGCCGCAGGATTGAGCGATCCGGAGGGCTGCCGCATGGCGGTGATCCGCGCGGATCACCCGAGCCTCTCCGGCGACGATGTCGTCGCCCGGTCGCGAGAGGCGTCGCCGCGATCGGCCCTGCCGCGCCCCGCGGCGGTCTTGCAAAACCCGAGCGGTCATCACTAGCTAGAGCTCATACAGGGGAACCACCATGACCGACGTCACCACCCGCATCGAGACCGAGATCAAGTCCCAGGACGTGGTCGTGTTCATGAAGGGCACGCCGCAATTCCCGATGTGCGGCTTCTCGGGCCAGGTGGCCCAGATCCTCAACTACCTCGGCGTGCCGTTCAAGGGCGTGAACGTGCTCGAGGATATGGAGATCCGCGAGGGCATCAAGGCGTACTCGCAGTGGCCGACGATCCCGCAGGTCTATGTCAAGGGCGAGTTCGTCGGCGGCTGCGACATCACCCGCGAGATGTTCCAGTCGGGCGAGTTGCAGCAGATGCTGACCGAGAAGGGCATCGCCACCAACACTGCGGCCGCCTGAGTCCAGACCAACCGGACAGGACGGACGAGGAGGGGCGCGCGAGCGCCCTTTTTCGTTGCGGCTCGGCGAAACCCGGCCCATCGCCGAAGCGTCTCCTCCCGAGTGGCAGCACGCGGGACGGCGACATGCGGGACGTGATCATCGTGGGCGGCGGGCCGGCGGGGCTGTCGGCGGCGCTCCTCCTCGGGCGGTGCCGGCGGCGGGTGCTGCTGATCGATGCGGGCCATCCGCGCAACGCCGTGACGCCGCGCATGAACGGCTTCCTCGGCCGCGACGGCCACGCGCCCGGCTCCTTGCGCGACGAGGGACGGCGGGAACTCGCCGCCTACGACACGGTGGAGATCTGGGACGGACGGGTCGTCGACGCGGTGCGGGCGCCGGACAGCTTCGGGGTGGTGATGGAGGATCAGCGCCGCGCCGATGCCCGGCGGATGATCCTCGCGACGGGCCTGCGCACCGAGTTGCCCGCCATCGAGGGCTTTTCGGAGTATTGGGGCCACGGCGTCCACCACTGTCCCTATTGCGACGGCTTCGAGAACCGCGACCGGCCGCTCGCCATCTACGGCCCGGGGGAACCCGGCAAGGACACGGGCAAGTCAGCGGGCAAGTCAGCGGGCATGGGCCTCGCCCTTGAACTCACTGCCTGGCGCCGCGACCTGACGCTGCTCACTGACGGCCCCGGCTGCCTCGACGCCCCGGAGCGGGACCGCCTGGCCCGGCACGGCATCCGCATCGAGGAGCGCGGGATCGCCCGGCTTGAGGGCGAGGGCGGACGGTTCTGCCGCGTGCGCCTGCGCGACGGCACGGCGCTTCCTTGCGCCGCCCTGTTCTTCACCACCGGCCCCTGCATCCCCTCCCCGCTCGTCGAGCGGCTCGGCTGCGACCTGTCCCGCAAGGGCACGGTCCCGACCGGCGAATACGAGGAGACGAACGTACCGGGCCTCTACGTCGCGGGCGATGCCTCGCGGCGGGTCCAGCTGGCCATCGTGGCGGCAGCCGAGGGGGCGCTGGCCGCCTTCGCCATCAACACCGAGCTGCTGCGCGAGGAGACGCGCTGATTCGCCGGCTGCGCCGATCAGCACCGGGCAGGACATCATTCCTGGGATCGCGGCAACGGCGCCGGCGCCAATGCCGTTGTTGCAGCAAGGACTTGGCGGACGGGACGAGGCTCCGCGAGCCCGGACGGGATGAAGTCTCGCGTGTCAAGACTTTCTCGGGTCGTGAGTTTTTGTTAGTGCTTATCGACCGATCACGGGAGAGCGCCCATGATAGCGTTGGCGCAGGCATGGCGGGCCGGGCTCACCCGGCACACGCAGCGGGCGATACTGGCCCGCGAGGCTGCCCTCCGGCTGGTCGAGTCGGGGCCGCCCGAACACCATGCGTTCACCGTGCGGGACCTGATCCGCATGGCCCAGTCTGCCCGCTCCGCGGCCGGTCCGCGAGGCTGACGCTCGCCTGCTGCGGTTCACACGGAGAGCTGGCAAGGTCGCAAGAGGGGTGAAGCTCCTCCGGCCTGTGCAGGAGCGTGGCGACCGGCGCCTCATCCTTTGATCGAGGGCGCGTCGCCGCCGGGCGGAGCCGGTCATCGGCGAAACGCACGAGCGCCTCTCGTACCCGGGAATGGCGCGCGGGTCGCCCTGTTCGCACCGAGACATCGTCCCGCGCAGGCGCGAGCGTGCCCATGATCGGGTAAGGTTTTGCCCGTAGTAACGTCAGGCCCGTGGATCGGTGTTCACCGGCGATCGGGCCGCCGGACGATCCCGCACCGCACACAAAACCATCCGCGCCGCACCATGCTCGGCGTGCGCTGGCGCACGTTAACCGTGCGTCCACCCTGCTAGACCCTCATGCACCGTCGCAGGCCGCGGACACCGTCTTTAGGGGTGGTGTGCCCGAACTTTTTCTTGCACGGTGATGTGCGGCACGGAACTGTTCGAGTTCTTCGCCGTTACTGATTTTTAAGCGTGTGTATCCGTACCCCCTGCCAACCACGGGCCCTGCGCCCGGGGGACCATCATGCCCGATTTCGAGCCACGGAACCTCGACGACGCTGAGAGCCTCGCCCGCCTCGCCGAGCTTCTTCATCCCACCAAGGCCGCCCGGACCGAGGCCAAGGCCCGCGGCCGCCGCCGCGCCGCTTCCGGCTTCCTGCCAGTGCAAGGCTCCACTCCCGCCGAGCAGGCGGTACGGGACCTGCAACACGCCTGAGCGCTGCACCTACCAGGGCTGCGGGGTGATGACCCCTTTGCTGGTCACCACGACCCAGGTCCTGCCCCGGCGTTCGATCGTCTCGACCCGGCCTGCCCCCGGCAGCGTATCGCCCGGGCCGACCTCGACGAGGCGGCGGTTGCGGTTCTCGATCATCGCCACCCCATCATAGACGTCGCGCAGCACCCAGCCGTCGATCGTGGCCGACTTCGCCGCGGCCGCCGCCTTGTCGGGCAAGCTGCCGGTCAGGACGGGCTCCGCCGCCGCGACATGCTTCGTCGCGGGCGCCGCGGGAACGGCCGCGACCGGCGCCGGAGTGGTGGCCGGCAGCGGGGCCTGCGCGACGGGACCCTGGCGCTTGTCCAGCTTGTCGAGCAGCGCCGCGAGGCGGGCTGCCTGCTCGCGGTCGGCATGGTCCTGCCGCTCGGCCATCGCGGTCAGGCGCTCGGACAAAGCCGCCACCTTACCGGCGAGGTCGACATCCTGGCGCTGCAACCGCTCCAGGCGCTCGGAGATCTGTCCCAGGCGCGCGCCGGTCTCGGCGCGTCCCTTGTCGGCGGAGTCGTGGGCCTGGATCGTGCGGTCGCGCAGGAGCGACAGGTCGGTGGCGAGGCGGGCGGATTCGGCAGTGCCGGCTTCGACCCGGCCGCTCAGGCGGGCCCACTCGGTCTGCGGGATGCCGGGTCCTGCGCCCTGGACCGCTCCCATCAGCGCCACCGTGGCGCCACCCGCGAGCGCGCCGACGCATCCGGCGCAGAGGATCGCCGCGAGGGTCGTCGTGGTCAGCTTCGGCCACCCGGACGGACCGGCTATCCGGCTCACGCCCGGGACTGCGCTCCCCGAGCCGGTCCCTTCCGGGTCGGCTTTGCCCGGGCTGGACACCGCACCGTCCGGAGCCCCCCCCGCACCGGCCGAAGCCGGCGCGCCGGCGACGTCGTTCTGATCCACCATGACCCGAGCTTCCCAGAGATCCAGGAAGAGTTGGGTAACCATGTTTGCTTAACCGATGGTTACCAAATCCAGGCCGCAGGCAGCGGCTCTGGCCTCACGCCAGGGCCGGCAGCACCCGCTCGATCTCGGCCCGGTGCGGCTCAAGGAAGGCCGGCAGCTTCAGGGCCTCGCCGAGGGCCTCCGCCGGCTCGTCGGCGGCGAAGCCGGGAGCGTCGGTGGCGATCTCGAACAGCACGCCGCCGGGCTCGCGGAAATAGACCGAGCGGAAGTAGTTGCGGTCGCGCTGCTCGGTGACCTGGAGGCCGAGGGCCCCGGCCCGCTCCGCCATCTCGGCTTGGCCTGCGTCGTCGGCGGCCCGGAAGGCGACGTGGTGGACCGAGCCGCCGCCCGACCGCCCGGGCAGGAAATCGCCGGCCTCCCGCAGGGTGAGGTGGGCGCCGAGCCCGGCCGTGCCGGCGTAACGGGTGAGCGAGCCCTCCCGTCCCGTCTCGGTCCAGCCGAACACCTCGGTCAGCACCCGGGCGGTCGGGGCGGCCTGGCGCAGCATCAGGGTCACGCCGTGGAAGCCCCGCACCGCATGCTCGGCCGGCACCTCGGACCCGGTCCAGGCCGGCTCGGCCTCGGCGCCGGGGACGCCGACCAGGGCAAGCCGCATCCCGTCGGGATCGCGGAACGGCAGCACCGTCTCGCCGAAGACCTTGGCGGGAGCCTCGAAGGCGATGCCGGCCGCGACCAGCCGGTGCGTCCAGTAGCCGATCGATCCCGCCGGCACCCGGAACGCGGTCTCCTCGGTCTGCCCGATTCCGACCCGGCCGGGGGCGACGTGCTCCCAGGGAAAGAAGGTCAGGATGGTGCCCGGCGCGCCGTCCGCGTCGCCGTAATACAGGTGATAGGTGCCCGGATCGTCGAAATTGACGGTCTTCTTGACGAGCCGCAGCCCAAGCACGCGGGTATAGAAGTCGACGTTCCGGCGCGCCGGTCCCGAAATGGCGGTGACGTGGTGCAGGCCGGCGGAGGCGGTGGTGGTCGTGAGGGTCATGGCCGAGAACTCCCGGTAGCGGACCGGCGGGTGAATTCCGTCGGGTGCGCCGCGATGGAGGCAATCTAGGGGTTGCACCGGGGGCCAGAAATAGAAACAATCGAAACCTATCGTTTCAGGACGCGCCCATGCCGCTGCCCGATTTCGAGGCTTGGGCGATCTTTGCCCGGGTGGCGCAGACGGCCTCGTTCTCCCGGGCCGCCACCGAGCTGGGGCTGTCGAAGGCCACCGTCTCGAAGGCGGTGAGCCGGCTCGAACGGCGTCTGGGCGCCGCTCTTCTCCACCGCACGTCGCGCCGCCTCGCGCTGACGGAAGCCGGGCGTCTTGCCCTCGACGGCGCCGCCCGGATCCTGGCGGCGGGCGAGACGGCGGAGGCCGAGGCTTTGGCGCAATCGGCGACGCCGCGGGGCCTGGTGCGCCTCGCCGCCCCGATGTCGTTCGGTCTCGCCCATGTGGCGCCGCTCCTGCCCGACTTCCTCACCGCGCATCCGGAGGTCGCCGTCGACCTGCACCTGAGCGACGCGCAGGTCGACCTCGTCGGCGACGGCTTCGACCTCGGCCTGCGCATCGCCGCGCTCGCCGATTCCAGCCTGCGCCTGCGCCGCCTCTGCGCCGTCGGCCGCTCCCTGGTGGCGGCCCCCGCCTATCTCGCCCGGGCCGGCCGGCCGGCCCATCCGCGCGACCTCGGCAGCCATGCCTGCCTCGGCTACGCCTATCTGCCGAATCCGGAGCGCTGGCATTTTCACGATGCGGCCGGGGCCGAGGCGAGCGTGACGCCGGCCGGACGGCTCAGGGCGAACAACGCCGACGCCTTGACGCCGGCTTTGCACGCGGGCCTGGGGCTGGCGGTGCAGCCGGACTTCCTGGTCTGGGACGACCTGCGCGCCGGGCGGCTGGAGCGGGTGATGCCGGCCTGGTCGCCGCCGCCGGTCGGGCTCAACCTGCTGATGCCGCCCGGTGCCGCCCGGCCGGCCCGGGTCACAGCCCTGGTGGCGTTCCTGGAGCGCCGGCTCGCGACGGCGCCGTGGGCCGCGGACCCATGGACCACGCGCCCTCGGACGGACGGATCTTTCAACAACCCGGGTGACAGAATGGCCGACCCGTAACAATGCGGCTTTACAATGTTGCCGGAATCGCCGAGGGGGCGCATACGACCTTCGTCGTAGGGCCGAGGGTGGCCGCGCCTGCGCGGCCGTTTCCGCTGTGTGGGACTAGGTCGTTGATTTCACCGCATTTTTTGCATCCGGCTCGGGTTCCCACACGGACCAAAAGGTGCTCTAAGCTCGGGACGGGGGCCGAAAGGGAAGAATGCGATGAAGTTCCGCGTCGAGGTCGATTGCACCCCGGTCGAGGCACGCCAGTTCGTGGGTCTTCCCAACGTCGAGCCGCTGCAAGCGGCGGTGATGGCCGAGGTCGAGCGCCGCATGATGGCCGAGATGGATCGCTTCTCGCCCGACGCGATCATGCGCAGCTGGTTCAGCGTCTTTCCGCAAGGAGCGGACCAGATGCAGAACATGTTCTTCAAGATGTTCCAGCAGGGCTTCGGCGCGTCCCCGACTCCGCCGGCCAAGTCCGAGCCTTGATCGAAGCTCTGATCCAGGTCGAAAAAATGCCGGCTCGCCGGCTCGACGACGGTTCCGGGTTTCCGCACCGCAGCGCGACGAAGGGTGCGGATGCTCGGACACCCGAACCAAGCCGGAGAGGCTAAACCCTTGTCAGTTCAGTCGAGTTGCGAAAGCATCGCGGTGGCACGAACAATGCTGACGCCTGCGGCAGCTCGACCCGCCGATCGAGTATGACCTAAGGGAGGACAACGTGGAACGCAGTCGCGATCTCGACCCGGTCGAGACCCAGGAGTGGCTCGACTCGCTCGACGGCGTGCTGGAGGTCGAGGGCCCCGAGCGGGCGCACTTCCTCATCGAGCAGGTCATCGAGGGCGCCCGCAAGAAGGGCGCGCCGGTTCCGTATTCCGCCAATACGGCGTATCTGAACACGATTCCGGTCGACAAGCAGCCCCCCCATCCGGGGGATAGGGCGATCGAGCACCGGATCCGCTCGGCGATCCGCTGGAACGCGATCGCGATCATCCTGCGCAACAACAAGGACTCGTCGGAACTGGGCGGCCACATCGCCAGCTTCCAGTCGGCGGCGACCCTGTACGACACCGGCTTCATGCATTTCTGGCACGGCGCCGAGGGGGAGCGCGGCGGCGACCTGATCTACGTCCAGGGCCATTCCTCGCCGGGCATCTATGCCCGCGCCTACCTGGAAGGCCGGCTGACCGAGGAGCAGCTGCTGAGCTTCCGCCAGGAAGTCGGCGGCAAGGGCCTCTCCTCCTATCCGCATCCCTGGCTGATGCCGGATTTCTGGCAGTTCCCGACCGTCTCGATGGGCCTCGGGCCCCTGATGGCGATCTACCAGGCCCGCTATCTCCGCTACCTGCACCATCGCGGTCTCGCCAACACCGACGGCCGCAAGGTCTGGGCCTTCATGGGCGACGGCGAGATGGACGAGCCCGAGTCCCTCGGCGCGATCTCGCTGGCGGCGCGCGAGAAGCTCGACAACCTGGTCTTCGTCATCAACTGCAACTTGCAGCGCCTCGACGGCCCGGTGCGCGGCAACGGCAAGATCGTCCAGGAGCTGGAAGCCAACTTCCGCGGCGCCGGCTGGAACGTCATCAAGGTGCTGTGGGGCTCGGGCTGGGACCAGCTGCTCGCCCGCGACACCACCGGCATGCTGGCGCGTCTGATGGAGGAATGCGTCGACGGCGAGTACCAGGATTTCAAGTCGAAGAACGGCGCCTATATCCGCGAGCACTTCTTCGGCAAGTACCCGGAGACCGCCGCCCTCGTGGCCGATTGGAGCGACGAGGACATCTGGCGCCTGACCCGCGGCGGCCATGACCCGAGCAAGGTCTTCGCGGCCTATTCGGCGGCAGTGAACCACAAGGGCCAGCCGACCCTCATCCTCGCCAAGACCGTCAAGGGCTACGGCATGGGCGAGGCCGGTGAGGCGCAGAACATCACCCATCAGCAGAAGAAGATGGGCGAGGCGGTGCTCAAGCAGTTCCGCGACCGCTTCGGCATCGACCTCAACGACGACCAGATCGCCGAGATCCCGTTCATCCGCTTCCCCGAGGGGTCGCCGGAGCACGACTATCTCATGGCGCGGCGCAAGGCGCTCGGCGGCGCGCTGCCGGCCCGGCGCCAGAAGTCGCAGGCCCTGGAGGTTCCGCCGCTCGACGCCTTCTCGGCCCAGCTGAAGGAGACCGCGGGCCGCGAGATCTCCACCACCATGGCCTTCGTGCGGGTGCTCAACACGCTCCTGCGCGACAAGAACATCGGCAACCGCATCGTGCCGATCGTGCCCGACGAGAGCCGGACCTTCGGCATGGAGGGCATGTTCCGGCAGTTCGGCATCTTCAGCCAGGTCGGCCAGCTCTACCGGCCGGAAGACGCCAACCAGCTGATGTATTACCGCGAGGACGAGAAGGGCCAGATGCTCCAGGAGGGCATCAACGAGGCCGGCGCGATGTCGTCCTGGATCGCGGCCGCGACCTCGTACTCGCATTCCGACGCGCCGACGATCCCGTTCTACATCTATTATTCGATGTTCGGGTTCCAGCGCATCGGCGACCTCGCCTGGGCCGCCGGTGACATGCGCGCCCGCGGCTTCATGATCGGCGGCACCGCCGGCCGCACGACCCTCAACGGCGAGGGCTTGCAGCACGAGGACGGCCATAGCCACCTGATCTCGGCCACCATCCCGAACTGCGTCTCCTACGATCCGACCTTCTCCTACGAGGTGGCGGTGATCGTGCAGGACGGCCTGCGCCGGATGTATGCCGAGCAGGAGGACGTGTTCTACTACATCACGGTGATGAACGAGAACTACGAGCATCCCGGCATGCCCGACGGGGCGGCGCCCGGGATCCTCAAGGGAATGTACCTGTTCCGCGAGGGCAAGGCCGGCGCCAGGAACCGCGTCCAGCTGATGGGCTCGGGCACGATCCTGCGCGAAGTGATCGCCGGGGCCGAGCTGCTGGAGCAGGATTTCGGCATCGCGGCCGACATCTGGTCCTGCCCGAGCTTCACGGAGCTGCGCCGCGAGGCGATGGCGGTGGAGCGCTGGAACATGCTCCACCCGACCGAGACGCAGAAGACGAGCTACGTCGAGACCTGCCTTGCCGGCCGCCAGGGCCCGGTGATCGCGGCGACCGACTACATGCGTCTCTTCGCCGACCAGATCCGCCCCTACGTGCCGGGCCGCTACAAGGTGCTCGGCACCGACGGCTTCGGCCGCTCAGATTACCGGGTGCGCCTGCGCGAGTTCTTCGAGGTCAACCGCTACTGGGTCGCCGTCGCGGCGCTCAAGAGCCTGGCCGAGGAGGGCGCCGTGCCGGCCGCCAAGGTCGCCGAGGCGATCGCCAAGTACGGGCTGAACCCGGAGAAGCCGGCCCCCTGGACGGTCTGACATCGCGAGACTCGCGAGGCCCCTCTCCCGCGCCGCGGGAGAGGGCGGCCGAGAGGATTTTCCGACGAAGTGGATACCGGTTCGTCGTAGACAACGCGGCAAAATCAAACAGCGAGAGAAGCTTCGCGATTGCAACGCAGTCGTGAAGCTTCTCTAGCGCGCGCGAAAAAGTCCATCTGCTTCAAAAGCGCAAGCAAATCAATCGGGAGAGTGCGCAGTGTCGATCGAGGTCAAGATCCCGGATATCGGTGATTTCAAGGACATCCCGATCATCGAGATCCTGGTGAAGGAGGGTGACACGATCGGGGCCGAGGACCCGATCGTGTCGCTCGAATCCGACAAGGCGACGATGGAGGTGCCCTCCCCGTCGGCCGGCGTGATCGAGAAGATCCTGGTCAAGATCGGCGACAAGGTGAGCGAGGGCAGCGCGGTCCTGCTGCTGAAGGGCGAGGGCGAGGCCAAGGCGCCGGCCGCCGCCGCTGCCGCGACCCCGTCCGCCGGTGCGGCCCCCGCGGCGGATACCGCCGCCCTGATGCCGAAGCAGGAGCCGGATCCGGCCAAGCCGGCCGCTCCCCCGGTCGCCGCCCAGGCTTCGTCCGCTCCGGCCTCCTCGGCGCCGGACTTCTCGAACGTCCATGCCAGCCCTGCCGTGCGGCGGCTGGCCCGCGAACTCGGCGTCGATCTCAACGCGATCAAGGGTTCCGGCGAGAAGGGCCGGATCACCAAGGAGGACGTGAAGGGCTCGCTGGTGCGCTCCGCCGCCCCGGCCGCGGCTCCCGCCGGCCCTGTGGTGGCCACCGGAAGCATGGGCATCCCGGAAATCCCGGCGGTCGATTTCTCGAAGTTCGGCCCGACCGAGGTCAAGCCGCTGCCGCGGATCAAGAAGATCTCCGGCCCGCACCTGCACCGCGCTTGGCTCAACGTCCCCCTCGTCACCCATTCGGACGAGTCGGACATCACCGAGACCGACGCCTATCGCAAGGAACTCGACACCGCCGGCAAGGACAAGGGCTACCGCGTCACCCTGCTGTCGTTCCTCATCAAGGCCGCGGTCTCGGCCCTGCGCCAGCACCCGGAGTTCAATTCGTCGCTGAACCCCGAGAAGGACGCGCTGATCCTCAAGAAGTATTACAACATCGGCGTTGCCGTCGACACGCCGGACGGCCTCGTCGTCCCGGTGGTCAAGGATGCGGATCGCAAGGGCATCGTCGAGATCAGCCAGGAGCTGGGCGCGCTGTCGAAGAAGGCCCGCGACGGCAAGCTCGGCAGCGGCGACATGCAGGGCGCCACCTTCACGATCTCGTCCCTCGGCGGCATCGGCGGCACCGGCTTCACGCCCCTCGTCAACGCTCCCGAGGTCGCGATCCTGGGCGTGGTGCGCTCCAAGATGGCGCCGGTCTGGAACGGCTCGGAGTTCAAGCCGCGCCTGATGCTGCCGCTGTCGGTCTCCTACGACCACCGCGTGATCGACGGCGCGCTCGCGGCGCGCTTCACCCGCCACCTCGCCCACGTCCTCGAGGACGTCCGGCGCCTCGTCGTCTGACGAAACACGCAGCGAGGTGATCCGATGAGCAACGAAGTCCGTCTGCCGGACATCGGCGACTTCAAGAACGTCCCGGTGATCGAGGTGCTGGTCAAGGCCGGCGACACGATCGCGGTCGACGACACCATCGTCGTCCTGGAATCCGACAAGGCGACCATGGACGTCCCCTCCTCCGTGGCCGGCAAGGTCGTGGAGGTGAAGGTCAAGCCCGGCGACACGGTCACGCAGGGCGATCTTCTCCTGGTGCTCGAGGGCGCGGCGTCTGCTAGCGCGGCGAAACCCGCGGTTGCCGAGAAGGCGGCTCCGGCCGCAGGCGGCTCGCCGCTCGCGGCGGGGGCGGGCCAGGCGGGTTACGGCCCGCCCCCCCCCGCCGGCGGGACGGGAGCCTCCGCGGCGCCCGCCCCGACGGGCGCGGCGCCGGTCTCCGGCGAGGCGATGCGGGCCGAGGTGCTGGTGCTCGGCGCCGGCCCCGGCGGCTACACGGCGGCGTTCCGCGCCGCCGATCTCGGCAAGAAGGTGATCCTGGTCGAGCGCTGGGCGAGCCTCGGCGGGGTGTGCCTCAATGTCGGCTGCATCCCCTCGAAGGCGCTGCTCCACGCCGCCAAGGTGATCGACGAGAGCCAGGCGATGGCCTCGCACGGCATCAGCTTCGCGGCGCCGCAGATCGACATCGATCAGCTGCGGAGCTGGAAGGAAGGCGTGGTCAAGCGCCTGACCGGCGGCCTCGGGGGGCTGGCCAAGCAGCGCAAGGTGACGGTGGTGACGGGCACCGCCCGCTTCGTCAGCCCGCACCAGATCGCGGTCGAGCACGAAGGCAAGACGACCGTCATCGGGTTCGACAACGCGGTCATCGCGGCCGGCTCCGAGCCGATCAAGATGCCGTTCATCCCGCATGACGATCCGCGGGTGATCGACTCGACCGGCGCGCTCGAACTCGACGGGGTGCCGAAGCGCCTCCTCGTCGTCGGCGGCGGCATCATCGGCCTCGAGATGGCGACGGTCTACCACGCGCTCGGGTCCAAGGTGACCATCGTCGAGCTGATGGACCAGATCATCCCGGGCGCCGACAAGGACATCGTCACCCCGCTCTTCAAGCGGATCTCGAAGCAGTACGAGGCGATCTACCTGAAGTCCAAGGTCACGGCCGTCGAGGCTCTGCCCGAGGGCCTCAAGGTGACGTTCGAGGGCGGCTCCGCGCCGGCGACCGACACCTTCGACAAGATCCTGGTCTCGGTTGGCCGCCGGCCCAACGGCAAGCTGATCGGCGCCGAGGCGGCCGGCGTCGCGGTGGACGAGCGGGGCTTCATCCCGGTCGACAAGCAGATGCGGACGACGGCGCCGCACATCTTTGCCATCGGCGACGTGGTCGGCCAGCCGATGCTCGCCCACAAGGCAGTGCACGAGGGCAAGGTCGCGGCGGAAGCGGCTGCGGGCAAGAACTCGTTCTTCGACGCCAAGGTGATCCCGTCTGTGGCCTATACCGATCCGGAAGTGGCCTGGGTCGGCCTGTCCGAGACCGAGGCCAAGGCCAAGGGCATCAAGGTCGGCAAGGGCGTCTTTCCCTGGGCGGCGAGCGGGCGCTCGCTGTCGCTCGGGCGCGACGAGGGCCTGACCAAGGTGCTGTTCGACGAGGAATCGAACCGCATCGTCGGCTGCGGCATCGTCGGCCCCTCGGCCGGCGACCTGATCGCGGAAGCCGCCCTCGCCATCGAGATGGGGGCGGATGCCGAGGATATCGGGATGACCATCCACCCGCACCCGACCCTGTCGGAGACGGTCGGCATG
Source organism: Methylobacterium aquaticum (assembly GCF_001043915.1). GTDB lineage: Bacteria > Pseudomonadota > Alphaproteobacteria > Rhizobiales > Beijerinckiaceae > Methylobacterium > Methylobacterium aquaticum. The sequence continues at coordinate 3,424 of NZ_LABX01000046.1, read as the reverse complement.
GCGGCGGAAGCCTTCGAAGGCACGATCACCGACCTCTACATGCCGAAGAAGAAGGCGCATTGAGGCGACGGGCGGGGCGGAAATCGCCTCGCCCCGCATCCAGGTTTCCTCGCCGAGGGCGCGCATGTCCCCCTCTCCCCGCGGGCAGGGAGTGGGCTGTTGATCCCTTGTCGGGTCAACAGCGAGGCGTCAGCCGAGGGTGAGGGTGAGGGGGAGGTGCCGGAAGAGCCTCATCCGGAAACACCCCCTCACCCTCGCAGCGAACCTGCGGTTCGCAGCTCACTTCATCGACGACAAGGTCGATGAAGTCCTCTCCCCACTCGCGGGGAGAGGCGACAACCCACGCTTCACTGCAATCTCGTCTGCGTTGTGCCAGCCTGTTTGACAGGTCTGTAGTTTCGATTTCTCCGCCAACTTCAGCGGGATCACCACCCTAACCTTGAGCGTTGCCATCCCGATCGGTGCCCGCGAACGGCACCGGCCGGGAGACGGCTCCGCGCGCCATCATCCCACGCACAGGAGGACACCCCGTGGACGAGCAACTCGAACAGGCCGCCCTCGACTACCACCGCTTCCCGACGCCGGGGAAGATCGCGGTGTTGCCGACCAAGGACATGAGCACGCAGCGCGATCTCGCGCTCGCCTACTCGCCGGGCGTCGCCGCCGCCTGCCTCGCCATCGAGAAGGACCCGGCCCAGGCGGCGGAACTGACCTCCCGCGGCAACCTCGTGGCGGTGATCTCGAACGGCACCGCGGTGCTCGGCCTCGGCAATATCGGGGCGCTCGCCGGCAAGCCCGTCATGGAGGGCAAGGGCTGCCTGTTCCGCAAGTTCGCCGGCATCGACGTGTTCGACATCGAGATCGACGAGACCGATCCGGACAAGCTCGTCGACATCATCGCGAGCCTGGAGCCGACCTTCGGGGGCATCAACCTCGAAGACATCAAGGCGCCGGAATGCTTCGAGATCGAGACCCGCCTGCGTGAGCGGATGAAGATCCCGGTCTTCCACGACGACCAGCACGGCACCGCGATCATCGCCGCCGCGGCGATCCTCAACGGCCTCGAAGTGGTCGGCAAGACAATCGGCGAGGTGCGCGTCGTCTGCTCGGGCGCCGGGGCCGCGGCCATCGCCTGCCTCAACCTGCTGGTCAGCCTCGGCCTCGACAAGAAGAACGTTCTCGTCACCGACAGCCGCGGCGTCATCTACCAGGGCCGCAACAATCTCGACGCCCAGAAGGCGCAATATGCGCAAGCGACCGAGGCCCGGACGCTCGCCGATGCGGTGCCCGGAACCGACATCTTCCTCGGCCTCTCGGCCGCCGGCGCGCTGACGCCCGAGATGGTCAAGGGCATGGCCGACAAGCCCCTGATCCTGGCGCTCGCCAACCCCGAGCCGGAGATCCGGCCGGAGGCCGCCAAGGCCGTGCGCCCCGACGCGATCATCGCCACCGGCCGCTCGGATTATCCGAACCAGGTCAACAACGTCCTGTGCTTCCCGTTCATCTTCCGCGGCGCGCTCGATGTCGGCGCGACCACGATCAACGAGGAGATGAAGCTCGCTGCCGTGCGGGCCATCGCCGAGCTGGCGCGGGCCGAGCAATCGGACGTGGTGACGGCGGCCTACGGCACGCACGACATCGCCTTCGGGCCCGACTACCTGATCCCGCGCCCGTTCGACCCGCGGCTCATCACCAAGGTGGCCCCGGCCGTGGCGCTCGCCGCCACCGAGAGCGGCGTCGCCACCAAGCCCATGCTCGACGTCGAAGCCTATCGCCGGTCCCTGGAGCGCCTCGTCTACACCTCCGGCACGGTGATGCAGCCGGTCTTCGCCGCAGCGACCGAGGCCACCCGCGCCCGCGTGGCCTATGCCGAGGGCGAGGACGACCGGGTCTTGCGCGCCACGCAGGTCGTGGTCGACGAGGGCCTGGCGCGTCCCGTGCTGGTCGGACGGCGCGAGGTCATCGCCGGCAAGATGAAGGCGCTGGGGCTGCGCATCGAGGTCGGCCGCGACGTCGACGTGCAGGATCTCGACGACGAGGTGTTCCAGGCAGAAGCCGCGCAGGGCTACTACGCCAAGCGCAAGCGCAACGGCCTGTCGCGCGAGGTCGCGCTCGCCGAGGCACGCCGCAATCCGACGCTCGTCGGCGCGATGCTGCTGACCCTCGGCAAGGTCGACGGCCTGCTCTGCGGCGGCACCGGCTCCTATCACAGCCACCTGCGCCACGTGCGCGAGGTGATCGGGATGGCAGCCGGAGTGAAGGCGCTCACCGCCATGAGCCTGCTGCAACTGCCGCGGCACACGCTGTTCATCTGCGACCCCTACATCCATCTCGATCCGGGCGCGGAGGAGCTGGCCGACATGACGCTGCTCGCAACGGCCGAAATGCGCCGCTTCGGCCAGACCCCGCGGGTCGCCCTCGTCTCGCATTCGAGCTTCGGCACCGCCCGCAACCCGTCGGCGGAGAAGATGCGCAAGGCGCTCGCGCTCATCACCGAACGGGCGCCCGACCTCGAAGTCGAGGGCGAGATGCAGGCCGATGCGGCGCTGAGCCGGCCGCTGATGGAGCGGGTGTTCCCCGAGTCGCGCCTGACCGGGGAGGCGAACCTCCTGGTGATGCCGAACCTCGATGCCGCCAACATCACCCTCAACGCCCTGAAGGTGGTGGCGGGCCAGGGCATCAGCGTCGGGCCGATCCTGCTCGGCGCCGCCGCCCCGGTCCACATCCTCACCCACACCACGACCGTGCGCGGCATCGTCAACATGACGGCGGTGACGGCGGTGGCCGCCGCCGCGCGGGCCGGCTGAGAACGCTCCCGAACGGCCCGCGCCGGACCTCGCCAAGGGCCGGCGCGGGCTCGCCTCGAACGACTCCGGGGCGACACCCGATCGCGAGCCGATCGCAGGGTGGCTGCGCCGCCTCCGCACGATGGGCGATCGGCCTTGCGACGGGAGACCCGCTTCCTGTCGCGGATCCGTGCCGCCCGACCGCCCCTCCAGCGCGACGATGCAGGGCGGGCCGCACGTCCCTCGGGAGGACGCGCGCCCCGCTCCCGTTCCTGCCGGCGGCGACCGCCAAGCCGCAGCGCGGGATCCCCTCTCCCGAGGGGGGGGAAAGGGGACCCGCGCCGGAGCGAAACCCATCTTTGATGACACCGGGTGCAAACACGCGCCGCCTCGTGTCATTCGCGAGGAACCGCGAAGCCGGTGTGCAGCTCAATACCGTCGGCCCGAGGTAGTGACGGATCGCGTCGCTCCGGCGCGGGCCCCCTTTCCCCCCCCTCGGGAGCGGGGCTCCCGCGCTGCGGCTTGGCGGTCGCCGCCCGCCGGAACGGGGGCGGGGCGCGCGTCCCCCCGCGGGACCGGCGGCCCGCCCTGCAACCGCGGCGTGGAGGGGCGGCGCGGGGGCGGGGGACGCGCAGCAG
>NZ_LABX01000459.1 GCF_001043915.1 Methylobacterium aquaticum | reverse complement strand
GCAGGCGCAAGGCCAGCACCGCGCCGCGATCGGCGACTTCGACGCCGCCATCGACCGCAACCCCTTCGTGGCCGCGCCCTACGCCGCCCGCGGGCAGAGCCTGATCGCCACCAACCAGTACGACAAGGCGATCGAGGACTACAACGCGGCCCTCAACGTCAACAACAAGGACGCGGATTCCTGGGCCTATCGCGGCCTCGCCTACGAGAAGTCGAACCGCCGCCAGGAGGCACTGGAGAGCTACCAGCGCGCCGTCGCGATCGACCAGGGCAACCAGATCGCCAAGCAGGGTCTCGGGCGGATGCAGGGCGGGATGGCGACGTTGTTCCGATAGCGTCCGGTGGAAACACCGTAAGGGATGACGAGGGCCTCCGGCGACGCGCCGGGGGCCTTTTTTCGGGCTGATCCGCCGCCGGCGGGAGAGGGGCCGCTCCCCGCGGCTGCGGCGCCTCACCCGGCCGCCCGGGCCTCCGAGGCCCGCTCCGCGGCGATCCCCCGCGCGCCCTCGGCGATCAGCCG
>NZ_LABX01000458.1 GCF_001043915.1 Methylobacterium aquaticum | reverse complement strand
CCTGCCGGCGACCTGCACCAGCAGGGCATCGCCGGCAGCGTGGCCGAGGCAATCGTTGACGGCCTTGAAGCCGTCGAGGTCGAGATAGAGCAGCGCCAGGACATCGGCCTCGCGCAGCGGCAGCCGGGCGGCCAGGTCCTCCATCAGCCCGACGCGGTTGCGCAAACCGGTCAGGGCATCATGGGTGGCCCGGCGCTGGTTCTCCTGCTTGGCGAGCAGCACCTCCACGTAGCCGCGGGTGAGCCGCACCGTGGTGACGGTCATCGCGACCCCGAACAGCAGGCCGAGCACCGTGCCGATCAGGAACCAGGGATCGCCGTAATGAAACGGCAGGACCAGCTTCAGCGGCAGGTCGCACAGCATGATCATCGCGACCGCGAGGCGCGGCGCGGCATAGTTGCGGGTCACGATCCCGCTCAGGATCCCCATCATTGTCAGGGGGGCCAGGACTTGCAGCAGCGGATCGCCGCTGACGAAGCACAGGACGGTGGAGCTTCCGACCAGTGCGGCCCAGACGAGGCTGCTGGCGAGCAGGAGATCCGTCGGTGCCGGCCCGCCTCGGGCCATGGCCCGCTGAGTGCGGCCGATCAACCCGAGCCGGAGGACGAACAGCCCGGCATCGGCGGCCAGCAGACCCAGGAAGGTCGGTCCCGGATGACGGATCGCGGCCGCGATC
>NZ_LABX01000457.1 GCF_001043915.1 Methylobacterium aquaticum | reverse complement strand
GCATGTGTATAAGGGCCAGACTTGATGCCGAGCCGGTCGAGCATCCGGCCGATCTGCGGTCCGCCGCCATGGACCACCACGGGCTTGAGGCCCGACTGCTCGAGGAGCACGATGTCCTCGGCGAAGTCCTCGGCCGCGGCGCGGTCGCCCATGGCGTGGCCGCCATACTTGATGACCACGACCTCCTCGTCGTAGCGCTGCATGTGCGGCAGCGCCTGGACCAGGACCTCGGCCCGCACGTGAACGTTGGGCAGTTGGACGTCGGGCGCTTTGTCCGCTCCGGAATCGCTCATCGTGGCGGGTTTCCTCTCGCAAGGTCTGGCCGCGGCGCGCGACCGGTCGAAATGCGCCGCGGCACGCGGCAGGGGACGGCGCGGGGTTCTACGCATCATCGCGCGGCGTGTCACACCGAAAACGCGAGCGGCAAGACTCCCTGGCGACGGGCGCGCCGCCCAACGGGGCCGCCGGGTTCTGGCGGCGGCCCACGACGGTTCGATGACGACCCCGACGGCCCGTCATTCTTTACGCGTCGTTAACCACGATCCGAACATCCTACGGGCGGTCCACCGGATGTTGAAACGATGCGCCTCGCCGATTCGCTCCTGCCGCGCCCCGCCCTCACCAACCCGTCGCTGCTGGCCGCGACGGTCACCTCGCTGATCGACCGCGCCGCCAGCCGCCAGGATCTCTGGCGCCTGCTCACCGACAGCTACACGGTCGACCTCGACGAGGTGGCGGCGGTGCTGCCGCGCCAGGAACCCGAGCCGGACTGGCTGCCGACGAAGCGGTGATCTCCTGCCGGAGCCTCACCCCGGCACCACCCGCAACA
>NZ_LABX01000456.1 GCF_001043915.1 Methylobacterium aquaticum | reverse complement strand
TGGACGCCCGCAGCCCCGCCCGGCCCCCGATGCTCGACCGCCGGGGCGGGGCTGCGGGCGTCCAGGCGAACAGCCTTGCCGGTAGTGTCGGTCCGTCGACCGCGCGACGGGCCTCGATCGACACGCCCGCGCATCCCGGCAGGCCCGCGGCCCCGTGAAGGGACCGGGCTGGAAGGCGGGGCTGGGCATCGCCATTGACCGCCGGAAATCGGCACGCCGATCGATCACGGCACGGCCGTGTCGCGCACCGGACCCGTTCTCTCCGGCAGGGCCTGCCGGGCGAATGCCGCTGCCCCGGACAAAAATTACTTACGCAGACAAGGACCTAATCGACCAAGTCCTTACACAACAAAACATTCCAATGTTTCTAATTTTTTCTGATTGTAACAGTATTCACGGGGCGATAGACAGATTTTTAACGATCGCCCATTCTGACACTGCGAGCGGGACACCGAGCCCGCCGACAACAGAGAATGGCATCATGAAGAAGCTCGACGCCAAG
>NZ_LABX01000455.1 GCF_001043915.1 Methylobacterium aquaticum | reverse complement strand
CGCGCCAGGGCCTCGAAGGCGACGAGGCTGTCGTCGGCCGTGCGGTAGATCGGCTGGAACACCATCTCGACCGCCTCGGTGGCGATCGTATCGGCGATGCGCCGCCGTTTGGCCTCGCGCTCCCGTGCCGCGTCGCGGTCCTTCCCCAGGATCGATTCCACGATGTCGGCGCAGAGACGCAAGGTCGCGAGGTCGCGCGTCGTGAGGGTCCGGTCCGGCGTGAAGCTGAAGCAGCACAAGGTCCCGTAGGCTTCGCCGTCCGCATGGCGCAGCGGCACGCTCAGATGGGCCCCGACCGGCAGGTCGCGCGTGACCGGCATCTGGCTCGCGATGGGATCCTCGGCCGCGTCCTGCATCAGGCCCGGCATCAGGCCCTTCGCCACGTAGTAGCAGAAGCTCTGCTCGAGCGGGGCATGCGCCCCGACCGAGACCGGGTTGTGCGCCGTGCCGGCATCCGAGACGCGGAACACCCGGTCGCCCGCGACGAATTCCGACACGAACCCCACATCCATCGCGAGATGGCGGCGGACGGCGCGGAGCACGGACAGGATCTGCTCGCCGGCACTGCCGGACCGGTCAGCGAAGAGGGAGCGCAGGGGCATCGTTCGATCTGGCCGCATGGGGGAGAACGCCGCATCATCAACCGGAAATGTATCAAGGGTTGTTTCCGGGGGCGATGCAACCTTGATCCCAATCAGTACACATTTTGAAAATTTTCCCAAACTGGCTACTAGGAAATAGTCCGAAATCGTCATGGCGTCGGAAGCGTTCGTCCCATGATCGAGGCATACGGCTTGGCCGGTTCGCAATGCTGCACGACGAGCGCAAGAGTGTCGGCAAAATACAAGGACGAGTCTTCTCGGTCATCCTTGCTTGCGACATACTCAAGGGCAGGGCGGGCCTCTCCATCTGATCAATGTCCTGGTCATGGCAAGCAGTTGCATGTTTTTCACAGAATTGGCATTCTGACAAGATAACGGGTGCGCAGTCGATCAGACTAGAGAAGTCGCCATGCTCGGTCCGGACATCCAAGAGAGGCACCCCCGTTCCGGTCCCGGCGCGACCGCGATCCTGGACAGGGTGCCGCCGCCCCTCCGAGTATTGCTCGACCGGATCGAGCGTGGCCTGATCGACTTGGCGAACGCTGGCGTGGTGACGGCCGGGCACCCGGAAGGCACGGCCGGACGCGAGGCGGTGCATGCCGTGCGCAGCGCGCTGTCCGATATCTGTGCGCTGACGGAGGCGGAGGCCAACCCGGAGGTGCGG
>NZ_LABX01000454.1 GCF_001043915.1 Methylobacterium aquaticum | reverse complement strand
CGCGGCCGGGACCGCGCTGTTTTCCCTCCTTCCAACGCTCCTGCCCGAGAGGCGAAAGGAACCCATGATGACGGACGACCATCAGGCGTTCATGGCACGCGCGATCGCATTGTCCGAACACACCTCGCTCGTCGAGAGTGCCGGCGGCGCGTTCGGCTGCGTGATCGTCCAGGACGGCAAGATCCTGGCGGAGGGCGCGAACCGCGTGGTGGCCGAGAACGATCCGACCTGGCACGCCGAGATGGCGGCGATCCGCAATGCCTGCAAGGCCGAGGGTAATTTCAAGCTGCGAGACGCCACGCTCTATACCAGTGCCGAGCCGTGCCCGATGTGCATGGCGGCGGCCTATTGGGCCGGCATCAAGGCGATCTACTACGCTTCGACCAACGAGGACGCACTGCGCTACGGCAATTTCGATGACAGCATGATCTATGCAGAGATGAAGAAGCCCGTGGACGCGCGCTCGATCCCGATCCGCCAGATCATGCGTGCCGAGGCCATCGAGGTTTGGAAAAAGTACCACGACAAGGCCGATCGTGTGCCGTACTGATCCAAGGGGTCGTGGAACGCGACATGGCGTTCTATCCTCGAATTTTCGCCGCTTGCCTGGATTGTTGTAGAAAATTCGAGCCGCTTCATCGGCCTTGCCGATCTCGGGTCGACCCGAGA
>NZ_LABX01000453.1 GCF_001043915.1 Methylobacterium aquaticum | reverse complement strand
GCGACCCGACCGGCACCGGCATGGGCAAGTCCGACCTGCCGAACATCCCGGCGGAGTTCTCCAAGGCGCCGTTCAAGCGCGGCACCGTCGGCATGGCCCGCTCGCAGGACCCGAACTCGGCGAATTCCCAGTTCTTCATCTGCTTCGGCGACGCCTCGTTCCTCAACAACCAGTACACGGTGGTGGGCGAGGTGACCTCGGGCATGGACGTGGTCGACAAGATCAAGAAGGGGTCGTCGGCCCAGAACGGCAGCGTTCAGAACCCGGACAAGATCGTCCGGATGAGCTTGGCGCAGGACGGCCAGTAAGCCTTGCGGGCTGGGCTGTGTCGCGCCGGCCTCGCGCTGGCTCTCTCGGCCTCGCCCGCCGCCGCGCAGTTCGACGTGACCGACACTCCCTCGGTGCTCTCGCTGCCGACCACCCTGCGGGCGACCGTGCGGGTGCCGGTGGCGACCACGCCCGAGGAAGGTCCCGCCGACACCCTGGCGGCGCTCTATCCCCGGC
>NZ_LABX01000452.1 GCF_001043915.1 Methylobacterium aquaticum | reverse complement strand
TGGTCGCGGCCGAGGAGGCCGGCCCAGATCGCGGCGAGCGCGCGTTCGGCCTCGGTCTCGGGCGGGGCGTGGGTGGCGGGCGCGGGGGCCTCTGGCTCGGGCAGGGCGCGCTTGTCGAGCTTGCCGTTGGGGGTGAGGGGCAGGCGGTCGAGGATCACGACCTGGGCCGGGACCATGTAGTCGGGGAGCCTGGCGGCGAGGGCCGCGCGCAGGGCGTCGCCGTCGAGGGCGGCGCCGGGCCGGGGGACGGCGTAGGCGAGGAGGCGCAGTCCGGCGGATCCTCCCGCGGGTGCTGCGGCGGGTCCTGGCCTTGCGGTGACGGCGGCGTGGGCGACGTGGGGTTGAGCGAGGAGGCGAGCCTCGATCTCGCCGGGCTCGATGCGGTAGCCGCGGATCTTGATCTGGTCGTCGGCGCGTCCGCGGTAGAGGAGGGTGCCGTCTTGGGTGCGGGCGGCGCGGTCACCGGTGCGGTAGAGGCGGGCACCGGGTTGTCCGAAGGGGGCGGGGGGGGAGCGGTCTGCGGGGGGGGCGGGGTGCCCGAGATAGCCGCGGGGGGGGGCGGATCCGCCGGCGAAGAGGTCGGCGGGGGGGGCCGCCCGGGGGGGGGGGGGGGGGGGGGGGGGGGGGGGGGGGGGGGGCGCGCCCCCCGCTCTCCCCGGCGGGGCGGGAGGGG
>NZ_LABX01000451.1 GCF_001043915.1 Methylobacterium aquaticum | reverse complement strand
CGCAGTCGCCTGCGGACGACCTCCACCCGTGTGATGCACTAGCCCAGAATCATCCCCGAACGCCGCCGCGCCCGCGTTCGGCGCGGTGGCTCCTGACCCGGATCGGCCCGATCAACGCGGCCTGACAGAGCGGGCGGCAGGCCCCATCCGCGGCGAGACCCCCCACGGCAAGACCATGGGAAGCGTCCCTCGGTGGCGGGCCCCGCAGCCTCGCGACGGCGCCCCGTCACAGGGCCTTCGCCATCTCCCGCAGCACGAATTTCTGCACCTTGCCGGTCGAGGTCTTCGGCAGCTCCGTGAAGACCACGTGCTTGGGCACCTTGAAGCCGGCGAGCGACTGGCGGCACCAGCCGATCAGCTCCTCGGCCGAGACCATCTCGGACTCCTTCAGCTCCACGAAGGCGCAAGGGCTTTCGCCCCATTTCTCGTCCGGCTTGGCCACCACCGCGGCCGCCGCCACCGCCGGGTGCTTGAACAGGGCCTCCTCGACCTCGATCGACGAGATGTTCTCGCCGCCCGAGATGATGATGTCCTTCGAGCGGTCCTTGAGCTGGATGTAGCCGTCCGGGTGCTTCACCCCGAGATCGCCCGAATGGAACCAGCC
>NZ_LABX01000450.1 GCF_001043915.1 Methylobacterium aquaticum | reverse complement strand
TTCGGGTTCTTCGGCCTCGTCGCCGCGGCCGGCTTCGTGTCCGGCGGCGGCTATGCCGAGATGTCGGCCCGCTACGGCACGCCCCTCGACATCGCGGCCCGCACCCTCGGTTTCGGCGTCGACACGGTCACGATCTCGGGGCTGGTGCAGCTCCATCCCTCCGAGATCCTGAAGGCCGCCGGGATCGACCGGCGCAACTCGCTGCCCTTCCTCAGCGTGGTCGACGTGCGCGACCGCCTGTCCACCGTGCCGCTGATCGGCGCGGTCTCGGTGCGCAAGATCTACCCGCGCGAACTCCTGATCACCCTCACCGAGCGCGAGCCGAGCGCCCTGTGGCAGCGCAACGGCGAGATCGCCGTGATCGCCGCCGACGGCATGGTGATCGACCAGATGCGCGACGGCCGCTTCGCGAACCTGCCGCTGGTGGTGGGCGACGAGGCTAACCTGCGCACCAAGGAATATCTCTCCCTGCTCGAGGCGGCGGGTCCGCTCAAGGACCGGATCCGGGCCGGCACCCTGGTCTCGGGGCGGCGCTGGACCCTCAAGCTCGACGGCATCGACGTGCGCCTGCCCGAGACCGGCGCCCGCGAGGCGGTGACCCGCCTCGTCAAGCTGGAGGCCGAGTCGAGTCTGCTCGAGAAGGACATCATCGCGGTCGACCTGCGGCTGCCCGACCGGGTGGTGGTGCGGCTGACCGAGGAGGGCGCGGCGGCGCGCCTGGAGGCGCAGAAGAAGAAGCAGAAGCCGAAGGGAACCGAGACATGACCCGCGCGCGCGACGTGACGCCCGCCGGTCGCCCCGGTTCCGCCAACTCCCTCGATCCCCTGTCCCTCCCGGTGAGCGTCGCGTCATGAGTCTCCTCCAGCACGGTCTCACGCCGCGCTTAAAGCCGCTCTCGGCGCGCCGGAGCGCGACCTTGTCGGTGCTCGACATCGGCACCAGCAAGATCGTCTGCCTCGTCGCCGAGTTGCAGCCGGTCGAGACCCTGGCGACCCTGCGCGGCCGCACCCATCTCGCCCGCATCATCGGCATCGGCCACCAGCGCTCGCTCGGCCTCAAGGGCGGCGCCGTGGTCGATCTGGAGGCGGCCGAGACCGCGATCCGCCACGCGGTCCATGCCGCCGAGCGCATGGCCCGCGTCGAGGTGCAGTCGGTCATCGTCAGCCTGTCGGGCGGGCGGCTCGGCTCGCAGCATTTCGACGCCAAGGTCCCGGTCCGCACCGGCGCCGTCACCGGCGCCGACGTGCAGCGGGTGCTGGAGGCGGCGAGCACCCACAGCATCAGCCCGGGCCGGGCGGTGCTGCATGCCCTGCCGACCGGCTATTCCCTCGACCAGCAGACCGCGGTGGTCGATCCGTCGGGCATGCTCGGCGAGCGCCTCGGCGTCGACCTGCACGTCGTGACGGCCGAGATCGCCGCCGCCCGCAACCTGATGCTGGCGGTGGAGAACACCCACCTGCGGGTCGAGGCGGTGATCGCCACCCCCTACGCCTCGGGCCTCTCGGCGCTGGTCGACGACGAGGCCGAGATGGGGGTGGCCGTCGTCGACATGGGCGGCGGCACCACCAGCGTCGGGGTGTTCTCCGGTGGCCATCTCGTCCATGTCGACGCGCTGGCGGTGGGCGGCCACCACGTCACCATGGACATCGCCCGCGGCCTCTCGACCCGGGTGGCGGCGGCCGAGCGGCTCAAGACCCTCTACGGCGCCGCCATGGCGACGGCGTCCGACGAGCGCGACATGATCGCGGTCCACGGCGTCGACGAGGACGAGCGCGACCTGCCGCACCACATCCCCAAGTCGCACCTCGTGCGGATCATCCGCCCGCGGGTCGAGGAGGTGCTGGAACTGGTGCGCGACCGCCTGCGCAATGCGGGTTTCGCCGCCCAGGCCGGGCGCCGGGTGGTGCTGACGGGCGGCGCCAGCCAGCTCGTCGGCCTGCCGGAGGTCGCCCGCCGCATTCTTCAGGGGCAGGTCCGGATCGGCCGGCCGCTCGGCATCAAGGGGCTGCCCGAAGCCGCCAAGGGGCCGGCCTTCTCGGCCTCCGTCGGGCTCCTGGTCTACCCCCAGGTCTCGCATGTCGAGCATTTCGAGCCGCGCGGCCAGTCGGGCCGCACCGGTCTCGTCTCCAACAGCTACCTCTCCAAGTTCGGACGCTGGTTCACGGAGAGCTTCTAACGGGATCGCCTTCCGGCGCGGGACCCGGACACGGGCCGCGCCGGCGGGCGGGACGGCAAACGGCGCCGCTTGAAGGCGCCACCAGAAACGTAACGATCATCAGAGGCTCGCGCATCATGGCCATCTCCCTGCAAGCTCCGGACATCCGCGAACTGAAGCCCCGCATCACCGTGTTCGGCGTCGGCGGCGCGGGCGGCAACGCCGTCAACAACATGATCGAGTCGGGCCTGCTCGGCTGCGAGTTCGTGGTCGCCAACACCGATGCCCAGGCGCTGACCTCCTCGAAGGCCGAGCGCGTGATCCAGATGGGCATCGGGGTGACGCAAGGGCTCGGCGCTGGCTCCCAGCCGGATGTCGGCCGCGCCGCCGCCGAGGAGGTGATCGACGAGATCCGCGATCAGCTCTCGGGCGCCCATATGTGCTTCATCACCGCCGGCATGGGCGGCGGCACCGGCACCGGCGCGGCCCCGGTCATCGCCCGCACCGCCCGCGACATGGGCATCCTGACGGTCGGCGTCGTCACCAAGCCGTTCCAGTTCGAGGGCGTGCGCCGCATGCGGACCGCCGAATCCGGCATCAGCGAGTTGCAGCAGGCCGTCGACACCCTGATCGTGATCCCGAACCAGAACCTGTTCCGGGTCGCCAACGAGAAGACCACCTTCGCGGATGCCTTCGCGATGGCCGACCAGGTGCTCTATTCGGGCGTCGCCTGCATCACCGACCTGATGGTGAAGGAGGGTCTCATCAACCTCGACTTCGCCGACGTGCGGGCGATCATGCGCGGCATGGGCAAGGCGATGATGGGCACCGGCGAGGCGTCCGGCGAGAAGCGCGCCAACCGCGCCGCCGAGGCCGCGATCGCCAACCCGCTCCTCGACGACGTCTCGATGAAGGGCGCCCGCGGCCTCCTGATCTCGATCACCGGCGGCAACGACCTCACCCTCTACGAACTCGACGAGGCCGCCACCCGCATCCGCGAGGAGGTCGATTCCGACGCCAACATCATCCTGGGCGCCACCTTCGACGAGAGCCTCGACGGCATCATCCGCGTGTCGGTGGTCGCCACCGGCATCGAGCCGGCCCTGATCAACGCCAACGCCATCGGCTCGCCGGAGATCGCCCAGACCGAGCAGCGCATCGCCGAGGTCGCCGAGCGCCTGCGCGCCGAGGCCCGGGCCCGGGCCTCGGCGCGCAGGCGCTCGGCGAC
>NZ_LABX01000045.1 GCF_001043915.1 Methylobacterium aquaticum | reverse complement strand
AGTACAAGGCGCTGGTGAAGCGCTTCCACCCCGACGCCAATGGCGGCGACCGCTCCTTCGAGGACCGCCTGCGCGACATCATCAAGGCCCACGACACCCTGCGGGGCGCCGGCCTGTGCTGAGCGGAGCGGGGCCCCGGCGGGCACGGATCTCGCATCCCTGCTGCGCGACGGAGGGACTCGAAACGCGACGCCTCGCCCATATATCCGGCTCAGGCACGTTTGCGCCGGCTCCCCCCGCAGATTAAGGACATGCGGCGCCCGCCGGTCTTCCCGCGCCGTCGCGACATTCGCAGGATCGCCCATGGAGGGCCGGCCTGCCCCGACGAGGTCCGTATGCTTGCTGAGAACACGCCACCCGCTCTCCCGGACACGACCGTCTCGGTGCGCAAGGTGTTCGGGATCGATTCGAACCTCGAAGTGCCGGCCTATTCGGCCACCGACGAGCACGTGCCGGATCTCGACCCTGACTACCTGTTCGACCGCGAGACCACCCTGGCGATCCTCGCCGGCTTCGCCCGCAACCGCCGGGTGATGATCACCGGCTATCACGGCACCGGCAAGTCGACCCATGTCGAGCAGGTCGCCGCGCGGCTGAACTGGCCCTGCATTCGCATCAACCTCGACAGCCACGTCTCGCGCATCGATCTCGTCGGCAAGGACGCGATCGTGCTCAAGGAGGGCAAGCAGGTCACCGCCTTCCAGGACGGCATCCTGCCCTGGGCGTTGCAGAACAACGTCGCGCTCGTCTTCGACGAGTACGATGCCGGCCGCCCGGACGTGATGTTCGTGATCCAGCGCGTGCTGGAGGTGTCGGGCCGCCTGACGCTCCTCGACCAGAAGCGGGTGATCCGCCCCCATCCCGGCTTCCGCCTGTTCGCCACCGCCAACACGGTCGGCCTCGGCGACACGTCGGGCCTCTATCACGGCACCCAGCAGATCAACCAGGGCCAGATGGACCGCTGGTCGATCGTCACCACGCTCAACTACCTGCCGCACGACCGGGAGGTCGACATCGTCCTGTCCAAGGCGCCGCATTACCGCGGCGAGGGCGGGCGCGACGTCGTCAACAAGATGGTGCGCGTGGCCGACCTGACCCGTAACGCCTTCATCAACGGCGACCTGTCGACCGTGATGAGCCCGCGCACGGTGATCACCTGGGCGGAGAATGCCGACATCTTCAACGATATCGGCTTCGCCTTCCGGGTCACCTTCCTCAACAAGTGCGACGAGCTGGAGCGCGCCCTGGTGGCCGAGTTCTACCAGCGCTCCTTCGGCAAGGAGCTGCCCGAGAGCGCGGTCAACGTCGCGCTGAGCTGACGGCGTCGGGGCCGTCGCCGGAGGGTGGGATCCCGCTGCGCGAGCGCCGCGTCGAGGCGCCGCCGCAGCGGGGCCGGCCCCGCCGGAGGACCGACCCCGAGCGCGCCGGCGCATGCCCACGACGCCTTCCCACGACGCCGCGCCCCTCCGACTTCGACTCGCTGAAGAAGTAGCCTTGCTATGTCCATCTCCAACCGCAAGCCCGGCGAGAAGCGCGAGTCCGTCGCCGAGCCGCTGAAGCGCTCGGTGGCCGGGACGCTGCGGGCCATCGCCCGCAAGGCCGAGATCGAGGTCACCTTCGCGACCGACCGGCCGGCGCTCACCGGCGACAAGGCCCGCCTGCCGGAACCGCCGCGCAAGCTCTCCCCCGGCGACGTGGCGATCCTGCGCGGCCATGCCGATTCGATGGCGCTCCGTCTCGCCTGCCACGACAACGCGGTCCACCGGCGCCTGGCGCCCGAGAACGCCGCCGCGCGCGCGGTCTTCGACGCGGTCGAGCAGGCCCGGGTCGAGGCGATCGGCTCGCGCCGGATGGCCGGCGTCGCCGGCAACCTCACGGCGATGCTGGAGGACCGCTACCACCGCGGCGGCAAGTACGAGGAGATCACCGACCGGGCCGACGCCCCGCTCGAAGACGCCGTCGCCCTGATGGTGCGCGAGCGCCTGACTGGCCAGGCCCCGCCCCCGGCGGCGCAGCGCATCGTCGGGCTGTGGCGCGAGTTCATCGAGGACCGGGCCGGGCGCAACCTCGACGGGCTGCTCGGCACCCTGGAGGACCAGCGTGCCTTCGCCCGCTCGGTGCGCGACCTGCTCTCCTCCCTCGACATGGCGGACGAGGCGCCCCTCGATCCCGACGACGAAGAGAACGACGACGAGAACGAGGCCGAGTCGGACGAGCAGCAGGCCGGCGAGGGCGAGGCCGAGCAGCAGAGCCAGGGCGACCGGGCCGAGATGGAGGTCTCGGACGAGGCGTCCGACGAGATCGAGGAAGGCGCCACCGAGGCCGCCGACGCGCCGTCGGGAGAGTTGCCGGAGGATGCTGAGGATGCTGATTCGGAGGAAGCCTCCGAATCCTGGCGACCGCCGGGCCCGCGGGCCAACGAGCCGCGCGGCCCCGACTACAAGGTGTTCTCGCAGAAATACGACGAGGTCGTCCACGCCGAGGATCTGTGCGACGCCGACGAGCTGGCGCGCCTGCGCTCCTACCTGGACAAGCAGCTCGCCCATCTCCAGGGCGTGGTCGGGCGGCTGGCGAACCGTCTCCAGCGGCGCCTGCTCGCCCAGCAGAACCGCGCCTGGGAATTCGACCTCGAGGAAGGCCAGCTCGACCCGGCCCGGCTCGTGCGCGTCGTGATCGACCCGTTCCAGCCGCTCTCCTTCAAGCACGAGAAGGACACGAATTTCCGCGATACGGTCGTCACGCTGCTGCTCGACAATTCGGGCTCGATGCGCGGCCGGCCGATCACCGTGGCGGCGACCTGCGCCGACATCCTGGCCCGCACGCTGGAGCGCTGCGGCGTCAAGGTCGAGATCCTGGGCTTCACGACGCGTGCCTGGAAGGGCGGGCAATCGCGCGAAGCCTGGCTGCAATCGGGCAAGCCGCCGACCCCGGGGCGCCTCAACGACCTGCGCCACATCGTCTACAAGTCGGCCGACGCACCATGGCGCCGGGCGCGCAAGAATCTCGGCCTGATGATGCGCGAGGGCCTGCTCAAGGAGAACATCGACGGCGAGGCCCTGGATTGGGCCCACAAGCGCCTGCTCGGCCGGCCCGAGCAGCGCAGGATCCTGATGGTGATCTCCGACGGCGCCCCGGTCGACGACTCGACCCTCTCGGTCAATCCGGGGAATTACCTGGAGCGCCACCTGCGCTACGTCATCGACGAGATCGAGACCCGCTCACCCGTGGAGCTTCTGGCCATCGGCATCGGTCACGACGTGACCCGCTACTACCGCCGGGCCGTCACCATCATCGACGCCGAGGAACTCGGCGGCGTGATGACCGAGAAGCTGGCCGAGCTGTTCGAGGAGGATGCCGGCCCTGCGCCGGTGCGCCGGATGGCGGCAGGCGGGCGGCGGTAGAGCCATAGACCCATCCCACACACGAACCTGATTCCGAGGCGCCGCTGTGCGGCACATCGGGATCAGGTTCGTGTGTGGGCAGGACCGACGGCGTGACGGCACATCTCATACCATCGGCCCAAGATGCTGACGCGTCGGGCCGATGAACCATCTCATATTTTCGATACTCAGCCTTTGGCTGAGCGAAAATTGGAGAACGGAACCAAAGGTCGTTTTCAACGGCCGTTGGTATCAGTGGCCAAAGCGAAAAACCCCCGGGCGCCGTCGGCGCATCCGGGGGTTTTTCGTCACCGTGCTCTCGTCATCGTCCTGGCGAAGGAGTCGCTGGACGCCTCCACCGCGAAAAATCAGGCCGCCTCGGCGAGCTTCTTCTCGATCTCGCGCTTCAGCAGGCGGGCATTCTGCGACAGATCGGTCTCGCCGGCCTTGATCAGGAACGCATCCAGGCCACCGCGGTGCTCGACCGTGCGCAGGGCGTTGGCCGAGACGCGCAGGCGCACCGAGCGGCCGAGCGTGTCGGAGAGCAGGGTGACGTTGCACAGGTTCGGCAGGAACCGGCGCTTGGTCTTGCGGTTCGAGTGGCTCACGAGGTGGCCGGTGAGCACCCCCTTACCGGTGAGCTCGCAGCGACGCGACATGGTCTATATCCTCAACTGGTCTTGGTTCGGCGAGGGACCACGCAACGCGAGAGAGCCGGGCGTGCTGCGCACCCCGGACTGAACCGGACCCCGCGAAGTCCCTGGAAAGCACGCGCCTATAGAGGGAGAGTGTGGGTCTCGTCAAGGCGCAGACCCCGATCGTGCCTCCGAGCGAGCGACCCCGGGCCGCCCTCTCGCGCCCGGGAGAGGCGCGCCGCGCCGGAGTGCGGTCCGCCGGCCGGACGCGCCCCGACCAGCCACGGGGGCGCGGCGAGACGGTCCGTTAACCCTGATCGCGTCACGATAGGGACAGATTTTCCCCGCTTCATCGCAGGCGGGCGATGGCGTTCGAGATCGGTTCCCTCATGCGTTGCACGGCCTTCCTCTCGCTCGCCCTCGCGGCGGGGCTCGCCCTCCCGTCCGGCGAGGCGACGCCAGCCCAGGCGGCGCGGGGCCGCGCGCCCAAGGCCGGCGAGACGGCCGTGACGGTCGATTACGGCATCACGCTGGCCGGCGTGCCGATCGGGACCGCACAGGTCACCGGTTCGGTGCAGGGCCAGCGCTACACGATGGATGTCAGCGCCCGTCTCACCGGCCTCGTCGGCGCGATCACGGGCGGCTATGGGTCGGGCCGGGCGAGCGGCACGGTGACGGCCCGGCCGGTGCCGGCAGCCTTCGCGCTGGCCTCCCACAGCGCCAGCGCCTCGATCACCGTGCGTATGGCGATGGCCCGCGGCAACGTGGTCGCCTCCGACATCGCCCCCCCGCTGGTGCCGGACCCCGAGCGGGTGACCGTCAGCGAGACGCATAAGCGCGGCGTAATCGATCCGGTGAGCGCCCTGATGATGCCGGCGCAAGGCCACGGCGACCTGACCGATCCGCAGAATTGCAACCGCATCATCCCGGTCTTCGACGGCGCGAGCCGGTTCAACGTGGTGCTGAGCTACGGCGAGACCCGCAGCGTCCAGAAGCCCGGCTATGCGGGGCCGGTCCTCGTCTGCAAGGCGCGCTACCAGCCCATCGCCGGCCACCGGCCGGACCGGCCGGGGGTGAAGTTCATGGAGGAGAACACCGAGATGTCGGTGTGGCTCGCCCCTGTCGCCGGCGCGCGGGTGCTGCTCCCCTTGCGCATCGCCGTCCGCACCCAGATCGGCCTCAACATCATCGAGGCGACGCGGTGGTCCCAGAGCGGCCAGGGTGCCCCGGAGACGAGCGTGCAGGCGGCGGCGCAAGCGCCGGAGGCTCCGGCGGACGGGCGCTAGAACCGTGCGGCGCGCCCTCCCCTTCCTCCTCCTGCTGGCCCCGCTCCCAGCCCTTGCGGGCGGCCTCGGGAACGGGCCTGATTGCGGCGGCGACGCCTATTCCTCGGCGACGATCGGCGCGAACCCGCCCGGACCGCTCACGGCGGTGCCGGAGACCCTCTGCGCCGACCTGGAACAGGGCCGGGCGCCCGATCCCCGCATCGAGGTCATCGTTCCGGGATTCGCCCCGCCCGGCCTGCCGTCGCCCTCCCCGTATGGCGATCGGTCCGTCTCCGCCCCATATGACGGGAGGCCGCCGGCCGGGCCACGGCTGCTCCGCGGCCGCGATCCGGAGCGCTGAAGGGGTCGCGCGACGGCTCCGGCGCCGAGTTCGGGACGGCGCGGCGGCTGCTGCCAATCGCCCCGAGGATGTCTGTCCGACCCGATGACGCGCCGTTCCCTCTCACCGCAGGCCCGCTTGCGCGGCGCCACGGCGGTGCTCGGTCCCACCAATACCGGCAAGACCCACCTCGCCATCGAGCGGATGCTCGGCCACCCGACCGGCATGATCGGTTTGCCGCTGCGGCTCCTCGCCCGCGAGGTCTATCACCGCGTGGTCGAGCGGATCGGACCCGAGCGGGTCGCCCTCGTCACCGGCGAGGAGAAGATCAAGCCGCACCGGCCGAGCTACTGGATCTGCACCGCCGAGGCGATGCCGCGGGACAGCGAGGTCGATTTCGTCGGCATCGACGAGATCCAGCTCGGTGCCGACCGCGACCGCGGCCACACCTTCACCGACCGCCTGCTGCACCAGCGTGGCCGCGAGGAGACGCTGCTGATCGGCTCGGCCACGATGGAGCCGCTGGTCAAAGCGCTGATCCCCGGCATCCACGTCACCACCCGGCCGCGCCTGTCGCAGCTGAGCTTCGCCGGCAGCCGCAAGCTCTCGCGCCTGCCCCAGCGCAGCGCCATCGTGGCGTTCTCGGCCGAGGAGGTCTATGCCATCGCCGAATTGCTGCGGCGCCAGCGCGGCGGCGCCGCGGTGGTGCTCGGCGCCCTCTCGCCCCGCACCCGCAACGCCCAGGTCGAGCTCTACCAGTCCGGCGAGGTCGATTACCTGGTGGCGACCGACGCCGTCGGCATGGGGCTCAACCTCGACGTCGACCACGTCGCCTTCGCGTCGAACCGCAAGTTCGACGGCACGCGCTTCCGCGATCTCTCCCCTTCCGAGATGGCGCAGATCGCCGGACGCGCCGGGCGCCACCTGCGCGACGGCACCTTCGGCACCACCGGGCGCTGCCCGCCGCTGGAAGCCGAGATGGTGGAGGCCCTGGAGAGCCACACCTTCGAGCCGCTGCGGATGCTGCAATGGCGCAACCCCGACCTCGATTTCCACTCGGTCGACGCTCTGCGCCGCAGCCTCGGCGAGCACCCGACCGAACGCGGCCTGACCCGCGCTCCCACCGGCGACGACGAGGCGGCCCTCGACCTTCTGGCGAAGGAGGACGACATCCGCGACTACGCCACCTCGAAGAGCGCGGTCGAGCGGCTCTGGGCGGTCTGCGGCGTCCCGGATTATCGGAAATCGGCGATCCAGACCCATGCCGACCTGATCGCCCAGCTCTTCCGCTTCCTGATGCGCGGCATGGCCGGTCGGATCCCGGTCGACTGGTTTTCCCAGCACGTCGCCATGGTCGATCGCACCGACGGGGACATCGACGCCCTGTCGCAGCGCATCGCTCACGTGCGAACATGGACCTTCGTGGCGAATCGGCCGGACTGGCTCGCCGACCCGGAGCATTGGCAGGGCGAGACGCGTCGGGTAGAGGACAGGCTGTCCGACGCCTTGCACGAGCGGCTGGCGAGTCGATTCGTCGATCGGCGCACCAGCGTGCTGATGCGGCGCCTGAGAGAGAATACCATGTTGGAAGCTGAGATCACCGCAGGCGGCGACGTGACGGTCGAGGGACAGCACGTCGGCCACCTGCACGGGTTCCAGTTCGTGCCGGATCCCGGCGCCGAGGGCCAGGAAGCCAAGACCCTGCGCAGCGCCGCCGAGAAGGCGCTGGCGAGCGAGATCGAGGCGCGGGCCGACCGGTTCGCCGCCGCGGCCGACGCCGCCCTGGTGCTCTCGAATGACGGCACGATCCGCTGGACCGGCAACCCGGTCGCCAAGCTCGTCCCGGGCGAGAAGCTCTACGCCCCGGGCCTGCGGCTGCTGGCCGACGAGCAGCTCGCCGGCGCGGCCCGCGAGAAGGTCGAGACCCGGCTGAACGCCTGGCTCAAGGCGCATATCGTGCGCCTGCTCGGACCCGCGCTGGAGCTGGAGACCGCCGCCGACCTGACCGGCCTTGCCCGCGGCATCGGCTTCCAGGTGGCGGAGGCGCTGGGCGTGCTGGAGCGCGCCAAGGTCCTCAACGAGATGCGCAGCCTCGATCAGGAGGGCCGCGCGGCGCTTCGCAAGCACGGCGTGCGCTTCGGCGCCTACCACATCACCATGCCGGCCCTGCTGAAGCCCGCGCCGCGCACGCTCGCCGCGCAGCTCTGGGCCTTGCAGAATGGCGGCCTCGACCAGCGAGGCCTCGACGAGATCGCGCATCTCGCCGGCTCCGGCCGCACCTCGATGCCGGTCGATCCCGAGATCGCCAAGGGCCTCTACCGCGCCGCCGGCTTCCGGGTCTGCGGCGGCCGGGCGGTGCGCGTCGACATCCTGGAACGCCTCGCCGACCTGATCCGCCCGGCCATCGCCTACGTGCCCGGCACCACCCCGGGCGAGCCGCCTCCGGGCGCCGCCGACAAGGACGGCTTCGTGCCGACCGTCGGCATGACCTCGCTGGTCGGCTGCTCGGGCGAGGATTTCGCCTCGATCCTGAAGTCCCTCGGCTACGTCGTCGACCGCCGGCCCGGCCCGGCGATCACCGTGGCCCTGCGCCCGGCCGCCCCGATGGTGCCGGTGCAGCCGAAGGTGGTGGAAGCCGGCGAGGCTCCGGCGGAGGCAGGCGAGGCCGCGGATGCCGCGACCGGTGACGACGCGCAGGCCGAGGCCGTGACGGCGGACACGGCGCCGAGCGAGGAGGCCGGTCACCACGCGACGGCCGCCGAGGCGACGGCCGCCGAGCCGGTGCAGGCCGAGGCGACGGAGCAGGCCCAGGAGGCGGCGGCCCAGGAGGCTGCGACCTATCATGAGGCTGCGGCCCAGGAGGCTGCGGCCCAGGAGGCCGTTACCCAAGACGCCACCCAAGACGTCATCCCCCAGCAAGACGTCATCACTCACCACGACGTCGTCACCCAGGACGCCGTGACCGAAGAGGCTTCGGCTCAAGAGACCGTCGCCCAGGATGGTGCGGTCGAGGCGCCGGCATTCGAGGAGCCGGCCGCGGTCGAGGCCACCGACGCCGCGGCGGGCGAGACCGACGAGACTGCGCCCGTGGAGACGGCCGAGGCGACGGGTGAGCCCGCCGCGCCGGCGGAGCCGATCATGATCGAGGTGTGGCGGATGCACCGCCACCAGCGCAGCCATGCGCCGCGCCACCAGGGCCGCGGCCGGCCGCAGGACGGCCAGTCGCGCGAAGGCCAGCGGGACGGCCGCCCGCGCGGCGGCTTCCAACGCCCCGATCCGCGCAGCGGCGAGGGGAGCGAGGGCGCGCCGGCGGAGCAGCGGGCCCATCATCGCGCGCCCCGCGACGGCCAGCGCTGGGGCGATCGGCGCCCGGCGGACAACCGGGGCGAGAGCCGCCCCGCCGGCGGGGGCGAGAGCCGTCCCGCCGGCGAGGGTCGGCCCGAGACCCGCTTCGAGGGCCGTGGCGGCGAGAACCGGAGCGAGAACCGGGGTGAGGGTCGCCGCGACGGGCGTCCCCCGCGCGGGCCGTATCCGGGTGGTCGCGAGGGAGGCCGTCCGCCGCAGGAACGTCGTGACGGCGCCCCGCGCAACGGCGGCCAGCACGAGGCCCGGCCGCCCCGCCGCGAGCGCGCCCCGGATCCGGATTCCCCCTTCGCCAAGCTTCTCGCCCTCAAGGCGCAGATGGAGGCGAGGGACGGCGACAAGCGCTGACCGGGCGCCATGCGCGCGGACCGGCAGCGCCTCGACAAGTGGCTGTGGTTCGCGCGCTTCGCCAAGACGCGCTCATTGGCCGCGCGCCTCATCGAGGACGGCTTCGTGCGGGTGAACGGCCAGCGGGCCGACGCGCCCTCGAAGGCGCTGGCGGTGGGCGACGTCGTCACGGTCGCGGCTCAGCACGTCACGGCGGCGGTGCGGGTGCTCGATCTCGGCGAGCGGCGGGGCCCGGCGCCCGAGGCGAGGCTGCTCTATGCCGATCTCTCGGCGGGCCCCTCGCCCGACGATGCAGGCTGACGGCCCCGCGGGCGAAAGCGTGACGCGAAGGCGACGCGCCCGGGCAACGCGAGGCCGCCCCCCACAGGGTGGCTTGCAAGCCCGGCCTCCCGGGTCTAAGGCCCGCCCCAGATGCCCCGGGCGCCACGCGAGCGCCCTGCTCAGCCTTCGAGGTTTGACCGGCCCATGACCTACGTCGTCACCGAGAACTGCATCAAGTGCAAGTACATGGACTGCGTGGAGGTGTGTCCGGTCGACTGCTTCTACGAGGGCGAGAACATGCTCGTCATCCAGCCGGACGAATGCATCGATTGCGGCGTGTGCGAGCCGGAATGCCCGGCCGAGGCGATCAAGCCCGATACCGAGCCGGGCCTGGAGAGCTGGCTGAAGCTGAACGCCGACATGGCGAAGAGCTGGCCCAACATCACCCAGAAGAAGGCTGCCCCGGCCGACGCCAAGGAATGGGACGGCAAGACCGGCAAGTTCGAGGCTCATTTCTCGGCCAATCCCGGCTCGGGTGACTGAGCCGTCCGACCGATCCGGCCGGGATGGTTGCTGCTCCGTTGCCATCCCTGCCGGATCCGCATGGCCGGTCTGCGATTGGCCCGTTACGCTGGTGAAACATCATGCAGGGTGCCCGGGCAGCCATGCCGGGCGCCTGAATTTTTTTGATTTTCTGGCCTCTTCGTGCTAGGTTCCTGATCGCCGTCGCTTGCGTCCGACGTGCGGCCTTCGTCCACCGAGCGGGATTTCTTCGATGGGGCGAGGCGGCATGCGATCAGCCGAGGTGGATCTTATCCGGTCCGCAGCGCGTTCGGACGTTCCTTAGCTATGGTTTGACAGGGACTGGCGGACGCCCCTCAGGACGTCCGGCAGGCGCGTATTTTTCGCCGGGTGCCCTGACCCGGATGAATGATCCGGTCGCGGACATTGCCGCGAACGGTGACCTGGAGGCCACCCCCGCATGACGACCGCCAAGAAGACGACAGCCGCCCGGCAGGGCTTCAAGACCGGCGAAGCGATCGTGTACCCGGCCCACGGCGTCGGCCGCATCACGGCCATCGAGGAGCAGGAGATCGCCGGCTACAAGCTAGAGCTGTTCGTGGTGTCGTTCGAGAAGGACAAGATGGTCCTGCGGGTCCCGACCGCCAAGGCGAACTCGGTCGGCATGCGCAAGCTCGCCGAGCCCGAGCTGGTCAAGAAGGCGCTCGACGTGCTCACCGGCCGCGCCCGGGTGAAGCGCACCATGTGGTCGCGCCGGGCACAGGAATACGAGGCGAAGATCAATTCCGGCGACCTGATCGCCGTGACCGAGGTGGTGCGCGATCTCTACCGCTCGGACGCCCAGCCCGAGCAATCCTATTCCGAGCGCCAGCTCTACGAGGCGGCCCTCGACCGGGTGGTGCGCGAGATCGCGGCGGTGAACCGCATCACCGACACCGAGTCGCTCAAGCTGATCGAGCAGAGCCTCGCCAAGTCGCCGCGCCGGGCCAAGGGCGCCGAGGCGGAGGCCGAGGCCGACGGCGAGGACCTGCAAGACGAGGCCGAGGCGGCCTGACGCCTCCCTTTCCTCTGACAGCCACCCTACGAAAGCCCGGCCCCGTGCCGGGCTTTCGCCTGTGCGGGCCCCTCGGTCCGACGCTCCCGCATCCTGCCCGTCCCTGTCACGCCGAGGCGATTGCCGCGTTCGCGAGGCAATCGCACCGCTGGGGATTTTTTCGCGGTGCGGGAACCGTCCGGGTGGTCTCGCCGTTGTCGCAGGCCTTGCGGTGTAACGGGCGCGCGTCATGCTGCGCCCGGGCCTCATCGCGATACACAGCGCTCACCATAGCGGCGGAGGCGGGGATGGCGGAAATCGCAGGCATACGTCGGCAGTTCGTGCGAGTTGCGATGGATGCCCCCTTCCTCGAAAGGGAGGAGGAGCGCGGCCTCGCGGTGCGCTGGAAGGACGAGCGTGACGAGCAGGCCCTGCACCGTCTGATCTCCGCCCATATGCGGCTCGTGATCGCGCTTGCCGGCCGCTTCCGCCATTACGGCCTGCCGATGGCGGATCTGGTCCAGGAAGGCCATGTCGGCCTGATGGAAGCGGCCGCCCGCTTCGAGCCCGAGCGGGACGTGCGCTTCTCCACCTACGCGACCTGGTGGATCCGGGCGTCGATCCAGGATTACATCCTGCGCAATTGGTCAATCGTCCGCGGCGGCACCTCCTCGGCCCAGAAGGCCCTGTTCTTCAACCTCCGCCGCCTGCGCGCCCGGCTGATGCAATCGACCGACGAGCGCGTCGGTGACGAGATCCATCGCCGCATTGCCACCGCCATCGGCGTCTCCCGCGAGGACGTGGCGCTGATGGATGCCCGCCTCTCGGGCCCGGATATGTCGCTCAACGCCCCCGTGGGCGATGACGGCGAAGCCTCGGCCGAGCGGGTCGACTTTCTGGTCGACACATCTCCCCTGCCCGACGAGACGGTCTCCGACGCCGTCGACGGCGAGCGCCGCCTGACCTGGCTGCGGCAGGCGCTCACCGTGTTGTCCGAGCGCGAGTTGCGCATCCTGCACGAGCGGCGCCTCGCCGAAGACCAGGCGACCCTGGAGGCCCTCGGCCACCGCCTCGGCATCTCCAAGGAGCGCGTGCGCCAGATCGAGAACCGCGCCCTCGAGAAGCTGCGCCGCGCTCTCGCAGAGCGCTTCCCGCAATCGGATGCCACCGGGATGAGCGCCTACGTCTGATGCCAACGGTCGTTGGAAACGACCTTTGGTGCCGTTCTTAAATTTTCGCCAAGCCCAAGGTCCCGGACATCTGCGCTTGGCATCGAGAATTCGAGATTGGATCAGCGGCCGCGTCGATCTCGGGCCTGCCCGAGATCGAATCGATGCGTCAGCATCCTCGGCCGTTGGTATGATGCGCTCGATCCTGTTTGACACGGTCGTCGTCAGTCCGAAGCCGCGACGCGGAGCCCGGATTGACGACTTCGGCACGGAACCGGCTGCTCACACGCAACGAGCGTGTCGGACGAAGGTGGGCATTTTGCCCACGGCAAGAGTCGGCCGATCAACCCGCGACCGCGACCACCACCTCGACTCCCTCCGCCGCCGCCCAGGCGAAGCGCGCCCCATCCGGCAGGACCCGTGACGCCGCCCGCAGCGACAGCCCCGCCCGCTCCAAGCGCCAGGCCGCGCCGTCCGGCGTCAACCAGACCGAGCACGGCTCGGCGACCAGCCCCTCGCCAGTCGCCTTCAGGCACGCTTCCTTGACCGACCAGAATTCCAGCGCGCGGCGCGGCCGCGCCCCGGCTGGCAGGCCGCGATAGGCTGCGAGTTCGGCCGGGTGCAGGAAGACCGGCGCCAGGCGGTCCCAATCCACCGGCCGGACGGCGCCTTCGACATCGACGCCGATCCGACCGACGGTCGACAGGCCGACAGCGACCCAGCCGCCGCCATGGCTCAGGTTCAGGTCGAGGGCTGCCCCTGGGAGGAAGGGCCGGCCGCCCGCGTCCCGCGCCAGCGTGAGCCCGGCCGGGTCTCGGCCGAGCCAGGATCCGAGCAGATGGCGCAGCAGCCCGTGCGCCGCCATGCGCTCGTGACGGTCCTGCGGCTGCCGGAAGCGGGCGATGCGCGCCGCTTCGTCCGGCGGCAATCCCCGGCGCTCCGGCGGCAGGGCAGCCACCGCATCGGCCGGGACCGCCACCGCAAGGGCCCCGCCCGTGAACACGAGAGTCGAAAGGTCCGTCACATCGCCGCGCCCCCACCCGCCCCCGCGCTAAAGCACGGGCGGGCAGCCCGCGTCACGCCTCCTGAAGGTCGTACAGGGTGGCGAGTTCGACCTCGTCCAGGGTGACGCCGCGGGGTGCCAGCTGCTCCGCGAGCTGGCGCGACGCGAAGGCGATGAAGCTGCGGGTCTTGGCCGGGAGCAGCCGCGAGGTCGTGACGAGGTAGACCGGGTTCGGCAAGCCGCGCCATTCGGGCAGCACCCGCTCCAGGCGTCCGGCCTCCATATCCTGCTCGACGTCGATCACCTGGAGGAGGCCGATCCCGTGCCCCGACGTGACGAGGCGCCGGGCCATGCCCTGGCTGTTGCTTGAGACCGCGCGGCCGACCCGGGCCGAGACCGATGCGTCGTCCCGCTCCAGCGGCCAGCTTCCCGATGGCGATGCGGCCGCGGGCGACGTCCCGGATGCCGAAGGCGCCACCAGCACCGCCTGGTGCCGCGCGAGATCGGCCGGGGTGTCGGGCCGCCCGGCCCGGTCGAGGTAATCGGGTGCGGCGAACAGGCCGGTCTCGAGCTGCGCCACCTTGCGGGTGATCATCGAGGTCTCCCGCGGCGCCCCGACGGCGAGCGCCAGGTCGTAGCCGTCCTGGGCTAGGTCGACGAGATGCGGCCAGACGTCGAGATGCACCCGCACCTGGGCATAGCGCCGCGCATAGTCGCCGGCGACGGCGGAGAGGTGGCGCAGCACCCACGGATCGGGCGGCGCCGCGATCTTGAGGAGGCCGCTCGGCCCCTTCGCCTGCGCGATCAGTTCGTCGAAGGTGCGCTGCGCCTCTTCCACCAGGCGGGTCGCCTGCTCGTAATACGCCTCGCCATGCGGAGTCAGCACGATCTTGCGGGTGGTGCGGTCGAGCAGGCGCAGACCGATCGAGGTCTCGAACTGGGTGATGCGCCGGGAGAGGGACGAGATCGGCACGTCGAGCGCCACAGCGGCCTGACTGAAGCTCTTCCGCTTCGCAACCTCGACGAAGAGCGCCATGTCGCGAAGGACTTGCGGGTGGGCCAAGCGGGAACCTCCGACGCGGATGGGGGCGCGGGACCGCGCCTCCCGGGCTGTTCCTCTAGATGATAAGCTGCAACTCTAGATAAGGAAACTCCGCCGGGCCCCTGCGTCAGCCCCTTGGCGAAAATTACCGTTCCGTGTGGCGGCCCTCGGCGCGCCCAACGGGCGCCGGCACTCCGACGCCGGTTTTTCAAGCAAAACGTGCACAACCGATAATACAACCAATGCCGCCGTCGCGGCGCCGGCCCGGTTGACGCAGGGCGCCTTGGCGGGGCAACACCGCGGCGCCGACGCGGACGACGAGGCGTCGGCGGACCGGAGCCCCGCATGTCTCATCCCGTCTCGCCGCTCGCGCCCAAGCACCAGCCCGCCCTGCCGCCGATTGCTGGCGTGCGTCTCGCCACCGCGCAGGCCGGCATCCGCTATCGCGGCCGCACCGACGTGCTGCTGGTCCTGCTCGATCCGGGCACCCGGGCCGCTGGCGTCTTCACCCGCTCGAAATGCCCCTCCGCCGCCGTTGACTGGTGCCGCGAGACCCTGCGCGGCGGGCAATCGGCCCGGGCGCTGGTGGTCAATTCCGGCAATGCCAACGCCTTCACGGGTCTCAAGGGCCGCGAATCGGTGCGGCTCACCG
This sequence comes from Methylobacterium aquaticum, assembly GCF_001043915.1. Taxonomy (GTDB): domain Bacteria; phylum Pseudomonadota; class Alphaproteobacteria; order Rhizobiales; family Beijerinckiaceae; genus Methylobacterium; species Methylobacterium aquaticum. Next base: position 33,168 of record NZ_LABX01000045.1, on the reverse strand, counting down.
CCGAGATCGCCGGGAAGGCGGCGGATTGCGCCCCCGGCGAGGTCTTCATCGCCTCGACCGGCGTGATCGGCGAACCCCTCGACGCCACCAAGTTCGACGGCGTGCTGGCCGAATGCGCCGGCCGCACCGGCCCGGACGCGGAGCGCTGGACCGAGGCCGCCCGCGCCATCATGACCACCGACACCTTTCCCAAGCTCGCCACCCGCCGGGTGCGGCTCAACGGCGCCGAGGTGACGATCAACGGCATCGCCAAGGGCGCCGGCATGATCGCGCCCGACATGGCGACGATGCTCTCCTTCGTGTTCACCGATGCCGACCTCCCGGCCGAGGTGCTCCAGGCGCTGCTGAGCCGTGGCGTCGCCAAGAGCTTCAATTGCTGCACGGTCGACGGCGACACCTCGACCTCCGACACCCTGATGCTGTTCGCCACCGCCAGGGCCGGCAACGCGCCCGTCGCGTCGGCCGAGGATCCGGCCGTGGCCGAGTTCGCGGAGGCGCTCGACGGCCTGCTGATCGAGCTGGCCCAGCTGGTCGCCCGCGACGGCGAGGGGGCGCGCAAGTTCGTCACCGTCGAGGTCAATGGCGCGACCGACGACGCCTCGGCGCACCGGATCGCGATGTCGATCGCCAACTCGCCGCTGGTGAAGACCGCGGTGGCGGGTGAGGATGCCAATTGGGGCCGGGTGGTGATGGCGGTCGGCAAGGCCGGCGAGCCCGCCGACCGCGACCGGCTGGCGATCTGGTTCGGCGACGTGCGCGTCGCCGTCGAGGGCGCCCGCGATCCCGGCTACGACGAGGAGGCGGCGTCCGCGGCGATGCGCGGCGACGAGGTCAGGATCGGGGTCGATCTCGGCCTGGGCACCGGCGCGGCCCGGGTCTGGACCTGCGACCTCACCAAAGCCTACATTGAGATCAACGGGGATTACCGTTCGTGAGGGCGGCGGCGCTCCTCCTGGGCGCGCTGCTGGCGGGGACTTCCATCATCCTGGCGGGGACTTCCATCATCCTGGCGGGGCCTGCCTTCGCCGACGACGCGGCGCCGGGCCGGATCAGCGTCGTCGGCCGGGCGAGCCGAGAGGTGGTGCCGGACTTCGCCACCGTGGAGGTCGCGGTGGAGAGCCGCGGCCCGACCCCGGCCGCCGCCCTCGACCAGAACTCGGCGGCGGCCCGCAAGGTGTTGGACCTTGCCGGCGAGTTCGGTATCGTGGGTGCCGATCTGGCCACGGCGGCCGTGTCCCTGCGCCCGGCCAGCAAGACGGTGCGCGATCCCGGCGGTCAGGTGCGGGACGTCCCCGACGGCTTTCAGGCGACCAATTCCGTCTCCCTCCGGGTGCGCGATCTCAAGCGCCTCGGCGCCGTGATGCGCCGCCTCATCGACGGCGGGTCCGACCGGATCGGCGGCGTCGCCTTCGGGTTGTCGGATCCGGGTCAAACGGAGAATGCGGTCCGGGCCGAGGCGGTCCGGGATGCGCGCCGTCAGGCCGAGGCCCTGGCGGAGGCGGCGGGCACCCGCCTCGGCCGCCTCGCGAGCATCGTCTCGCCGCCGCGGGAGGGCACGCCTGCGCCGATCCATGCCCGCGCCTTCGCCGCCAAGGCGGCGCCCGGCGGCCTCGCCGTCCCGGTCGAGCCCGGCACCCTCGCGATCGAGGCCGCCGTCGAGGTCACATACCAGGTCGCGCCCTGACGGGCGCGATCTCCCCGCCCGTCAACCGAATTGCCCGACATGGCTGACACCCCGATGGTCGAACCACTCAAGCTCCTCCTCGTGGTGGCCGTCGCCCTCGTGGATCCGGACGGGCGCGTGCTCCTGGCGCAGCGCCCGCCCGGCAAGCAGCTGGCGGGCCTGTGGGAATTCCCCGGCGGCAAGATCGAGCCGGGCGAGCGCCCGGAGGAGACGCTGATCCGCGAACTCGCGGAAGAACTCGGCATCACCGTGAAGGGGGAGTGCCTCGCGCCGTTGAGCTTCGCGAGCCACCCCTACGAGACCTTCCACCTGCTGATGCCGCTCTATATCTGCCGGCGCTGGGACGGCTTCGTGCAGTCCCGGGAGGGGCAGGCACTCACATGGGTGCGCCCGCGCGACCTTGCGACCTACCCGATGCCCCCGGCCGACCTGCCGCTGCTGCCGGCGATCGTCGACCTCCTCGGGCCGTGACGCTCAATCGGTGAACTCTTCGATCGCGTCGACCTTGCTCGGATAGAAGGCCAGGTAGCCGGCGATCGCCGCCACCGCCGGGAACGGCGCCTCGTAGCTCCAGACCGCGTTCCTCCGCTCGAGCCCGCCCGCGGTGAGCGAGTAGTAGCTCGCATCGCCCTTGCGCGGGCAATGCGTGCGGTGCTCGGTTCGCGCGAAAAGGTCCATCTCGGCATCCTCGCGCGGGATGTACTGCACCGGCGGCATGCCGCCCTCGCGCAGGGTCAGGGCCCGGGTGGTCTCTGCGACGATCGTGCCGCCGAGCATCACGCGGATGCGATGCGGGTTCGGCGTGAGCGTGATGGACGTGTCCGTCATGATGGCTCCTTGCGTTCGACGGTGCCGAGGGCATCGGCCAGCCGGGCTTGGGCGCTGCCCGGCCGCAGCGGCTTCTGCTGGCTCTCGTGCGGCACCCAGCCCGACAGCCAGATCAGCTCGAAGGTGGCGCGCAGGCGCCCATCCGCATCCGCGAAGCGCTCGGCATAGAGGTGGGCCGCCCGCATCAGGGTCTCGCGGCGCAACGCGCCGCGGCGTTCGCGCAGGGCGTTGGTGAGCCCCATGGCGCGCAGGTCGCGCATCAGCCCGACGGGATCGCCGTAGCGCACCGTCACGGTCTCGACATCGGTGACCGGCAGGGCAAAGCCGGCGCGCTGGAGCAGGCCGCCGAGGTCGCGCACCTCGGCGAAGGGAGCGACCCGCGGGCTCACGCCGCCCTCGACCTCGCTCTCGGCCTGGGTGAGGACCTGGCGCAGCTCCGTCAGGGTGCGCCCGCCGAGCAGGCAGCCAACGAACAGCCCGTCGGGCTTCAGCGCCCGGCGAACCTGGACCAGGGCGCCGGGCAGGTCGTTGGCGTGCTGGAGCGCCAGCAGCGACACTGCAAGGTCGAAGCGGCGATCGGCGAAGGGCAGAGCCTCCGGATCGCCGATGGCGACGGTGAGGCCGGGGCTGGCCGGCTCGGGCACGGGGGCGAGCCGGGTGACGGCGGCGGCCCGGCCGCTCCGCCGCAACCAGGCTGCCGCTGCCGGCACCGGGGTTGCGAGGTCGAGGGCGCTGGGAAATTCCCGCAAGACCGCGTCGAGGCGGTCCGACAGGTCGTCGACCGCCCGCGCGACCAGAAAATCGGCGAATCCGGCGCGGCGGGCGCGGGCGAGGCGCTTGCGGATCAGGGCGGAGTCGAACAGGAGCGGCGAGGACATCGCCCGCTAGATGGCGCGGCTGCGGGCGCGGCGCCAGGGCTGCGTGCCCCCGTGAGGATCCGAAACACCCCGCGACGATCGTACCGTGCCGAATCGTTCAGCGAATCGGGCTAAGGGTGCGCCCGTGACCCGCCCTCTCCTCCTCATCCTGGCCCTCGCCTCGCCGGCTCTCGCCGCGCTGGGCCTCGCTTCCCCTGCCGCGGCGGCCCCGGCGGCGCCCGTCCCCGCCGTCGAGAGCAAGGAAGAGACGATCGAGCAGGCCTTGTGCCGGCTGATCGAGGGTGCCGCCCAGTCCAAAGGGCTGCCGGTCGCCTTTCTCACCCGGCTGATCTGGCGCGAGAGCAGCTTCCGCCCCGGAGTAGTGAGCCGTGCCGGGGCGCAGGGTGTGGCGCAGTTCATGCCCGGCACGGCGCAGGAGCGCGGCCTCGCCGATCCGTTCGACCCCGAGCAGGCGATCCCGGCCGCGGCGGGGTTCCTGATCGACCTGCGAGGGCGCTTCGGCAATCTCGGCCTCGCGGCGGCGGCCTATAATGGTGGGCCCGGCCGCGTCTCCGCCTGGCTCGCCGGCACCGGCGGCCTGCCGGCCGAAACCCGCGCCTATGTCGCGGCGATCACCGGACGCAGCGCCGAGGACTGGGCCGCAGCCGCCAAGGAGGAGCCGAAGAGCGACCTGACCGAACCCGAGGGCACCCGCTGCCTTGCGATCACGGCCGCCTTGCGCATCCGCGGCCGCACCGATGCCTTCTTCGCCGAGACTGCGGCAGCCTTGGCCCCCTGGGGCATCCAGCTCGCCGGCAATTTTTCGAAGTCAATCGCCCTGGCGAGCTTCGGCCGGGCCCGCGATCGCTACGCCGCGATCCTGGGCGACGTGCGCCCGATGATCATCGGCACCCGGCTGCGCCACCGCGGGACCCGGGCCTTCTACCGCATCCGCGTGCCCTCGGAGACCCGCGCCAGCGCCGAGGCCCTGTGTGCCCGCATCCGCCGTGTCGGCGGTGCCTGCCTGGTCCTGAAAACCTGAGGTTGGTGCCAAGTCACCCAAATGGGTGATGACACAAGGGGAGCCTCCCTGTTTCGTTCGGCACGCGAGATCGATCGCATGGCGGACGAGCAAGGAGGGAAGCCTCATGAAGTTCGGCGATGGCGTGCCCCGGTGGGCGCGGAGGCGGGTCGAGCGGCACTTGGCGCGCCACAGCGACGGTAAGATCGTCCGCTGGATGTCGTTCGCGCCGGGGCACGGGCGGATCGCGCCCGAGGCCAAGGCGCCCGAGATTGGCGGAAACATCCTGGCCTTCATCCGCCGGTCCCCCGCGGCGGAGCCAGGCCACGCTGTCCCAACGCTCGACGCGACGGGATCGTGACGGTGACCTCAGGTGAAACCCTCGGTCCGGCGCCATGGCGGCGCCGGCTCGCTCATCCGTGCTCCTCTCTCACCCGTGCTCCTGGCCGATCTCGTCCAGTAGAGCGGTGAACCATGGCGTCGTCGGATCGAAGGTCTTGCCGCCGCGGATGCGCGGGAACTCGATCGCCCGCAGGCGGCCACCCTGGTCCTCGTCGTGGCCGATCACGCCCGAGACACCCTTCAGCCCGCATTCGACCGCAAGGTCGACCATGCCCTGGATCAACCTCAGGTCGTCCGCATTCGGCGCGGCCGAGCGACAGAAATGGCCGGATTTGAGCACCAGGCTCTTCTCCGCCCCGATCATCGGCGCGAAGCGATCGGCGAACCACTTGCCGACATTGACGGTGTCGATCTTGACGTGGCCGAACGGATCGCGGCCCAAAACCTCGCCGCGCCCCTCGAACTCAGCCACGATCTCGTCGAGGCCGGCGCCCTCGCTGAGGAAGATCGTGACGCAATCCTTGGCATCGAGCCGGGCGCGCAGCCGCTCGGCCTCGCGGCCGATGTCGAAGGGCAGCTCCGGCAGGTAGACCGCGTCCACGTCCTTGTGGGCCCGGTCGAACCCGAATTCCGGCAGGAAGGCGGCGCGGTCCAGGCGCTCGCGATAGGCCAGGGCCGTCGCGGCCGTGAGCCAGCCGCATTTGCGGCCCATGATCTCGTGGACGATCAGCATGCGCGGGTTGGCGCTCTGCTCGTTGACGATGTTCTCGGCGAAGATCGCCCCCTGCTCCGCCGCGCTCCAGGCGCCCAGCGTCTGGCGGATCGGCACCACGTCGTTGTCGATGGTCTTCGGCAATCCGACCACCGTCAGATGGTAGCCGTTCGACTCCAGATAGGCCGCGAGATCGGCCGCCGTCGTGTTGGTGTCGTCGCCCCCGATCGTGTGCAGCACCGTGACCTGATCGCGGGCGAGCTGCTCGGCTGCGACCTTGAGGGGATCCTGCCCCTCCTTGACCAGGCCGCGCTTGACGCAATCCTTGACGTTGGTGAGCTTGATCCGGCTGTTGCCGAGCGGCGAGCCGCCCTGGCGCAGGAGCAGGGGCGCCTTGGCCCGCACCTCCGGGGTGACGGTGAGGAACTCGCCGAGGAGCACACCCTTGTAGCCGCTGCGATAGCCGATGATCTCGGCCTCCGGCGCGAGGTCGGTATAGCGGGCGATCAGCCCGCCGACCGCCGCCGACAGGCAGGGAGCGAGGCCGCCGGCGGTGAGCATGGCGATCTTGGGGGTGGGCATGAGGGGCTCCACATTGCGACGTGGGGACCACATGGCGCCGAAGAGGCCGCCGGTCCAGTCCCCGTCGGAGCGTCAGGGGTGTCCCGTGCCGCGTCGCGCGCGTGCCATCCGGCACGGGCCGCGCTCGATCAAACCGAACATCAAGCCGTTGATTTTACGGTTCTGTTTTTGATCGCCGGATCCCCAGCCGGTGTCGGGCAAGCCCGACATGATCTGGTCGAGTGACACCGGTCAAGCCGACATCGCCTGGAGAGAGGATCCCGCGATCAAAACTCCAACGTCAAGTGGGCCGCTTGAAGTGGGCCGCTTGGAGTCGGCTCCGTTTAGTCCTTGTCGAGGCTGAGGTCCGGCGCCTCGGGGTTCTTCATGCCGACGACGTGGTAACCGGCATCGACGTGCAGGATCTCGCCCGTCATGCCGCGCGACATGTCGGAGATCAGGTAGGCTGCGGTCTCGCCGACCTCGTCGATGGTCACCGTGCGCCGCAAGGGCGCGTTGTACTCGTTCCACTTGAGAATGTAGCGGAAATCGCCGATGCCGGACGCGGCCAGCGTCTTGATCGGGCCGGCCGAGATCGCGTTGACGCGGATCTTCTGCGGCCCGAGATCGGCCGCGAGGTAGCGCACCGACGCTTCGAGCGCCGCCTTGGCGACGCCCATCACGTTGTAATGCGGCATCCACTTCTCGGCGCCGTAATAGGTCAGGGTCAGCAGCGAGCCGCCATTGCGCATCAGTGTCTCGGCACGCTGGGCGATGGCCGTGAACGAATAGCAGGAGATCAGCAGCGACTTCGAAAAGTTCGCCTCGCTCGTATCGAGGTAGCGCCCGGTCAGCTCGTCCTTGTCCGAGAAGGCGATGCAGTGGACGACGAAGTCAATCCCGTCGGGGAAGTGCCGGCCGGTGGCCTCGAAGGCCGCGTCGATCGAGGCCGGATCGGTGACGTCGCAATGGCCGACGACGGCAGCGTCCAGCTCGCGGGCGAGCGGCTCGACGCGCTTCTTCAAGGCCTCGCCCTGATAGGTGAAGGCCAGCTCCGCGCCGTGCTGGCGCGCGCTGCGGGCGATGCCCCAGGCGATCGAGCGGTTGTTGGCGACGCCGAGCACGAGGCCGCGCTTGCCGGCGAGAAGCCCGGTGCGGGGCTGCCCGCCATCCTGTACGTGTGCCCGGTTCGAGTCAGCCATGAGTCACCCAAAGAACAGCCGCCACGGGAGGCCGGCGGCGGCCGGTTGGACCCGGCCGTGCATGGCGCCCCAGCGGCTTCCTTAACCGACGCCCGCGGGCGACGGAAGTGCGCCGGCTCCGGTAAAGCGGCGAACGCCGTGATGGTCAGCTCGCCGCCGTGGCGGCCCGGCGCTTGCGGGCGAACTCCATCAGGGCCTCGTCGGCATTCGCCGGCAGGGTGACGGCGACGGTGGCGAGCAGGTCGCCGCGGGTGCCGTCCTTCTTCGGCAGGCCCTTGCCGCGCAGGCGGAAGACCCGGCCCGAGCTGGTCATCGCCGGGATCTTCATCTCGACCGCGCCGGTCAGGGTCTGGATCCGGATCGGCCCGCCCAGCACCGCATCCTCCAGCGGGACCTCGGCGGTGGTGCGCAGGTCCGATCCATCGACCTGAAAGCGGGGATCGGGAGCGAACCGGATGGTCAGGAGCGCGTCGCCCGGGTCGGCGCCCTGGGCGCCGGGATAGCCGAGGCCGCGCAGGCGGATCACCTGACCGTCGACCACACCCTTGGGCACCACCGCATCGACCTCGCGGCCGCTCGGCAGGTTGAGCCGCAGCTTGGTCTCGTTGGCGACCTGATCGAGGGTGACGGTCAGCTCGGCGGCGACGTCTTCGCCCTTCTGGGGTGCGGCGCGCCCGGCCCCGCCGGCGGAGCGGAACGCCTCGCCGAACAGATGCGAGAAGATATCCTCGCCAAAGCCGCCCGCCGCGCCGCCGCCCGGCCCGGCCCGGCCGCGGGCCATCGATTCGAAGTCGAACCCGCCGCCGCCACCGCCGCGGCCGGCGGCGCCGCCGAAGCCCTCGAAGCCGGTGAAGCGGGGCTTGCCCTCGCCGTCGATGGCGCCGCGGTCGAATTGCTCGCGCTTCTTGGCGTCGCCCAGGATCTCGTAGGCTTGGTTGACCTCGGCGAAGCGGTCCTGCGCCTTGGCGTCGTTCTTGTTGCGATCGGGGTGGTAGGCTTTGGCGAGCTTGCGGAAAGCTTTCTTGATCTCCGCCTCGTCGGCCGAGCGGCTGACGCCGAGTACGTCGTATGGGTTGCGCATGGCGATCCGATGGCGATTCGAGCGGCCCGGTTCCGGTGCGACGCGCCCGGGCGCGGGTCCGCCTGCGTGAATAAGGTGAGCCCTATCTGGCGACCGTGTTGCCGGATTGCAACGCAGGCGGAAGCGGCAAGCTCCTAAGGCAAGCCGCTAAGGTATGTCACTTCGTGAGCCGGCGCCATGTGAGCCGGCATCACCCCGGACGGTTCGCGAAAAGAATAGCGTGGATCTCCCCGCTCCCACGGGTCGGACGCGGCCTGCGCCCTCTCGCAGGCCACGGGCGCCCTGTCACGCCACCGCCTCACCCCGGCTTGGCCGTCGTCTTGAGGCTCTTGAGCTCCCAGGCGCCGCCCGAGGGGCGGCAGCCGGTGCCGCGCACGAAGCGGTTGCCCCCGGGCCCGATCACCGAGGCCAGGAAGCCGCGGCAGATCTCGTCGTTCTTCACGAAGGGCAGCCCGGTCGGGTTGACCATGCCGCGCATGCCCGAATCCGGGTTGTCCCACTTCACCGGCTGGCCGTTGCCCTGGGGATCCAGGGCGACGGAGAGCGCCGCCTTGGCGCGGCGCCAATCCTCGCCCGAGAGATCCGGGCCGAAGCTCTTCGGAGGGGGTGGCGCGATGCTGCCGGTGCTCTCCGGCTCCGGCGGCGGCGCCACCGCCACCTGTGGCGCGAACATGATGAGCGGCTGGCTGCACCCGCCGACCGCCAGGATGCCGCCCAGGCCGCTCGCCGCGACGACGAGCCCGAGCGTCACCGAACCGACTTTACACGCACCGCGACGCATCACACCTGTTCTCACGACCGGGCGGCCGCCACGACGCATGAGGATGCGACGCCGGCCCGCCCCCGGTTCCGGTTGTCACATGAGCTGGGAGCCATGCGGGCGCACCAGCCACCTGGGTAAGGACGATGCCGTGCACGGGTTAACGAAAGATGATTTCACCCAGAACCCGGATCCCTGGGGTCTGTTCCGGCAATGGTTTGCCGAAGCGCAGACCTCGGAGCCGGAGGATCCGAACGCCATGGCGCTCGCCACCTGCGACGCCGACGGGCTGCCGGACGTGCGCGTCGTGCTCCTCAAGGACGCCGACGAGCGCGGATTCGTGTTCTACACCAACACCCTGTCGATGAAGGGGCAGGAGCTGTCGGACAATCCGCGCGCCGCCCTGGTGCTGCACTGGAAGAGCCTGCGCCGGCAGGTGCGGGCCCGCGGCACCGTGACCACGGTCAATGATGCGGAGGCCGACGCCTATTTCGCCACCCGCGCCCGCGACAGCCGCCTCGGCGCCTGGGCGAGCCGCCAGTCGCAGCCCCTCGACAGCCGCGAGACCCTGATGCGGGCGGTCGAGGAGGTGGGCACGCGCTTTCCCGGCGAGACCGTGCCGCGCCCGCCCCACTGGACCGGCTACCGCATCGCCCCGGTCTCGATCGAGTTCTGGCAGGACGGCGCCTACCGCCTGCACGACCGGGTGCGCTTCACCCGCCGGGGCGACGCCTGGGAGGGCAGCCGCCTGTATCCCTGACGCGCAAGATCCCTGACCTCCAAGCTTTGCTGCGGCGCGGCAAGCCCTGGATTTTAGCGGCCCGGAGCCCTACCCTGAGGCTCCTGGCGCCGCGCCCGAACCGGCGGCGCCCCGCACCGGACATCCCGAGGAACGGCCGTGGCCTCATCGTCGAACGAACGCCGCCGCGTGATGCTGCTCACCGGCGCGAGCCGCGGCATCGGCCATGCCACCGTGAAGCGCTTCTCGGCGGCCGGGTGGCGCGTCATCACCTGCTCGCGCCACCCCTTCCCGGAGAACTGCCCGTGGGAGATGGGGCCCGAGGATCATCTCCAGGTCGATCTCGCCGATCCGGGGGACACGGTCCGCGCCGTCGAGGAAGTGGCCGGGCGGCTGGAGGCCGAGGGCGGGCTGCTGCATGCCCTGGTCAACAATGCCGGCATCTCGCCGAAGGGAGCCGGCGGCGCCCGCCTCGGCGCCATCGATACCCCGTTCTCCGACTGGCAGCGGGTGTTCCAGGTCAATTTCTTCGCACCCATCCTGCTCGCCCGCGGCCTGTGCGGGGAACTGACCCGGGCCCGCGGCTCGATCGTCAACGTGACGTCGATCGCGGGCTCCCGCGTCCATCCCTTCGCGGGGGCGGCCTACGCCACCTCAAAGGCAGCGCTTGCCGGCCTGACCCGCGAGATGGCGTCGGATTTCGGCCCGCTCGGCGTGCGGGTGAACGCGATCTCGCCGGGCGAGATCGACACCTCGATCCTCTCGCCCGGCACCGACAAGCTGGTGGCGCAGATCCCGCAGCGGCGCCTCGGCACGCCGGACGAGGTGGCCAAGGCGATCTACTTCCTGTGCACCGAAGCCTCGTCCTACGTGAACGGCGCCGAATTGCACATCAACGGCGGCCAGCATGTCTGAGAGGGCAGTTGTCGCCCTCAGCGTCCTGCTCCTCGCCTCGCCCGCCGCCGCCGAGCCGCGGGTCGCACTCCTCGACCTGCCCTTCCGGGTGACGCAACTGCGCGATGCCGGCAGCGAGGCGGCGCTCGCCGTCACCACCGCGGGGCTGCCACAGCTGCCGCGCAAGGCGGGTCCGGTCGCGGTCGCGTGGGGCGAGACCGGTGCGGCCGTGCTGATGCTGTCCGGCGACCGGGTGACGGCCGTCCCCCTGCCTCTCGACGCGATCGAGGGCCTGACCGCCGGCGAGACGCCGAAGGGCGCGGTGCCGGGCACGCGCCGGGTCCTGGCGGGACCGGTCAGCGCCTATCTGTCGGGCCCGAGCCGCGCGGCGGATGGGCGCCCGGGTGCCGCCGGGGTGACATTGCGCGAGCGCCAGACGGTGACGATGAGCGCCGATCCCAAGCCCGTGCCGGTGGCGACCGCCACGGTGCCGCCGGGCGCGGGCGCGGTGTTTTCCGCCGATACCCTGCGGCCGGTCGAGATCGACGGCGCCCTCAACCTGCTGGCGCTCAGCGAGCGCCCGGAGGGGATGGGCCTTGCGGTGATCGGGCGCCAGGGCGGCGTCTGGCGCGTGCGGGCCGAGACCCCGTCCGAGCCCGGCCCCCTCGCGCTGGCAGCCGACCTGCCGGGGCCGATGCCCGGCGCCGTGCTGGTGCGCGGCGAGGAGGGCCGGCTCGAACACTGGAGCCTCGCGGGCGGGACGCCGGCGCGGCAGGCCCGGAGCGCCGACGGCAAGAGCTTCTCCGCCCCCGGTGCCGCGCTCGGGGGCGAGCTGGTGGTGGCGAGCCGGGACAGGACCGCCCTCGCCTATCTCTCGCTGAAAAACCTGACCGAGCGCACCCGCGCGGCTTTGCCGGCGCCGGTCGGGGCGGGCCTCGCTGTGCTGGGCCGGCAGGTCGTGGTGGCGTTGGCCGACGGGCGGCTCGCCACGGTGCAGGATGGAGATGCGCGGCCGTGAGCGCCGAGCCCGAGGACCCGGCTTGGCGCCGCCGCTATCCCCTCCGTCCCTTCATCGCCGCCTCCGCGGCCGTCGTGCGTGACGGACGGGTGCTCCTCGCCGCCCGCGGCCAGGAGCCGATGCGCGGTGTCTACACCCTGCCGGGTGGCCAGGTGGAGACGGGCGAGACCCTGGCCGAGGCGGCGCTCCGCGAGCTGCACGAGGAGGTCGGGGTGGTGGCCGAGGTGGTCGCCGGGCTGACGCCCCTCGAAGTGATCGAGCGCGATGCGGACGGCGCGGTGCTGCACCATTTCGTGATCCATCCCCATGCCGCCCGCTGGCGCTCGGGCGAGCCGACGACCGGGCCGGAAGCGCTCGACCTGCGCTGGGTGACGCCGGCGGAGGCGCGCGACCTGCCGACCACCAGGGGACTGCACGGCGTGATCGCCCAAGCCCTCGCCGCTGTCGGGGACGAGGCATCGAGGGACGATGCACCGGGTGACGCGGCATGAGGCGCGCCATCATCCTGGCCGCCTGCCTGGTCGCGGCGCTGCCCGCCCTCGCGCAGCAGACCAAGCCGAAGCCCGCGCCCAAGCCTGCCGAGAAGGAGGCCCCCGCCCCGCCCCCGCCGGCCGACACGCCGGCTCCCTATGATCGCGACCTCCTGCGCCTGTCCGAGATCATCGGGGCGCTGAGCTTCCTGCGCGAGCTGTGCGGCAGCCCCGATGCGCCGGAATGGCCTGCCCGGATGAAGGCCCTGCTCGATGCCGAGGGCACCAGCCCGGGCCGGCGCGACCGCCTCGCCGGGGCGTATAACCGCGGCTATGGCGGCTACGCCGTGACCTACCGGGTCTGCACCCCCTCGGCCGTGGAGGCCGCGACCCGCTACATCGCGGAGGGCGAGCGCCTGTCGGCCGCCCTGGCCGGGCGGTTCGGCGGCTGACGGCTCCCTGTTGCGGGTTGGCCACAACTGTGGCGCCCGTGTCGATCAGAGAGGCATTCTCGCGGCGCCATTAACCTCTTCGCAATTCCTGGCTGGCCCGGCGCCGGGCGAGGGCCTATGAATCGGATCATCCCACGAGGCCGCTGCGGATCCGAGACCGCCGTTCTCGCCAGAGACCCGATCTCAAGGCTGTCGATGACCGAGTTCGAAACCCACGACCCCGCCCGCGATTCCGACCAGGAGGCGAAGCGCGCTGCCCTGAGCTACGTCTCGGAGGCTTTCGCGGAAGGCTGCCTGGACGGGATCGACGGAGACTGCATGGCTCAGGCCGCCCTGTTCGCGGCCTTCCAGGAGCTGGTCCAGACCTATGGCGAGGAGGCGACCGCCCGCTACGCCGAAGGCTTTCCCGAGCGGATCCGCGGCGGCACCTACACGGTGCGGCCCCAGGCCCGGCATTGACGCCCGCGTCGCGGACCCGTTAACGATCGGGGCCCGGAGGATCGCCGCGCGCGTTCGCCGGCCCCCTCCGCGATCCGTCCCCCGTCTGTGATGCCCGCACCGGGTCACCGGACGCGCAGGGGCGGGCATCACGGGGCAGACGGACGCGCGCTCGGGCGGCCCGTCGAGACACGGCCAGGCAACCGTCTCACGGGCCTGCACCACCCCGATCCGCACCAAACCTCTCTTGCCTCGCCAAGCCGGTCGCACCGCCGACCACTCCCACGCTTCAGCCGATCCCGCCGGGCGCCGATTGACGCTATCGGCCCAAGATGCTGACGCATCGGGCCGATGATCCATCTCACATTGTCGATACGAGAGCGCTTCACGATCGCGTTGCAATCGCGAAGCTTCTCTAGCTCTTTGATTTTGACGCATTTTCTACGACGAACTGGTATTCACTTCGTCGGAAAATGCTCTAAGCCAAAAGCTGAGCGAAACGTGGAGAACGGAACCAAAGGTCGTTTTCTTTCGACCGTTGGCATCACTCCTGCGGCTCGAACCCCATCGCCGCTCCGTTCATGCAGTAGCGCAGCCCCGTCGGGGCCGGGCCGTCGTCGAAGACGTGGCCGAGATGGCCCTTGCAGCGGGCGCAATGCACCTCGGTGCGGGTCATGAAGAACGAGCGGTCGGTCTGCGTCTCCACCGCGCCCTCCAGCGGCGCGTAGAAGCTCGGCCAGCCGGAGCCGGATTCGTATTTGGTGCCGGATTCGAACAACGGCTGGCCACAGCCGGCGCAGACGAAGGTGCCGGCGCGCTTCTCGTGGTTGAGCGGGCTGGTGCCGGCCCGCTCGGTGCCGTGCTCGCGCAACACCCGGTACTGCTCGGGCGTCAGCTCGCGGCGCCACTCGGCCTCGGTGCGGGCCTCGGCGGTGTCGGTTTGGTGGGCGGCCATCGGGGCCTCTCCTGATGCTTCGCTGAGTCTCCGGTGGACCCAAGATGGTGGTGGACGCCGCATCTGGCGAGAGGCTGCGGCTGTAAGCGCAGCGCACAAAGGTCACACCGCAGCGCAACCCCGCTTCGGCCCTTCGCGATCCCGGTCGGAAGCGGCTATCATGGTCTGGCTGAGCACGAGGGAAGCCGGCATGTCAAATCGCCCGTTCAGCGGTCCGATCGTCGTCGATGACGGACAGAACGGCCCGCGCCCGCATCTCGTGCGCGTCGTCCCGTGGACCGATGGCAACGGGAGGCGGGACCGATTCGCGTCATCTCAGTCGCGGACCGCAAGCGCCTATGACACCGGCCTCCCGGCCGGGCGCGACCCGAACGCGACGTTCCTGTACTGAGGCAACGGCACCGTCTTGACGATGAGCCAGGGGATCGTCGCCCGTCTGACCGGGCTCGGGGTGCCCTGGCGCACGCTTGGCCGCCGGTTCGGGCTTGGGCCGAGCCGCCCCCTCGATGCCGGTGACGACCGGGTCGCCCGCCCCCCGCGGGACCGGGAGACGAGGATCTCCGGATGACGGCGCCCTCCGACCTGGCCGGGCCTCCGTATCCCTATGGCCCCGATCCGCTCCTGCCGACTTGGGGCAGCGTCAAGGCGTGAGGTCTCGCCGTCCTGGCCCTGATCGGGGCCGGTCTCGAGGGCGGGATCGGCAGCGCTGCCGGGCAGCCGGTGAACGAGATCGCGCTCCTCGCGGTCCTGCCGGGCGCCTTGGCCGTCACCCTGGCTTTCGCGCCGGAGCCGGCGACACGCCTCGGCACGATGGCCAAGGATCTCCTCTGCATCGGCACCGCGGCGGCGCCGCTATGCGGCACCGGCATCCACGTCGCCATCGCGGCCGTGCCGGCCCTGCTCGCGGTCGCGGTCCTCCTGGACCGGCTGCTGCCGCCCGGCCTTGAGAGTTCCCGCCCGCTACCGCGGGAGGCCTGCGGGATCCCCCCGATGATCGCGAGCCTGACGAGTCTGGACGTCGCGACCGCCTCGCCTGAGAGCGGACCATCCTGCTCCTGCTTCCCGTGCTGCTGGCGGCGGGCCTGATCCTGGCCCTGCGGCCGACGCCGCGGGAGACGTCGGCCGCGATGCTGGCCTTCCTCTGGCAGGTGCCGGCCCTGCTCGCCCTCGATGGCGCCCCTATCGGCCGGGTCACCCCCTGGTGATCGCCCGCACCGGCGACGAGGAGCGGCACGTGATCGCCGGGGGCCTTTGCCTCGATGCCGGGATCGTTCTCCGGCGCAGGCGGGCCGGCGGCGCCGGACGGCTCGCCTTCCGCTGCGCCGAGACCGGCATCCGCGCGACGGGCATCGCCGCCCTCTCCCGCATCCTCGCACGGCGCAGCCTGCCATGGGCCGTCCTGGCTTGGACGATGCGGCTGCCGCTCGTCCTGCCGCTTCTCCAGGCCGCGACGTCTCCGGGGATCCGCGGACTGGCACTTGGCCGCGGCAGCGCGGTGGGGCCGCGCCGCGACGGGCCCTGACCCCCGCGCCGGATCGGCGGGGCTCGCTCTCACGCCGGCGCCCCGACCGTGTCGGCCATGCGCGCGCGGCGAGCGCCCATCGGCTCCTCCGGCCCCACGGTGGTGTCGCGGGCAGTCTGATGCTCCAGCTCGGCGTTGATCTCGCCACCGAGCAGCACGATCGTCGACGAGATCCAGATCCAGGTCATGAAGCCGATCGCGGCGCCGAGCGAGCCATAGGTCTCGTTGTAGCTGCCGAAATGCGCGACGTACCAGGAGAAGCCGATCGAGGCAGCGAGCCAGACCACCCCGGCGGCGAGGCTGCCGGGGGTGACCCAGCGCCAGCGCGGCAGGTCGCGGCTCGGCCCGTAGCGGTAAAGGAGTGCCAGCGCGAAGAGCAGCACGGCGAGGAGCGCCGGCCAGCGCAGCAGCGCGACATACCAGGCGGTCGGGCTGATCCGGATGCCGAAGGCCCCAAGGAAGTTCAGCGCCACCGGCAGCACCACGATGCAGCCGATCGCCACGATGACGAAGACCAGCGCCCCGAAGGTGAAGGCGAGCGAGCGCAGGTTCAGTTGGAGGAAGCTGCGCTTCTCCTCCTCCTCGTAGACGATGTTGAGCGCGTCGAACATCGCCTTCATGCCGGCATTGGCGCTCCAGAGTGAAATCGCGAGGCTGGTGAAGAAGGTGAGGCCGAGCGTGGTGCCGCCCTTGGCGGTGATGCGCTTGACCTGGTCGCCGATGATCTCCAGCGCGCCGGAGGGCATCACGCCCTGGAGCAGGGAGAGGTGGTCGTTGATGGTGCTCGGATCGGTGAACAGCCCGTAGAGCGACACCAAGGCCGCCACCGCCGGGAAGATGGCGAGCAGGGTGTAGAAGGTGACGCCGGCGGCCACCGACAAAACCCGGTCCTTCTGGAATTCGAGATAGACGCGATAGAGAACATCCTTCCAGCCCTTCGCCGGGATCTCGGTCGGCGCATCGGCCTTGCGGCCGCGCTCCACTTCCGTCTCCGCGACCCACTGGGCCGGGCGCCCGGAATAGGACTTGGCGCCACCGCCGAGATGCCGCGTCGGGTCAGGCGCCGCCTCCACCACGCCGTCGGGGCGCCGCGCGGTGACGAGGCGCACCAGGGCGAGGCCGAGGAAGACGGTCCACAGGGTCGAGGTCACGCCGGACGGGGCGGAACCGGAGCGGGGTTCGGGCGGCATCGCGACACCGGGGGAAGGAGGATCGTGTCGCCCACAAGCGTGGGCGCTCGGGATCACAACGTCGCGTCCCCGGGGTCGTTCCCCGTCAAAGAAAGCGCCGCAAGGTCAACGGGTTGACCTAGGTCAGGATCACGCCGCCGCGCTGCCGCCCGGCAGGCTGCGGATCAGCTCGGCGAAGCGGTCGCCCTGCACCAGAACGTGGACGCGCAGGCGCTCGCCGGCCAGCCCCTCGTCCCCGGCCAGGATCGCCTCCACGGCGCCCTCATGCTCGGCGAGGGACTGGCGCAGCCGGTTGCGGGCCCGAAGCTGGATGCGTCGGAACGGCGCCAGCCGCCGGCTCAGGCTCACGGCCTGCTCGCACAGGAAGCCATTGCGCGAGGCCCGGTAGATCACCGCGTGGAACACGGCGTTCTCGGCGTAATAGGCTTCCGTATCGCCCGAGGCTGCGGCGGCCCGGCAGGCATCGAGGGCCGCGACCAGCTCGTGCTGATGCGCGTCGGTCAGCCTCCGGGCGGCGAGGCGGCCGCAGGCGGCTTCCAGCTCCGCCATCGTCTCGAACATCTCGACGAGCCGCGCCGGCTCCGGAGTACTCACCACCGCACCGCGGCGGGGCTTCACGTCGATCAGACCGGTGACGGCAAGTTGCAGCAGGGCTTCGCGAATCGGGGTGCGCGAGACCCCGAACCGGGTCGCGAGCTGGACCTCGTCGAGCCGGTCGCCGGGACGCAGCACCCCGTCCACGATCTCGTCCTCGATCGTCTGCCGCAGCCGCTGGGCATGGTTCAGGGTGCCTGGTTCATTGCGCGTGGCCATGGCGCCTTCCTCCGCAGGGCGCAACCGGTATCGACTTTCGCGACATATGCACACCAGTTGACAAAATATACAAGAAGGGAGTCTTTTCCGAACGAGCCGCGGCGTGCGACGCCAGCCTGCCGCGCGTCAACGATAATCCCCGAGCCGAATGGCTCCCTCCGGAGGAACCGCCATGGCGATCACCCGTCGCTCCCTCGTCGTCGCCGGCTTGGCCGCCCCGGCCCTCATCGGCCTCGGGCGCGCCGCGCAGGCCGCCACGACGCTG
Organism: Methylobacterium aquaticum; assembly: GCF_001043915.1. Classification (GTDB taxonomy): domain Bacteria; phylum Pseudomonadota; class Alphaproteobacteria; order Rhizobiales; family Beijerinckiaceae; genus Methylobacterium; species Methylobacterium aquaticum. The sequence continues at coordinate 15,364 of NZ_LABX01000045.1, read as the reverse complement.
AAGATCTCGCATCAATTCCCGGGCGGCACGATCGACGAGGGGGATTTTCGCGACCGGATGTGCCGCAAGTTCGCAGCGGCCGTGAAGGAGCGCTCGAAGGGCGCGCTGGAGGTCCAGGTCTATCCCGGCTCGTCGCTGATGAAGACGAACGCCCAGTTCAGCGCCCTGCGCAAGGGTGCGCTCGACATGAGCCTCTACCCGCTGCCCTATGCGGGCGGCGAGGTGCCCGAGACCAATATCGGGCTGATGCCGGCGCTGGTGACCTCCTACAAGCAGGCGATGGCCTGGAAGACGGCGCCAGTCGGCCGCAAGCTCACCGAGATCCTGCTGGCGAAGAACATCGTGCTGGTGTCCTGGGTCTGGCAGGCGGGCGGCGTGGCAAGCCGCGACCGTGCGCTGGTGCGGCCGGAGGACGCCAAGGGCCTGAAGGTGCGCGGCGGCTCGCGCGAGATGGACCTGATGATGAAGGCCGCGGGTGCCGCCACCCTCAGCCTGCCCTCGAACGAGTCCTACGCGGCGATGCAGACCGGCGCCTGCGACGCGGTCATCACCTCCTCGACCAGCCTGATCTCGTTCCGGCTGGAGGAATTGTCGAAGTCCCTCACCTCGGGCCGCGGTCGCTCCTACTGGTTCATGCTCGAGCCGATCATGATGTCGAAGCCGATCTTCGACGGCCTGCCACAGGACCAGCGCGACCTCATCATGGCAGTCGGTGCCGAACTCGAAGCCTTCGGCCAGGAGGGCGCGCAAGCCGACGACACGCGGGTCGAGCAGATCTTTTCCAAGGCCGGCGCCAAGGTCGAGACCCTCGACGAGGCGACGCTGAACCGCTGGCGCGATATCGCCCGCGAATCGGCCTGGAAGGACTATGCCGCCAAGTCGTCGTCCTGTGCCGAGATGCTGAAGCTCGCGGAGGCGGTCGCGTGAGCCACGCCTTCGACGCCGCCTCGGCGGCCGCAGAGCCGGAGCGCGCCGCCGCGCGGGCCCGGCTGCCCGGTCCGCTCGCGGCGATCGAGGCCGCGATCGGCGGCCTCAACCGGCTGATCCTGCTTTTCGGCGGCGTCGCCCTCGTCGCCGCCTGCCTGGTGCTGAGCTACAGCGTCGTCATCCGCTACGTGCTCAAGGTCCCGACCGAGTGGCAGGACGAGACGGCGGTGTTCCTCATCGTCGGCGCCACCTTCCTGTCGGCGGCCGGCGTCCAGGCCCGGCGCGGCCACGTCGCCATCGAGGCGCTGACCGGCCTCCTGTCGCCGCGGATCAACCGCCTGCGCCTCCTCTTCGCCGACGTGGTCAGCTTCGGGTTCGTGGCGTTCTTCGCCTGGAAGAGCTGGACGCTGCTGCACGAAGCCTGGGTCGACGGCCAGATCTCGCAATCGACCTGGGGCCCGCCGCTCTGGATTCCCTACTCGCTGATGGCGGTCGGCATGACGCTGCTGGCCTTGCAGTTCCTGCTCCAGATCGCCGAGGCGATCGCTCGTGGCCCCGAGGCCGCCGGCTTTGCCGACCCGAAGATCGGCCTCGGCGCCGATCTCGAACGCGCCAAGAAGCAAGACAAGCGGAAGGATGCCGCCCGATGAGCACCGCGATCATCGGCACGCTCTATGCCGGCGCCACCCTCGGCGCCATGCTCGCCGGCATCCCGATCGCCTTCGCGCTCGGCGCGGTGGCGCTCGTCTTCATGCTGGCTTTCATGCCCGGCGCCTCCCTCGATACGGTGGCGCAGAACGTCTACGAGGAGATGGCCTCGATCACGCTCCTGTCGATCCCGCTCTTCATCCTGAAGGGCGCGGCGATCGGCCGGTCGAAGGCGGGCCAGGACCTCTACTCGGCGATGCATGCCTGGATGCACAAGATCCCCGGGGGTCTCGGCATCGCCAACGTCTTCGCCTGCGCGCTGTTCGCCGCCATGGCGGGATCGAGCCCGGCGACCTGCTCGGCGATCGGCTCGGCCGGCATCCCGGAGATGCGCCGGCGGGGCTATTCCGGCGGATTCGCCGCCGGCATCATCGCGGCGGGCGGCACGCTGGGCATCCTCCTGCCGCCGTCGATCACCATGATCCTCTACGCGGTGGCGGCCGAGCAGTCGCTGGGGCGGCTGTTCCTCGCCGGCATCGGCCCGGGGCTGCTGCTGGTGCTGCTCTTTGCGGGTTATGCCGCCTGGCGCTTCCGGCGCGAATTCGCCACGGCGCGGGCGGCCTACGCGACCGGCGGGCCCGAGCACCCGATCCTGGCGGAAGACCGCTACTCGATGGCGGAGCGGTTCTCGACCCTGCCGCGGGTGCTGCCCTTCGTGGTGCTGCTCACCGGCGTGATGGTGGCGCTCTATGGCGGCTACGCCACGCCCTCCGAGACGGCGGGCCTCGGCGGCATTTTGGCGCTTCTCCTGATCGCGGCGATCTACGGCGTCTGGCGGGCCCGGGACGTCAGCCCGATCCTCACCGCGACCTTACGTGAATCCACGATGCTGATGCTGATCATCGGCATGTCGCTGCTCTACGCCTACGTGATGAGCTACCTCCACATCTCGCAAGCCGCCGCCGCCGCGATCGTGGCCCTGCATCTCTCGCCCTGGCTGCTGCTCCTGACCATTCTGCTCCTGGTCGTGGGCCTCGGCTTCTTCCTGCCGCCGGTCTCGATCATCCTGATGACCGCGCCGATCATCCTGCCGCCGTTGCGGGAGGCGGGGTTCGACCTGGTCTGGTTCGGCGTCGTCATGACGATCACCATGGAGATGGGTCTGATCCACCCGCCGGTCGGCCTCAACATCTTCGTGATCAAGAACATCGCCCCCGACATCCCGCTCTCGGAGATCATCTGGGGCACGCTGCCCTTCGTGATCCTGATGGCGGTGGCGATCCTGGTGCTCTGCGTCGCACCCGGCATCGCCCTCTGGCTGCCGGATCTGCTCTTGCCCTCGACCAAGTAGAGGCGCCACCATGGGCACGACCCAGGCCGGCACCGCGCGGCGGATGCGGCGCCTCTCCCTCCGCTCCGCGGCCTCCGCGGAGCCCCCTCTTCCGAAGAGCGGCGCAGCCCCCGACGCGCGGGGACGGCCCGGACGTGATGAGAGCGACATGGCGGCGATCTCGTTCCTCGGCGACCTCCTCCAGAGCATCTCGGACCGGGGCCGCGGGCTGATCACCTTCGGCCGCGGCGACCTCGCCAAGGCGAGCGTGGCCGAGGTGGTGAAGCTCTGCGAGGATTTGATCTCGCGGCGCGGCGAGGCGTCCGGGGTCGCGCTCGCCCGCATCATCCTCGACGGCTACGAGAGCTTCGGCCTGTCCGACCGCCACGACTTCCTGCGCCGGATCGCCCTCGATTTCGGGGCCGACCACGCGGCGGTGGAGAGCGCCATCGCGGCTTACGGCAAGGCGCCGTCCCGGGCGGCTCTGGGCCGCCTGCACGAGGCGGCCGAGCCGCGCTCGCAGGAGCTGATCCGCCGCCTCAACCTCGCCCGCGACGGCACGATCGCGCTGGTGCGGATGCGCGAGGATCTGTTTTCGCTACGCGACGCCGCCCGCAAGGCCGACACGCCGGACCCGGCCCTGGCCGAAGCGGTCGAGAGCCTCGATTCCGATTTCGAGCATCTGTTCGCGTCCTGGTTCAACCGCGGCTTCCTGGTCCTGCGCCGGATCGACTGGACCACGCCGGCCCATATCCTGGAGAAGATCATCCGCTACGAGGCGGTGCACGCGATCTCCGGCTGGGACGACCTGCGCCGGCGCATCGAGCCGCCGGACCGGCGCTGCTTCGCCTTCTTCCACCCGGCCCTCGTCGACGAGCCCTTGATCTTCGTCGAGGTGGCGCTCACCACCGGCATCGCCGCGGCGATTGCCCCGATCCTGGCCCATGACCGCCAGCCGACCGCGACCCGCGAGGCGACCACCGCCATCTTCTACTCGATCTCGAACTGCCAGAGGGGCCTGGCCGGCATCACCTTCGGCAACTTCCTGATCAAGCAGGTGGTGGAGGATCTCTGCCGCGAGATGCCGGCGCTGAAGACCTTCGTGACCCTGTCTCCGGTGCCGACCTTCCGCACCTGGCTCGATCGCGAGCGCCGGTCCGATGCGCCGCAGGGGCTGACGCGGGAGGATGTCGAGACCCTGCGCGCCCTCGACCAGCCCGACTGGCACGCCGACAAGGCGAAGGCCGACGCGGTGAAGAAGGCGCTGCTGCCGGCTGCCGCCTATTACTTCCTGCGCGCCAAGACCCCGCGCGGCAAGCCGGTCGACCCGGTGGCGCGGTTCCATCTCGGCAACGGTGCGCGGCTGGAGCGCCTGAACTTTTTGGGCGACGTCTCGCCCAAGGGCCTGTCGCAGGGCTACGGCCTGATGGTGAACTATCTCTACGACCTCGCGGCGATCGAGAAGAACCACGAGACCTACGCCAATCTCGGCACCGTCTCGGCCTCGCTGACCGTCAACCGCGAGCTGCGCCAGAACCTGCCGCCCGCCCGCGCAGTGGCCCTGGCGGAGGCGTGAGCCGAGCATTCCCCCTCTGCCCGCCCGCGGGGAGAGGAGACACCCGCGTTCTTCGAGTGGACGGCGTGGCCGCTCATCTCGCCGACGACTGAAGAGTCCCTTCCATGTCCAACCATTTCTTCGACATCGTCCGCTCCCGCCTCCCCGCCGATCCGCTGGGCAAGACGTTCCTCGAAACCCCTGAGGGCCTGCGCTGGAGCTATGCCGACCTGATCGCCGAATCCGGCCGCTACGCCGCCGCCCTGGTCGGCCTCGGGGTCGCGCCCGGCGACCGGGTGGCGGTGCAGGTCGAGAAGAGCCCGGCGGTGATCGCGCTCTATCTCGGCTGCGTGCGGGCGGGCGCCGTCTTCCTGCCGCTGAACACCGGCTATACCCCGGCCGAGATCGCCTATTTCCTCGGCGATGCCGAGCCGGCGCTGTTCGTCTGCGACCCGGGCAAGCGCGACGCGCTGAAGCCGGTGGCGGAGATGGCGGGCGTTGCCCAAGTCGGCACCCTCGACGCCAAGGGCGAAGGCACGATGGCGGCGGAGGCCGCGGGCCAGACCGGCGACTTCGCCGACGTGCCCCGCGCCTCGGACGACCTCGCGGCGATCCTCTACACCTCGGGCACCACCGGGCGCTCGAAGGGCGCGATGCTGACCCACGACAACCTGTCGTCGAACGCCCTGACCCTGGTCGAGTCCTGGCGCTTCACGCCCGAGGACGTGCTGATCCACGCACTCCCGGTGTTCCACACCCACGGCCTGTTCGTCGCCACCAACACGGTGCTGATGTCGGGTGCGGCGATGATCTTCTTGGCCCGGCTCGATCCGCCGCTGATCCTGTCGCTGATGGGCCGGGCGACGGCGCTGATGGGCGTGCCCACCTTCTACACCCGCCTCCTCAAGGAGCCGGGCCTGACCCGCGCGGCGACGGCCGGCATGCGCCTGTTCGTCTCCGGCTCGGCACCGCTCCTCGCCGAGACCCATCGCGAGTGGCAGGAGAGGACCGGCCACGCGATCCTCGAGCGCTACGGCATGACCGAGACCAACATGAGCACCTCGAACCCCTATGACGGCGACCGGGTCGCCGGCACGGTCGGGTTCCCGCTGCCGGGCGTGTCGCTGCGGGTGGTCGATCCGGAGACCGGCCGCGGGCTCGAAGCGGATCAGGTCGGGATGATCGAGGTGCGCGGCCCCAACGTGTTCAAGGGCTACTGGCGCATGCCGGAAAAAACCGCCGCCGAGTTCAAGGCCGACGGCTTCTTCATCACCGGTGATCTTGGCAAGGTCGATGCGCGCGGCTACGTCCACATCGTCGGGCGCGGCAAGGATTTGATCATCACCGGCGGCTTCAACGTCTATCCGAAGGAGGTCGAGACCGAGATCGACGGATTGCCCGGCGTGCTCGAATCGGCGGTGATCGGGGTGCCGCACCCGGATTTCGGTGAGGGCGTCACCGCCGTGGTGGTGCCGCGCGGCACGGAGGCGCCGAGCGAGGCGGCGATCCTCTCGGCCCTCGAAAGCCGGCTCGCCAAGTTCAAGCTGCCCAAGCGCGTCATCATCGCCGACGAGCTGCCCCGCAACACCATGGGCAAGGTGCAGAAGAATCTGCTGCGCGAGACGCATAAGGGGCTTTACGAGGGCTGAGCCGCGGGCTCGTTGTCCTTCGTTCACCGAAAAGCCTTTCCCCCTCCCCGTCATCCCGGGTATCGCCAAGGCTCGGCCCGGGAGGAACGGCGAGAGGGCCGCGCAAGTCCCGGTGGGACGAGCCAGGGGAATCAGGCAAACAGGCCCGTGGCGGCACCCGCCGCCGCCCGGAGGCCGATTCATGACCGCCCGATTCGCCCTGGTCGACGTGTTCCACGACGGGCCGTTCACCGGGAACCCGCTCGCCGTGGTGAGCGGCGCCGATCTCGACACCGCGACGATGCAGGCGATGACCCGCTGGTTCAACCTGTCGGAAACGGCCTTCCTGCTGCCGCCGACCGATCCGGCCGCGGATTACCGGGTTCGCATCTTCACCCTCGCGCATGAATTGCCCTTCGCGGGCCATCCGACGCTCGGCGCCTGCCACGCCTGGCTCAGTCTCGGGGGCAGGCCGCGGCAGCCGGGGCACATCGTCCAGGAATGCGGCACCGGCCTCGTGCCGATCCGGCAGGACCGGGACCGCCTCGCCTTCGCGGCGCCCAAGCTGCTGCGCGAAGGACCGGTGGACGAGGCGACGATGCGGGAGGTTCTGGCGGTGCTGCGCATCGCGCCCGAGCAGATCGTCGAGGCGCGCTGGGCCGACAATGGCCCCGGCTGGGTCGGGGTGATGCTGGCTTCAGCCGACGCGGTATTGGCCGTCGCGCCGGTGCGCCGCCACGAGGGCCGGATCGATATCGGCCTCGTCGGCGCCCACCCTCCCGGCGGGGAGATCGCCTGGGAGATCCGCACCCTGTTCAGCGACGGGGCCGGTGCCCTCGTCGAGGATCCGGTCACCGGCAGCTTCAACGCCGCGGTCGCGGGCTGGCTGCGCGAGACCGGCCGCGCCGCCGGCCCCTATGTCGCCGCCCAGGGCACGACGCTCGGGCGCCGGGGCCGGATCTTCGTCGATTACGACGGCGCCGACTGGATCGGCGGACGCACCCTCACGGTGGCGGAGGGCACGCTCGCCCAGGGGCCGGGCGCCGCCGGCGCCTGACCAAGCCCCGCTCAGGCAGCCCTCACCTCGGACAGGAAGCGGCCGATCGACTGGGTCAGAGCCGAGGTGTGGCGACCGAGGTCCTGCGCGACGCGCAGCATCGCGGTCGCGGCCTCGCCGGTCGCCCCGACATCCTTGCGCACGTCGCTGATGTTCCCGGAGACGGACCGCGATCCGGTCGCCGCCTGCTGGACGCTCTGGGCGATCTCGCCGGTGGCCGCGCCCTGCTCGCGCATCGCCTCCATCATGCCGAGCGCGGTGTCGCGCAGTTGCGTGATCGTCGTGCCGATCTCGCCGATCGCCGAGACGGCGCTGCCGGTGGCCTGGCGGATCTCCGCCACCTGCGTGCCGATCTCGTCGGTCGCCCGGCTCGTCTGACCCGCCAGGGCCTTCACCTCGGCGGCGACGACCGCGAACCCCCGGCCGGCTTCGCCGGCGCGGGCCGCCTCGATCGTGGCGTTGAGCGCCAGAAGGTTGGTCTGGCTGGCGAGCGAATTGATCATGCCGACGACCGCGCCGATCTTGTCGGCCGCCTGCGACAGGGCGTGGACCAGGGTGTCGGTCTGGCTCGCCTTCTCGGCCGCGGTCGCCGCCAGGTTCGAGGTATGGGACGCCTGCTGCGACAATTCGCGGATGGTCGCCGCCAGTTCCTCCGTCGCCGCCGCCACGGCATCGACATGGGTCGAGGTCTCCTCGGCCGATCCCGCCACCTCGGCGGAGCGCCGGTTGTTCCGGTCCGCCACCGAGGCGACGTCGCCGGCCGACGCCTGCAAGGCGTTGGCGCTCGTCACGAGGGTGTGGATCACCGCGTCGGTGTCCTCGCCGAACGCCTTGATCAGCCCGTCGATCAGGGCGGCACGGCGCTTGCCCTGCTCCGCCGACTCGACGGCGACGTGGATGTCGACCAGCGAGCCGCAGGCGCGCACCGGCTTGCCGGCCGCGTCGTGGACGACGCCCCCCGTCGCGCGGAACCAGCGGTAATGGCCGCCGCGGCATTTCAGCCGATAGGTGACGTCGTAGGCGCCCTTGTTCGCCACGTTGACGAGAGCCGCCCCGAAGGCCGCGAAGGTCGGAGCGACATCGTCCGGATGGAGCAGGTCGCTCCACGACTGCATCACGTCCGGAAAATCCTCCTTCGACGTGTAGCCCAGCAGCCGGCGGAATTCCTGCGACCAGGTCCAGCGGCTCTTCGGATGCGCGGCGTCCCCCTGGTACAGGATGGCATCCCAGAGACCGACCCCGGCATGCTTGCCGAGAACATCCATCAGCTCGTCGTTGCTGGAGTGGCGCTTGAACATGCAAAATTGGTCCTTTGTGTGCTAAATTTTTGCACACATAAACATCAATAAATCGTTAAAATTCGCATTATATTGCATCGCACCCATGCAAGCAGCCGCATGATCTCCAGCACTCCGCGCAACTGACCTAGAGTTGTTCCGACCAGAAAAGACAGTGCCGTTGCTTGCAATGAGCGACTGGTCGCGGGCCGCCGGTCAATTGGCGTAGGTGAAGGCACCGTCGCGCCAGACGTAGAGCACGTAGCCCGGCGCCGTCACGTCGCCCTTCTGGTCGAACCCGACATTGCCGAGCACCAGGTTGAACCGCTCCGCATGCAGGGTCTCGGCGACGGCCTTCGGGTCGGTGGACTTGGCGAAGGTGCCGGCCTCGACCAGCGCCTGGAGCGCGGCGTAGCCGTAGAGGGTGAAGCCGGCCGGGTCGATCCCGTCGGCCTGGAGCGCCTTCACGGCGGCGGCTGCCTCGGGTTTCCGGCGCAGGTCCGGGTTGAAGGTCATCAGCACGCCGTCGCTCGCCGGGCCGGCCAGCGCGCCGAACTCCTTCGTGGCGATGCCGGAGGTGCCGAACCATTGCGGGCGGTAGCCGGCTTCCGCCGCCTTGCGCACCAGCTTGCCCATCTCCTGGTAATGGCCGCCGTAATAGACCACCTCGATCCCCGCCCCTTGCAGGCGCTTGACGAGGGCGACGTCATCGGTCTGGCCCGGCACGATCGCGGCGAACAGGGTCTCGTTCTGGCCGATCTTGTTCAGGTTGGCCTTGGTCGATTCGGCGAGGCTCCGCGACAGGGGCGTGTCGTCGTAGAGGATCGCGATCTTCTTGTCGCGAAACCGCTCGGCCAGGATCGTGGCCGAGAGCCGGCCCTGGTCGTCCTCCCGTCCCGAGACCCGGAAGATGGTGGGCAGGCCGCGATCGGTCAGGCGGGCGGCGTTGGAGGCCGGGCTGATCATCACCGCGCCGGCCGCCGCGTAGACGTCGGAGGCCGCAAGCGACGCGCTGGAGCAGACATGCCCGATCACCAGCCGCACGCCCGCACGCACGAAGCGCTCGGCCACCGCCATCGCCTGGCCGGGGTCGCAGGCATCGTCCTGCACGTCGAGGACGATCGCCTCCCCGGCGAGGCCCCCACGGGCATTGGCGTCCCGGACGGCGGCCTGCACGCCCTGGAGCACCTGCTCGCCGATGCCGGCGACCGCGCCGGTGCGCGGAACCGCGACGCCGATGGTCACGTCGGCGCGGGCGGTCCCCGCCCCGCACAGCAGCGCTCCGATCGCCAGCCAGAGGGCGGCGACAGCCCTGGCGCGCGTCATCCCCGGCGCTCCCGCATGGTTCAGAACCACTCCGTCCTCCGGCCTCGATCCTCCGGCCGCTTAGCACAGCCGTCGCCCCTCTGTCCGTGCAAACCCGCCGTGCAAACCCGCGAAGGCGCCCGCTCTATCGGGCCCGAGCCCGCAGGGGCGCAAGGGGGCTGCGGCGCGTCAGGGTGCTGCGGCGAGCATAGCACGGCCCCGGGCTGGAACGCCTATCCGACGCCGGATATTGACGGAATCATGGCCGGCCGGGAACCGGCGGTCGGGGCCCGGCGCGATCGGTGGAAGCGGAACGATGACACACGGTGACGGGATCCGGGTCGCGGTGCTCGACGATTACCAGGGCGTGGCCGAGGGGCTGGCCGATTGGGGCAGCCTCGGCCCGGGGGTCGCGGTGGATTTCCTGTCGGAGCCCGTGCCCCGGGCGGAGGCGGCGGCGCGGCTCGCGCCCTATGCCGTGCTCTGCCTGATGCGCGAGCGCATGCCCCTCGACGCCGAGCTGATCGCCGCCCTGCCTGCCCTGCAGCTCGTGGTGTTCACCGGCGGGCGCAACCCGTCCGTCGACAGCGCGGCGCTGCAAGCCCGCGGCATCACCGTCTGCAACACCCGCAACGGCGAGGGCGGCATCGCCACGGCCGAGCTGACCGTGGCGCTGATGCTCGCCTGCGCCCGCAACCTGCCGCGGGAATTCGCCAACATGGCGGGCGGGCGCTGGCAGGACAGCGTCGGCGAGAGCCTGGAGGGGCGCACCCTCGGGCTTGTCGGCCTCGGGCGCATCGGGGCCCGGGTGGCGGCAGTGGGCCGCGCCCTCGGCCTGCGGGTGACGGCCTGGAGCCCGAACCTGACGCCGGAGCGGGCGGAGGCCGGCGGTGCCACCCTGGTGCCGCGCGAGGCGCTGTTCTCGGAGAGCGACGTCGTCAGCCTGCACATGGTGCTGGCGCCCTCGACCCGCGGCATCGTCGGCGCGGCCGAGATCGCCCGGATGCGCCGGGGCGCGATCCTGATCAACACCTCCCGGGGCCCGCTCATCGACGAGGCGGCGCTGCTCGCGGCCTTGGCGGAAGGCCGCATCCGGGCCGGGCTCGACGTGTTCGACCGCGAGCCCCTGCCCGCCGACCATCCGCTCCGCGCCGTGCCGAACGCGGTGCTGACGCCGCATCTCGGCTACGTCACGCAGAGCACCTACCGGATGTTCTACGAGGACACCGTCGAGGCAATCGCGGCCTGGCGCCGGGGCGCACCGGTGCGGGTGGTCACGCCCTGATGGACGGGCGGGCGCCGCGGCGCCCGCCCTCAGCGCACGCCGGCATAGACCGAGGCGCCGGCCGAGACCGGCGCGGTGATGGTCGAGAACACGCCGAGCACCTTCTGGACCTCGGTGAAGGGCGCGTTCGAAACGTAGACGAGATCGCGGTTGCGCATCCGGAACGCCTGGGAGACGAACAGGCTGTTGGGATCGCGCATGTTGATCCGGTAGACCACCGGCACGAAGTTCGAGGACAGGAGCGGGCTCGACGGGCGCATGCGGCGCACCACCGAGGCCGGCTCGAACCGGAAGATGAACACGCCGGCCGGGTCGGCCTGCACGTCCGAGAGGCCCCGCGCCTTGGCGAGCGCCTGGGCCAGCGTGATGCCCTCGGCGGCAAAGGGGATCTCGGCCTGGGCGCCGAGCGCGCCGACCGCCAGGAAGGTCTGGGGGTCGCGCACCAGGGTGAGCGTGTCGCCCGGGCGCAGGAAGATGTTTTCGCGCGGGTTGGAGACCACCGCGGTGAGCGGAACCGTCGCGGTGGTCGCACCGCGTGACAGCCGCACGAAGGTCTCGGAGACCGGGGCGCGCACGCCGCCAGCCCCCGCCACCACGTCGAGCAGCCGGTCGCCCTTGGTCGAGAGCGGAACGCGGGCGCCCGCCGTGACCTCGCCGGTCACCGTCACGGCGGTGCTGGTCGGCTGCACCACGGTGACGATCACCTGCGGCTCGATCGCCTTGCCGGCGAGTTCCTGCTCGATCTGGGTCTGGACGTCCTGGACGCGCTTGCCCGCCACCTGGATGCGGCCGGCATACGGCACGGTGATGGCGCCGTCGCGGGTGACGACCTGCGGCGGGATCGTGGCCGATTTCGAGCCGGAGGAGAACCGATCGATCGACAGGGAGCCGGAGAACAGGCCGCCGGTGCTCGCCTCGTAGATGGTCACCGCCACGGTGTCGCCGATGCCGATCACCGGCTCGACCGAGGGGCGGCGGTCGCCGAAGGAGGCGAGCAGGCTGTCGAGCGGGCGGCCGCGCAGGGCCTCGACCACCGCGGCATCGACGTCGACGATTTCGTAGCGGGCAAGAAGGCCCTGATCGGTCGCCACGTCGGCCCCCGACGCCACCGCGCTCGCCGTCGGGCCGGCCGCCGGCAGGAAGTTGGAGCAGCCCGAGACCGCGAGCGCGGTGCAGAGGGCGATCGGGAGTGCGCGCATCAGCGAGAGTGCTCGTCCTTACCTTGAGAATGGTCCCTAGCCGAGTCGGGGTCCCCTGTCCGTGGCCCCCGTGTCACACTACCCTCGGGAGCCCTCCCCTGACGCCGGCTTCCCCGCTAGACACAGGGCCCGAAGGACGGCGCGTGGCCTTCGGCCTGTCGTGCGGGCACGACAACCGTTACCACGCCGTGGCTACACGACACCCGTTACCACATTGCGGCGTTCGGACGGGGGTGACGCGGATGACAGGGCAGCGATGACCACACCAATCGGCTTCACGCCGCCCGATGCGGCGCCGCAGGGGTCGGAGCCCGTGCGGCGGCGGCACGTCGTCTACCTGCCGGGCTACGACCCCGAATCGAACAAGCGCTACCGGGCGCTGTTCGCCCGGGAGCTGGCCCGCTACGCCAAGCGCTTCGATCTCGGCTCACGAAAGGTCACTCGGGCCGAGACCCGGCCCGACGGCCTGGTGCAGACCTGGACCGTCGAGGCCGGGCAGCCCGGCCGGGAGACCCGCACCACCTACGACGTTCTGCTGTGGGACGACCTCGTGCGGGCGGATTTCCGCAGGCCGCTGCTCGCCTCGATGGCGCTCCTCACCGCCGGCATCCTGCACACCTTCGCGACCGGCAAGCTGGTCCGGCTCTACGCGCTGAACTGGAAATACGGGAACATCATCCTCTACCCGTTCGGCATGACGCTGATCCTGGCCGCCCTGGCGGCCCTGCTCGGCACCGGCGCCGCCCACCTGCTCGCCGGCTGGCTGCCGGGCCTCGCCGCCGGGGCGATCGGGGCGCTGTCCGCCCTCGGCCTGGTTCTGGCCGCCGTCCCGCTCCTCGACCGGATCTTCCTGCGCCAGCTCATCAACGATTGGGTGTTCAACTGGCAGCACAGCATCCGCTGGCGCCCGGATTACGAGGCCCGCTTGGACCTGTTCGCCGAGTACGTCGCAGGGGTCTACCGGGCGGGCGAGGTCGACGAGGTGCTGATCGTCGGCCATTCCTCGGGGGCGCTCACCGCCGTCGAGGTCGCCGCCCGGGTGCTGGAGCGCGATCTGCCGGAGGGGCCGCGCCTGTCGCTCCTCACCCTCGGGTCCGGGCTGCCCCTCGTGGCGATTCACCGGCGGGCGATCCAGACGCGGGCCGACGTGATGCGGCTCGTGACCAGCGACCGGCTGGTCTGGGCCGATTACCAGGCGCCGCAAGACTGGATGAACTTTCCGGGCTTCAACCCCGGCCGCGACCTTGGGATGACGCCCGAAGGCCCGGTGCGCAACCCGCTGATCCGCTCGACGAAGTTCCGCGAGATCATCGTCCCGGAGGTGTACCGGCGGATCTCGTTCCGGCCGTTCCGGATGCATTTCCAGTTCCTGATGGCCAACGACCTGCCGGGCGAGTACGATTTCTTCGCCCTGACGCTCGGGCCGCAAGCCCTGCGCGACCGGGTGATGAATCCCCGGATCGTTCCGCTGCGGCCCGAAACCGCGCCCGAGCCGGTGCCGGTGCACCGGGAGATCTGACGATCCGAGGAGACTGCCCCTTGTCCATCGCCCTGGTGGTCACCGATGTCGACGGCACCCTCGTCACCGGCGACAAGCGGCTGACCGAGCGCACGATCGGCGCCGTCGCGGCCCTGCGCGCCCGCGGCATCGCCTTCACGGTGGCGTCGAGCCGCCCGCCGATCGGCCTGCGCCCGCTGGTCGAGGCCCTCGGGCTCGCCCTGCCGATGGGCGCCTTCAACGGCTCGACGGTGGTGCGGCCGGATCTCTCCCTGATCGACGAGACCCTGATCCCGGAGGCCGCGGCGCGGGCCGCCGCCGCGCGCTTTGCCGCGGAGGGGATCGACCTCTGGGTCTTCGCGGAGGGGGCGTGGCTCGTGACCGATCCGGACGGCCCCTATACCGATCTGGAGCGCCGCACTCTCCAGGCCGGCCCCCGCGTGGTCGACGACCTTGCGCCGCATCTCGCCCGCGCGGCGAAGCTCGTCGGCGTCTCCCGCGACCACGCCCGCCTCGCCGCCCTCGAGCCGCGTCTGGCGGAGGAGATCGGCGACGGCGCGGCAGTCCACCGCTCACAGGTCTATTATCTCGACGTCACCCCGCCTCATGTCGACAAGGGCCACTTCGTGGCCCGCATCGCCGGGGATCTGGGCATCCCGCTCGACCAAGTGGCGGTGCTCGGCGACATGGCGAACGACACGGCGATGTTCGCCCGCGCCGGCCTGTCGGTCGCGATGGGCAATGCCAGCGACGCGGTCAAGCGGGCCGCGACCCAGGTGACGGCGACGAACGAGGCGGAGGGGTTTGCGGAGGCGATCGAGCGGTTCGTGCTGGGTGGGGCGTCGTGACAGCCTGTCGCCGGGGCATCGATGCTTGATGCGCGGGTCTTGTGCACCTTAAGTTGAGCCTGGGGCTCGGCTGGGGGTGGGCGTGGCGTCGTCAGGACGGGTGTCGCCGGACAAGGCGTTTGCCGAGGCGCAGGTGAGGATTGCGGAGGAGGCCGTTCGGCGCACGGGCGCGCTTGATCTCACGGATTTGCCGCTCCGGGATGTGCCGAGGGACTTGTTTGATCTGGATCATTTGGTTTCCTTGCGATTGGGATACGGAATTTTTGTCGTTGATAGAATTCAATTAAATATAAATAAATTTTCGGATCTTCTTCGCACAATGGTGAATATTAGAGATTTACATGTGCGATATAGCGACATAAATTGTTTGTCTTTTGTATACAATCTAAAAGACTTGATAATTATTGATGTTGGTGGCAACGTCAATTTAGAAGATATTTCGCCCCTGTCCGGACTGCCCAATCTGCAGCAGGTCAACTGCAGCGGCACACAGGTGAGCGATCTGTCGCCCCTGTCCGGACTGCCCAATCTGCAGCAGGTCGACTGTGGCGGCACACAGGTGAGCGATCTGTCGCCCCTGTCCGGACTGCCCAATCTGCAGCAGGTCGACTGCTTCAACACACAGGTGAGCGATCTGTCGCCCCTGTCCGGACTGCCCAATCTGCAGCAGGTCGACTGCTGCAACACACAGGTGAGCGATCTGTCGCCCCTGTCCGGACTGCCCAATCTGCAGAAAGTATAATCATTCGACAGAGAGGAGACAGACAGAGCGCCCCAGTTCGAACTACCCAAAGTCATGCACAGAAA
>NZ_LABX01000449.1 GCF_001043915.1 Methylobacterium aquaticum | reverse complement strand
AACCGCCGCGAGGTCGGCGGCCGCGACGTGGAGCGGCACCATCACCCCGTCGACCCCGCGCTCGGCCATGATGCGGTTGAGCCCCTGCGGCGTCTTCACCTGGGCGATCGGGTCAGCGAGGATCGCGAAAACCCGGGTCTGGCCGGTGATCTCTCGCCTTGTCAGATCTTGCATGGGCGCGGTCTAACCTCCGAAGCGCTCGGTGCGGATCGTCCGCGCCGGCAGGCCGGCCTCGACCAGGAGGTCGGCCGCCGTGGAGACGAAGGGATTGCTTCCGCACACGAAGGCGTGGGCGGGCATCCCGAGGGCGGCGAGCGCCTCGCCGATGGTCTGCGCATCGATCCGCCGGCCGCCCGGCTCCCTGGTGAGGACGAGCCGCAGCCGGAAGCCCGGCTCCTCGGCGTCGCGGCGCATCAGCTCCGCGCGGGCGATCACGTCCGCGCGGGTGCGGGCGGAGTAGAGCAGCAGCGCCGGCACGCCGGGCGCGGCCTCCGCGCGGTGACGCAGCATGGCCAGCAGCGGCACCACCCCGGAGCCGCCGCCGACGAGGAGCAGCGGCCCGCCCATGCCCGGATCCCACACGAAGGCGCCGCCGATCGGCCCGCGCAGCTCGATCGCGTCGCCGGGCTCGGCCACGTCGGAAAAGAACCCCGAGACCTCGCCGTCGTCGAGGCGCTCGATCAGGAGGTCGATCGCCTCCGGCCGCATCGGCGAGGAGGCGATCGAGTAGCTGCGCTGGGCCTGGTAGCCGTCCGGCGCGGTGAGGCGCACGTCGACGTGCTGGCCGGCCCGGAACGGCTCCGACCAGCCGACCGCCAGGGTGAGGCGCCGCACCCGCGCCGTCTCGGGGACGGTCGCGGTGATCCGCGCCTCCTGCCAGGTCAGGGCCATCGCTCAATCCCCGGTGAAGCGCTGCTCGCGCCAGGGATCACCATACATATGGTAGCCGCGCAGCTCCCAGAACCCGGCCTCGTCCTTTTGCGTGAAGCGCAGGCCCTTCACCCACTTGGCGCTCTTCCAGAAGTAGAGGTGAGGCACCAGCAGGCGCGCCGGACCGCCATGGTCGGGCGTGATCGGCGCGCCGGCATAGCGGGTCGCCACCATGGCTTTGCCGCCGGTCAGGTCGGCCACCGGGACGTTGGTGGTGTAGTCGTCGTAGCCTTCGGCCAGCAGGTAGGCGGTCGGCGCCGCGAGTCCCGCCGCCGCCAGAAGGTCGTCGATCGTCACGCCCTCCCAGGCGGTGTCGAACTTCGACCACTTGGTCACGCAATGGATGTCGCCGGCCCAGCGGGTGCGCGGCAGGGCGTCGAACTCGTCCCAGGTCCAGCTTGCCAGGGGCTTCGATCCCTCCCGCAGGGTGAAGCGCCAGCGCGCGAGGTCGATCTTCGGCGTCGGCCCGAGCTGAAGCACCGGAAAGTCTTCGGTGAGGTACTGGCCCGGCGGCAGGCGCTCCGCCTCCGGCCGCGGCGGACGGCGTCCCGTGAAGCCTCGCGTCACCATCGGATGTCTCCTTTTCTGGTGTCCCGCCCTGGATGGCGGGACGTCCGGCGCATCGGCGCCGACGCAGGAATGGGACCGGCCCTCAGGCTTGCCCCGGCCCGGGCGGGTCGGGGGATCGGTCCGCCTCACCATCGATGATCCGCGCGATCGCGTCGAGGAGGGAGGTGTCCTCTCCGGCCATCCTGTCCATGCCGGCCATGCGGGCGATCACCGTGGCGGCCACCCGCTCCTCCACGGTGCCCTCCGCATAGGCGAACAGGATCGCGGCGCGCTCGCCGTCGCGGTGGCAGCGGCCCTCGATCTGGCTGAGCTGGATCGCGCTGTGGCGCATGTCGTGGACGATCAGGCTGCGCGGGCGCTCGCCGCCCGGCAGCTCGTTGCGGTGGAGCGAGATCGATTCGGTGACGGTGAACACCACCGCGTCGCGGTCGCCGCGCTGGAAGGCAACCCGGACCGCCTCGTTGGTCTCGGGGTCCTGCGTGCCGTCGATGGTGCCGGCGCGCCAGCCGCGCCCGGTGAGCCCTGCGGCGAGCGCCGCGCCGGTCTCCAGGAAGGCGACCGAGATCGCCACCTGCTCGCCCGCCATCAAAAGATCCTCGGCGAGGTCGAGCGTGCCGGCGACCCGGATCAGGCTCGCTTTCTGGCGGAAGCGCAGATCGGCCGCCCAGCCGGCGGCGCGGCGGTTCGAGCCCCCGGCCAGGCCCCATTCGCGGCGGAACTCGCGCCAGGTCGCGTCGTAGAGTCGCTTGGCCGCCGCATCGAGGGCGGTGGGTGCGAGGTCGCGCTGCACCTCGGGCCAGCCGGCGATGTCGGCCGGGCGCCGCCGGAGCCCGATCGCCCGGGGGCCGCGATAGAGCAGGTCGGCCATCGTCTCCTGGTCGCGGGCATTCGGCTCCCACGACCAGTTCTGCCAGCGCCCCTTGGCGCGGCCGATCTTCAGGTGCTGCATCAGGGCCCGGAAATCGGCCAGGGTCTCGACCGGACGACCGACGGCGTGGCCGAGCAGCGCCCCGAGATAGGACAATTCGTGCGGCGCCTGACCGGCGGTGGCGCTGGCATAGACCGTGAAGGCCACCGCCTCGGCCATCCGCCGGCAAGCCTGGCCCTGTTGCGAGTTCGGGTTGCGCAGGCGGTGCGCCTCGTCGAATACCACGATCGGCCAGATGCGCTTGGGCTGGCCCAGCTTGGCCAGCTCGTTGTTCTTCGCCCGCACCGAGCGGCGGCGGCTGGCAGTGGGAAGCGCCAGCAGGGACTTGGTGCGCTCGTAGTTCGTGAGCGTCACGTCCTTCTCGGCCAGCCCCGAATCCCGGATCGTGCGCCGCCATTGCGGCATCGCCCCCTTCGGGCAGACGATCAGCACGGCGGTCTCCGGCATCGCCGCCACTGCGCCCCAGACCGACAGCGTCTTGCCGAGCCCGGTCATGTCGCCGAGGAGGAAGCCTGGCCGCCCCTCCGCCCGCGCCGCCAGGATCGCGCGGATCGCCTCGACCTGATGCGGGCGGGGGATCAGGCGGGGTGGTGCGGAACGGGAGGACATCGCCTCCGTATGAGGGG
>NZ_LABX01000448.1 GCF_001043915.1 Methylobacterium aquaticum | reverse complement strand
GGGGCGGGGGCGGCCTCGCGCCGGTCGGCCGCGGCGAAGAGCGGCAGCGGTTCGGGAGCAAGGCCGCGGATCGCCCACAGGGCCTCGCGCCGCCCTAGCCCTAAGCACGCGAAGGCATCCGCAGCGGCGAGGCTCCGCAAGCCTTTGAGCGAGAGCCCGGCCCGGCGCCACAGGTCCTCGACCGAGCGGAAGAGGTCGGCCTCCCGCACCGTCGCGATCCGGGCGCCATCCTGGTTGGGAAGGCCGCGCACGAGCCGCAGGCCCAAGCGCACCGCCAGCCTCCCCTCCCCGGCCGGCTCCAGGGTGCAGTCCCAGCGCGAGGCGTTGACGCAGATCGGCCGGACCTCGACCCCGTGGCTGCGAGCGTCGCGCACGATCTGGGCCGGGGCGTAGAAGCCCATCGGCTGGGCGTTGAGGAGCGCGCAAGCGAACACGTCCGGGTGCCGGCATTTCAGCCAGGACGAGGCGTAGGCGATGAGGGCGAAGGAGGCGGCGTGGCTCTCCGGGAAGCCGTAGGAGCCGAAGCCTTCGAGCTGGCGATAGGTGCGGGCGGCGAAATCCGGGTCGTAGCCGTTGGCGATCATGCCGCCGACCAGCTTCTCCTCGTAGAGGGTGATCGTGCCGTCGCCCTTGAAGGTGCCCATGGCGCGGCGCAGGCCGTCGGCCTCGGCGGGGCTGAATCCCGCGGCGACGATCGCGACCTGCATCGCCTGTTCCTGG
>NZ_LABX01000447.1 GCF_001043915.1 Methylobacterium aquaticum | reverse complement strand
CGACCGGAGCGCGACCGGCCTCGGCCTCACCCTGCGGGGCCTCTCCAAGAGCTTCGACGGCGGCAAGCCCGTCATCGACGGGCTCGACCTGCACATCCCCGCCGGCCAGTTCGTCGCCGTGGTCGGACGCTCGGGCTGCGGCAAGTCCACCCTGCTGCGGCTGATCCTCGGCCTCGAAGCGCCGAGCGCCGGCCGCGTCGCGGTCGAGGGTGGGGACGCCCCGCGCCGAATCATGTTCCAGGAGCCGCGCCTCCTGCCCTGGGCGAGCGTCCTCGACAACGTCGCGGTCGGCCTGCGCGGCGGCACGGCGGCGGAGCGGCGGGCCCGCGCCGCCGCGGCGCTCAAGGAGGTCGGCCTCGCCGAGAAGGCGGAGCAGTGGCCCGCCACTCTCTCGGGCGGCCAGCGCCAGCGGGTGGCGCTCGCCCGCGCCCTCGTCAGCCGGCCGGGACTGCTCGCCCTCGACGAGCCCCTCGGGGCCCTCGACGCGCTGACCCGCATCGACATGCAGGCGATGATCGAGCGGATCTGGCGCGGGCAAGGGTTCACGGCTCTCCTCGTCACCCACGACGTCGCCGAGGCGGTGGCGCTCGCCGACCGCATCCTCGTGGTCGAGGCCGGCCGCATCGCCCTCGACCTGGCGGTGCCGGTGCCCCGCCCGCGCCGCCGCGGCGACCCGGATCTGGCGGCCCTCGAAGGCCGCATCCTCGACCACCTGCTCGACGGGCGCGCGTGAGCGCCCTCCTTCCCGGAGACTTGTTGCCATGACCGGCCAGACCGATGTCCTCTGGTTCCTGCCCACCCACGGCGACGGCCGTTATCTCGGCGCCCAGGACGGCGCCCGGGCCGTCACCCTGCCCTACCTGCGCCAGATCGCCCAGGCGGCGGACGAGCTCGGCTATTTCGGCGTGCTGCTGCCGACCGGGCGCTCCTGCGAGGATTCCTGGGTCGTCGCCTCGGCGCTCGCACCGCTGACCCAGCGCCTGCGCTTCCTGGTGGCGGTGCGGCCGGGCCTGCAACTGCCCTCGACCGCCGCCCGGATGGCCGCCACCCTCGACCGGATCTCGGACGGGCGCCTCCTCATCAACGTGGTGACGGGCGGCGACCCGGTGGAGCTGCGCGGCGACGGCGTGTTCCTCGGCCATGACGAGCGCTACGCCGTGACCGACGAGTTCCTGCGGGTCTGGCGCGGGCTCCTCGCCGGCGAGACCGTGACCTACCGGGGCGAGCACCTCCAGGTGGAGGACGGCCGGCTGATCTTCCCGCCGGTGCAGAAGCCCTACCCGCCGCTCTATTTCGGCGGCTCGTCGCCGGCCGGGATCGAGGTCGCGGCCGAGCATTGCGACGTCTACCTGACCTGGGGCGAGCCCCCGGCCGGCGTGGCGGAAAAGATCGCCCGGGCCCGCGAGGCGGCGGAGACGCGCGGAAAGACCTTCTCCTACGGCATCCGCCTGCACGTCATCGTGCGCGAGACCGAGTCCGCGGCCTGGGAGGCGGCGGAGTCGCTGATCTCGCGCCTCGACGACGCCACCATCGCCAAGGCGCAGGCGACCCTGGCGCGCCAGGATTCCGTCGGCCAGAGCCGGATGATGCAGCTCCATGGCGGCCGGCGCGACAGGCTGGTGGTCTCGCCGAACCTCTGGGCCGGCGTCGGCCTGGTGCGGGGTGGGGCCGGCACCGCGCTGGTCGGCTCCCCCGACCAGGTCGCCGACCGGATGAAGGAATACATCGATCTCGGCATCGACCGCTTCATCCTCTCCGGCTATCCGCACCTGGAGGAAGCCTACCGCTTCGCCGAGCTGGTCTTCCCGAAGCTCCCCTTGCGCAGCACCACCGGCACCGCGGCGACGGGCGCGCGCAACGACGGCCCGTTCGGCGAGGTGATCGCCAACGACATCGTGCCGGCGCGGGGGGTGTCGGCGCATTGAGGAGAGCGTCCGGGCCGCAACTACCCGGGATCAGACGCCGTGGTCGCGGATGATGACTCCTCGAACCGCGGCGGCCGACCGATGGCCACCGGCCGTTGCGCGCAGCGCTTCTTCAAGTTGGATGTCGAGATCGCGGATCGTGAGTGTCGCCATGAGCGGAGACCACTACGTTCGTGGCTACGGAGAAGCCGAGGCGAAGCGCCTGATCCAGGCCGTGATGTCCTCCTCCGTCATCTCCGCCGCAGCGATGGCTGTCCAGGTCCAAACGACATCGTCGTCGGCAGCCGTCACCTCGTAGCCGTTGATGGCGAGGAAAAGTTCGGTCACCACGGCCGACATCCGTTTGTTGCCGTCCAGGAAAGCGTGATTGCGAGCCAGTCCGAGCCCATAATACCAACGGCCCAAGATGCTGACGCATCGGGCCGTTGACCCATCTCGAATTTTCGATGTTAAGCTAGAGGCTTGGCGAAAATTCGAGAACAGAACCAAAGGTCGTTTTCAACGACCGTTGGTAT
>NZ_LABX01000446.1 GCF_001043915.1 Methylobacterium aquaticum | reverse complement strand
GCCGCCGGCGCCGCCACCATGGTCGACGTCACCGACAAGGCCGCGACCGACCGTGCCGCCCACGCCGAGGGCCTGGTGGTGATGCAGCCGGAGACCCTGCGGCTGATCCGCGAGGGCGATGCCAAGAAGGGCGACGTGCTCGGCACCGCGCGCCTCGCCGGCATCATGGCGGCCAAGCGCACCCACGAGCTGATCCCGCTCTGCCACCCGCTGCTGCTCACCAAGGTCCGGGTCGAGTGCGAGCCCGACGAGAGCCTGCCGGGGATCCGCGTCACCGCGGAGGTGCGGGTCCAGGGGCCGACCGGGGTCGAGATGGAGGCGCTGACCGCCGTCTCGGTGGCCTGCCTCACGGTCTACGACATGGTGAAGGCCGCCGACCGGGGCATGCGGGTCGAGGGCGTGCGGCTGCTGCACAAGAGCGGCGGCCGCTCGGGCGTCTGGGAGGTGCAGGCATGACCGCGCTCCTTCCCGTCGCCGAGGCGCTGGCGCGTATCCTCGCGGCGGCC
>NZ_LABX01000445.1 GCF_001043915.1 Methylobacterium aquaticum | reverse complement strand
GTCCTGCTCCTTGATGTCCTTGACGGACTTCGCGCCGGTATCCGGGTCGACATCGAACACGATGAGGCGCAGCGTCACCTTGAGGGGAGCCGCGAAGGTGATGCCGCGCTGGCGACACTCGTCGACGTCGTATTTCGGCTGTTCGAACGTGTACTTGACGAATTCGAGGAGCGCGGTCGCCGAAAAGTCGGAGATCGGGAAGACCGATTTGAACACGGTCTGCAGGCCTTCGTCGCCCCGTCCGCCTTCCGGCTCGTCCATCATCAGGAATTGGTCGTAGGATGCCTTCTGAACCTCGATGAGGTTCGGCATCTCGGCGACTTCCTTGATCTTGCCGAAGAATTTGCGAATGCGCTTGCGACCGACCAGCGTGTTGGCCATGGGTGACCTCGCTCCTACGTCCCGCGTACCGGGTGCCCGGGGAAGGCTTTATGCCTCCCGCGACCAGGCGATGAACCCGTCCCGCCGGA
>NZ_LABX01000444.1 GCF_001043915.1 Methylobacterium aquaticum | reverse complement strand
TTGGCATCGACCCATCGCCGGAAAGAATGGACGCTCTTCCATTGGACCTGAGATCCGTTTAGCACACCCGAGACCGTATAGTCGGAATGCAGGCTGTACGGATGCCCCTTGTAGGACATCTCGGCTTGAACGGGCGATGAGATCAGGAATACAGGTTCCGGATCATTATCTGAAACTGGTAGCGCTATAAGTGGATGGTTGGGTATTTGTCCCGAAATTGCAGGTGTAGGTGTCGATCTCCGATCAGGTGCATAGGTCTCCTTTGGCAGGCGAGCCCGCTTATTTATAACCCATTCGGCATGCGCCTCGGTCTCACTGATGCCCTTCCTACGAGCGTTGCGCCTGATCCGTTTCCTCGCATTGGCAGATGGTAGATTAAATCCTGTTCTTTCAACATGATCTTTATTAGATCCATACCACAATAAAAATGATATAATTGCAAATATGATTGAAATTAACGTGCCCACTGCGCAAAACCTTATTTGCTGCCTGATTAAGCAGCGAGCTTCCATCTAGTTCTGCCCCGCTTGGATCAGCCTGCGCGGTGGCGCTAGTAGAGCTGATAATGTCCTATTTTTGTGGGGACGCCAGAGGCCGGCGCGCACACGCCGTTGACC
>NZ_LABX01000443.1 GCF_001043915.1 Methylobacterium aquaticum | reverse complement strand
TGGCCAAGACACAGTATTCGTTCTCGACCGATCCGAGCCTGACCGGGGCCCCGAGCGGCCACGTGGTGGCGGTGCGCGACGTGCGCCTCTCGGCCGGAGCCGGCTTCGTGGTGGCGATCTGCGGGGAGATCATGACCATGCCGGGCCTGCCGAAGGTGCCGGCGGCCGAGGGCATCCATCTCGACGCCGAGGGCCGGATCGAGGGATTGTTCTGATCGCGTCGGTCCCGTCGATCTCGGGCTTGCCCGAGATCGAAACGACGGGGCTCGGGCTTGCCCGAGATCGACGCGACGGGCTCGGGCTTGCCACAGACCGAAGCGATGCGTGAGCCTCTTGGGCTGTTGCGATGACACGCGGCCCCTCGATCGAACCGATCGAGGGGCGTTTCGCGCGAGGGGGCGTCCCTCAGCCCTGCATTGGCGGGCCCACGCTTCGCCCGATTCAGTTTCTGTTTTGTCGCAGATTTTTGCCGCCGATCCGGTGACCACTCCGGCGAAATCCGCTTAGCCTGGATCTGGCCTGGTCCCGCGTCAGCGCCCTGAGCCGCCGGGCCCGCCACGGCCGCCGATGCCGCCATCGATGCTCGGCCCATCCGGCGCTCTTCCGCCGGACCCCGCGCCGGACCCCGCGCCGGCCGCCTCGCGACGCCGGCCGCTCGTCTCGAGGCTCGCCACGTAGGCACTGCACGCCTCGGGCTCGCCGGCCTGCGGCAGGACGCCGGGCTTCAGCAGCGTGGCGCAGGTCCGGCCGAGCGCGGAGCCCGGATTCGGCACGTCGTCCTCGTACCCGGGCAGGTCGGGTCGCGCCATCGCGGCGAACAGGCCGACGCAGTCGCCCGGGCGGAACGTGCCGGCCCGCGAGCGCGAACCGGACCCGCCGAGCACGGCGACGCAATAGGCCCGCAGGCCCTCGGGCTCGGCCTGATCGCCGCCATCGGCCCAGCCGCCGCTCCAGCCGCCGGGACGGCCCGGCGCGCCGGCCCGTCCGCCGGGGGCTCCAGGCAGCCCGGCGCCATCGCCCGATCCGGTCCGCCGCACGAGCGCGGAGGAATCTGGGGCTGACGGCCCGGGCCCGGTCGCCGCGACGGCGCCGGCCGCGATCGTGCCGCCCGCGATCAGCAGTAAGGGGAGAGTCTTCATCGGATCGGTCTCACATCCGGGTTAGGGCCGCCGACCGCGTGCCGCCCGGACCGGGGGGTCTGGACGACGGTCTCCTCCGCGGTGCGGCGACCGAGGCCGCGGAGCCTGGATCATCAGCGAGCGGCCCGAGAGGCCGGACTGCCGGCACCGGCCCTAGCGGGCCGGGAGCCGACGAGGACCGGAGGCCCGCCGCCGACCCGGCGGATGGAAGGCCGGGAGTGCGGCGCCGGGCAGAGGATCGGCGCGGCGCCGTTGCGATCATCGCGGATCAGTAGACGTTGCCGCCCTGGCCGCCGGCGCCGCCGACGCCACCGAAGCTGCCGTTGCCGCCCGCCCCGCCATGGCCGCCCTTGTTGCCGTCGCCCGCGGCCGAACCGCCGCCGCCGCCCTGGCCGCCCTGGCCGCCATAGGATCTGTCTCTTATACACATGC
>NZ_LABX01000442.1 GCF_001043915.1 Methylobacterium aquaticum | reverse complement strand
TCGAGCAGGGCCGGGTGATCGACATGATCCCCAACCGCGACCTCGACGCCAACATCGACAAGCTCCACACCTATCTCGGCGTGTGATGCGGGCGCGGGTCCTCCTCACGGCCCTGCTGGCGGGTATGGCGTCGAGCGTGGCCCCGAGCGTGGCGGCGTTCGCCGGGACCCCGGTGAAGATCGGCGTGCTCAACGACCGCTCGGGCGTCTATGCCGACATCTCGGGCGAGGGCTCGGTTGTCGCGGCCCGCATGGCGGTGGAGGATTTCCGCCAGCAAAGCCACGATCTCGCGGTCGAGATCGTGGCCGGCGACCACCAGAACAAGCCGGCGGTCGGCGCGGCCCTCGCCCGCGTCTGGTACGACCGAGAGGGCGTGGACGCGATCTTCGACGTGCCGACCTCCTCGGTGGCGCTCGCGGTCCACGCGGTCACCCGCGAGAGGAACAAGGTCTTCGTCGATTCGGGCGCCGGCACGGCCGATCTCACCGGCCCGGATTGCTCGCCCAACACGGTCCACTGGACCTTCGACACGGTCGCCCTGGCGAACGGCACCGGCGGCGCCATGGTCAAGCGCGGTGGCGATACCTGGTTCTTCGTCACCGCCGACTACGCCTTCGGCGAGGCGGTGCAGCGCGACACCACGGCGCTGATCCTGCGCAACGGCGGCAGGGTGCTGGGCAGCGTCAAGACGCCGTTCCCGGCCTCGGACTTCGGCCCCGCCTTGCGCGAGGCGCAAGGATCGGGCGCCAAGGTGATCGGGCTGGCCAATGCCGGCGGCGACACGATCGGGGCGGTGCGCGAGGCGGCGCGGCTGAAGGTGACGGAGGGGGGCCAGGCGCTCGCCGGCCTGCTGATCTTCTCCTCGGACATCCACGCGCTGACCCCGAAGGTGGCGCAGGGGCTGGTCCTGACCGAGCCGTTCTACTGGGACCTCAACGACGGCACCCGCGCCTTCTCCGACCGGTTCGCCCGCCGCTTTTCCGGCCGCAAGCCCACCGCCGCCCAGGCCGGGGTCTATGCCGGGGTGCTGCACTACCTCAAGGCCGTGGCGGCCCTGCACCGGGCCGATGACGGCCGGCGGGTCGTGGCGAAGATGAAGGAGCTTTCGACCGACGATCCGCTCTTCGGCAAGGGCACGATCCGGCCGGACGGGCGCAAGATCCACGACATGTACCTGTTCGAGGTCAAGAAGCCGTCCGAGTCCAAGGGCGAGTGGGACCTCTACAGGACGCTGGCGACGATTCCCGGCGCAGAGGCTTTCCGGCCCCTCGACCAGGGCGGCTGCCCGCTCGTCACCAAGGCCGCGCAGGCGGAGACGGCGGTACCGACCGAGGGCGCGCGGCCCTGACAGCGGCCGGGACGTCCTCGAAACGAGAGGTGGGTCTGCGAGCCCGCCCGGACTTCGACACGAACGCCGCCGCGTGCGGGCGGCACCACCAGGGAGGATACTCGATGCTGAAACGGTTGCTGCTCGCCAGCGCAGTCTGCGCCGTCGCCGCGAGCCAGGCGCTCGCACAGACCCCGGTGAAGATCGGCGTGCTGAACGACCGCTCGGGCGTCTATGCCGACATCTCGGGCGAGGGTTCGGTCGCCGCCGCCCGCATGGCGGTGGAGGACTTCAAGGCCGCCGAGAAGGGCCTGAAGGTCGAGATCGTCGCCGCCGACCACCAGAACAAGCCCGATGTCGGCGCCTCGATCGCCCGGCAATGGTACGATCGCGACGGCGTCGACGCGATCTTCGACGTGCCGACCTCGTCGGTGGCGCTGGCCATCAACCAGGTCACCCGCGAGAAGAACAAGGCGTTCATCAATTCGGGCGCCGGCACCGCCGACCTCACCGGGCCGCAATGCTCGCCCAACACCGTCCACTGGACCTACGACACGGTCGCCCTGGCGAACGGCACCGGCGGCGCGATGGTCAAGCGCGGCGGCTCCACCTGGTTCTTCCTCACCGCCGACTACGCCTTCGGCCAGGCGCTCCAGCGCGACACCACCGAGGTGGTCACCAGGAACGGCGGCAAGGTGATCGGTGCGGTCAAGACGCCGTTCCCGACCGCCGACTTCTCGTCCTTCCTGCTCCAGGCGCAAGGGTCCGGCGCCAAGGTGATCGGGCTCGCCAATGCCGGCGGCGACACCATCAACGCCATCAAGCAGGCGGCGGAGTTCGGCATCACCGAGGGCGGCCAGGCCATCGCCGGCCTGCTGATCTTCTCCTCCGACATCCACGCCCTGACCCCGAAGGTGGCGCAGGGGCTGGTGCTCACCGAGCCGTTCTACTGGGACCTCAACGACGGCACCCGCGCCTTTTCCGACCGCTTCGCCAAGCAGGCCGGCGGCAAGAAGCCGACCGCCGTGCAGGCCGGCGTCTATGCCAGCGTGCTGCACTACCTCAAGGCCGTCGAGGCGCTGAAATCGGCCTCCGACGGATCGAAGGTCGTCGCCAAGATGAAGGAGATCCCGACCGACGATCCGCTCTTCGGCAAGGGCAACATTCGCCCCGACGGCCGCACGATCCACGACATGTACCTGTTCGAGGTCAAGAAGCCGGCCGAGTCGAAGGGCCCGTGGGACCTCTACAAGACCCTGGCGACGATCCCCGGCAGCGAGGCGTTCCGCCCGCTCAACCAGGGCAATTGCCCGCTGGTGAACAAGAGCTGACCCCACTTCCGGCGGCGCCACGCGGCGCCGCCGGCCCCTTCCGCACCCGGCCCGGCCCCCACGCGAGTCGCCAGACCCCATGCCCATGATCCTCGGCATCCCCATGCAGGCGCTGTTCGGCCAGCTCCTGCTCGGCCTCATCAACGGCTCGTTCTACGCCATCCTGTCGCTCGGGCTGGCGATCATCTTCGGATTGTTGAACATCATCAACTTCACCCACGGCGCCCAGTACATGATGGGCGCCTTCGTCGCCTGGATGCTGCTGAATTATGCCGGCCTCGGCTATTGGTGGGCGCTGCTGCTGGCACCCATCGTCGTCGGGATCTTCGGAGTGATCCTGGAGCGGCTGCTG
>NZ_LABX01000441.1 GCF_001043915.1 Methylobacterium aquaticum | reverse complement strand
CCGGCGCGGCATCGCCCTCCGGGGACGCACCGAAGCCGTCGGCGAGCTGGATCGCGTGCGGCAGGTCGATGAAGCGGATCGCGGCGCCGGCCGCCAGCCCGTGGCGCATCGCCACCCATTCGGGCGAGAAGGCCGCGAAGGGGAAGAACGCGCAGTCGCGCGGCCGGTCGGGCCGGTAGACGAGGAGCGCCACCGGCGGCGCCATCGCGTCGTGCGCCGCGAGGGGGATCAGCGCGTCGGCATCCGGCGGTCCCTCGATCAGCAGGCAATCGGGCGCGAACTCGGTGAGCGCCGCCTGGAGCGAGCGGGCCGAGCCGGGGCCGTGGTGGCGGATGCCGAAGAGGCGGATGTCGGGCATCGCTCAGGTCACGCGCCCGCGCGGGCGGCCCTATAAAAATCCTTCCAGCCGTCGCGCTCCTTGACCACCGTCTCGAGGTACTCGCGCCAGACGATCGCGTCCTGCACCGGGTCCTTCACCACCGCGCCCGAGATGCCCGACACCAGATCCCTCGCCGAGAGGCGGCCGTCGCCGAAATGCGCCGCGAGCGCCAGCCCGCTGCCGACGACGCTGATCGCCTCCGCCGTCGAGAGCGTGCCGGAGGGCTGCTTGACCTTGCTCTTGCCGTCCACCGTCACGCCCTCGCGCAACTCGCGAAAGATCGTGACGACGCGGCGGATCTGGTCGGCGCCCGGCGGCTCGGCCGGAATCTCGAAGGCGCGGCCGAGCGAGGCGACCCGGCTCTCGACGATGGCGATCTCCGCCTCGATCGTGGCC
This sequence comes from Methylobacterium aquaticum, assembly GCF_001043915.1. Lineage (GTDB taxonomy): Bacteria > Pseudomonadota > Alphaproteobacteria > Rhizobiales > Beijerinckiaceae > Methylobacterium > Methylobacterium aquaticum. The sequence continues at coordinate 2,011 of NZ_LABX01000441.1, read as the reverse complement.
GGCGGCGGCAGCACCACGGTGTTGAAGCGGCGCTTGAGGGCGCTCGACAATTCGTTGACGCCGCGATCCCGGTTGTTGGCCGTGGCGATGAGGTTGAAGCCCTTCTGCGCCGGCACCTCCTCGTTCAGCTCGGGGATCGGCAGGGTCTTCTCGGACAGGATGGTGATGAAGCTGTCCTGCGTCTCGGACGGGATGCGGGTCAGCTCCTCGACCCGGGCGATGCGGCCCTCGTTCATCGCCCGCATCACCGGCGAGCCGACCACCGCCTCGCGGCTCGGCCCCTTGGCCAGCAGCAGCGCGTAGTTCCAGCCGTAGCGGATCGCCTCCTCGCTGGTGCCGGCGGTGCCTTGCACGATCAGCCGCGAGGTGCCGCAGATTGCCGCCGCCAGGTGCTCGCTGACCCAGCTCTTGGCGGTGCCGGGCACGCCGAGCAGGAGCAGCGCCCGGTCGGTGGCGAGCGTCGCGACGGCCACCTCCATCAGGCGCCGGTCGCCGATGTATTTCGGGGTGACCTCGAAGCCGGAGGCGAGTTTTCCGCCGAGCAGATAGGTGACGACGGCTTGCGGCGACATCTGCCAGTTCGGCGGGCGCGGCCGGTCGTCGGCCTGCCGCAGGGCGGCGATCTCCTCGGCGAAGGCGTCCTCGGCGGCTTGGCGAAGCTGCGCGGCTTTGGTCGTCATCCTCGGGCTGTCTCCCTGCATGTCATATGCTTTCCGCTCGATCGCTTCGCGATGCGGAAAGCGGCTTCGCTCCTGCGCCGCGCGGGCCGGTGAGACGCTTTCCGGGAGATTCCTTCCGGAAAGCGTCTCACGATTGGAACTCGCGCCGGATCGCGACGCGCATGTCGAGCGTTTCGGTCAGGCTGGCGACCTGCTGGCGCAGGCGGTCGTTGCCCTCGTCCTCCGGCAGCCGCGCGGCAAGCGCCGCGGCGGTCGCCGCGATGTCCTCGCCCGGCCACAGCCGTTCGCCGAGGCCGGCGATCCGCCAGGGCTTGGCGAGGTCGCGCCGCAGGCTCTCGGAGCCGCGGACGACGAAGGCGAGCCAGTCGATCAGCGCGGCGCTGAACCGCTCGGAGAAGGCGTCCGGGCCCTTCTCCAGCATCGCCAGCACCACCTCGATCTTGCGGGCGCGGATCAGCTCCGCGACCGTCGCCTCCCACTCGGCCGCGGATAGAAGGTCGACGGCCTGCACCCACCGGCCGAGCAGCTCGTTGGTGCGCCGGATGCCCGACACCTTGCCCTCGTATGCCTCGGCCAGAAGATCGATGGCGGCCCGGGTCCAGGCCGGGTCGCGCTCGCGCGCCATCGCCTCGAACAGGCCCCGGACGATCGGCTCCGACCATTCGCTGCGCATGGCCAGCTCGATCCAGAGCCGCGGTGGATGGCCCGCGAAGGCGTGGAGCGGGGTGCGCGCCAGGATGTCCCGCAGGAGCCCGGCCCGGATGCCGCCGCCGCGCTGCTCCCACGCATTGGGGGTGACGCCGTCGCGGGCCAGCGTGGGGGATTCCTCCGGGAGCGTCACGACCAGTTCGGGCGCCGCGCTCCGCAGCAGACGGGCCTTGCGCTCGATGACGAGGGCGGCACTCGCCCGCACCGCCATACGCGAGGCGTAGAGCGAGCGGGGGAGGCGCGGCAGCAGGCGCTGCGCCGCCTCGCGCACGCCCCCGGCGCGGTCGTCGAGGCAGGATTCGAGGAACGGCTCATCGGCCGGCGACAGCCCGGTCCACAGGGCGCCGACCAGCGCCTCGCGGGCATCGGCCTTCTCCTTGCGGAAGACCGCCTCCAGGGCCGTCCGCGCCCCCTCCGGGTCGCGGGCCCGGAAGGCCGCGAAGGCGGGGCGGCGCTCGGCGACGCTGCCCTCGGTCCAGTCGGCCGGTGGTTCGGCCGCAGGACCGTCCCGGTCCTCGCCGCAGGCGGCGGCGAGCCAGGCGAGGTCATGGCCGACGACGGTGGCGGCCGTCGCCGGCAGGTGGCCCGCCTGGAGCATCAGGGCCTGGTGCAGCCAGGCGGGC
>NZ_LABX01000440.1 GCF_001043915.1 Methylobacterium aquaticum | reverse complement strand
CTCGCCGATGCGGGCCTCGAAGGCGGCGAAGATGTTCATGCGTTGACCAGTTCTGCAAAGTTCGGGCCGGAGGCGGTCGCGGGACCGTGACCGGCACGTCGGGCTCTTCTCACGGCCGGGCGGGCGGCTGCAAGCGGGGCTGCGCTGGACGCATTCATCGACCGGAAAGGTCCCTCCCTTGTCGCCGCTGGGCCGATGCTGCAAAGCGTCCTGGCGTCGCCGGCCGGACTGTCCGGCCTCTTGAAGACAACGATTCGGACCGCGCCATGCACGACATCCGGGCCATCCGCGACAACCCGGCCGCCTTCGACAAGGGTCTGGCGAGCCGTGGGCTGGAGCCGCTCTCGGCCGAGCTGATCGGCCTCGACGATGCCCGCAAGTCCGCGATCTCGGCGGCTCAAGGGGCGCAGGAGCGGCGCAACGCCCTCTCGAAGGAGATCGGCGCGGCCAAGAAGGCGAAGGACGAGGCGCGGGCCCAGGCGCTGATGGCCGAGGTCGCCCGGCTGAAGGAGGAGGCGCCGGCGCTCGACGCGGCGGCGGAGGCTGCCGGCAAAGCCCTGACCGAGCGCCTGGCGGCGATCCCCAACCTCCCGAACCCGGACGTGCCGGAGGGCTGCGACGAGCACGACAACGTCGAGAAGAGCCGCTTCGCGGGGCGGGGCCTCAGCGAGGAGGGCCGCCAGCATTTCGAGCTCGGCGAGGCCATGGGCCTGATGGACTTCGAGACCGCCGCGAAGCTCTCGGGCTCGCGCTTCGTGGTGCTGAAAGGCCCCATCGCCCGGCTGGAGCGGGCGCTCGGCCAGTTCATGCTCGACCTGCACACCGGTGAGCACGGCTATACCGAGGTGGTGCCGCCGCTGCTCGTCCGCGACGAGGCGATGTTCGGCACG
>NZ_LABX01000044.1 GCF_001043915.1 Methylobacterium aquaticum | reverse complement strand
CTCGGTGATGAAGCCGCCCGCATAGGGCTTGTTGCGCACCACCCTGAGGCCGTGGCCGCGGAAGGCGGCCTCGGCGCAGTCGATCAGGTCGGGCGCGCAGGAGGTGCCGAAGCGGTCGCCCAGCACCACGTCGACCGTCGCCCCCTCGTCCCGGGCGAGGCTGCTCGACGGCATCGAGTGGCAATCGATCAGGACCGCGCGACCGCTTCGGCACCTCCTGCGCGCCCGACCTGATCGACTGCGCCGAGGCCGCCTTCCGCGGCCACGGCCTCAGGGTGGTGCGCAACAAGCCCTATGCGGGCGGCTTCATCACCGAGCATTACGGCGAGCCGGCTTTCGGCCGCCACGCCCTCCAGATCGAGGTCAATCGCGCCCTCTACATGGACGAGCGCAATCTCCTGCCCCGCCCCGGCTTCGAGGCCCTGTCGCGGATCCTGACCGCGGTCGCGGAGACGCTCGGCCACGCCTCCCTCGATCTCGGCCCGCGGCGCATCGCCGCCGAGTAGTGTCCCTGACCGGCGTGGGTCATCCGATGTCCGACCGATCGCTTCGCGATGCGGACATCGGCTTCGCTCAGGCGTGTGGAGCCGACGGTTCCACCGCGCGGGCTGGCGATCCGACGTCCGGACCGAATCGTCCGGACGTCGGATCACTCCCTCCCCGCCCGCCGCAGCGAGACGGTGGCGAGCGCCGCCAGGTCCTTCTCGCCGTCGCCATGCGCCAGCGCATCGAGCAGGCCGTCGCGCAGGACGCTGGCGAGCGGCATCGGCACCCGGACGGTCTCCGCTGCGGCGAGCGCCAGGCGCACGTCCTTGGCGCCGAGCGCCAGCCCGAAGCCCGGCGGCTCGTAGCGGCCGGCGGCGATGGCGCCGCCATAGTTCTTGTAGACGGGCGCGGCGAAGATCGTGTTCGTCAGGAGGTCGAGAAGGTCGGCGGCCGACACCCCGTGCGCCTTGGCGAGGGCCACCGCCTCGCCCATCGCCTCGATCGCCGCGACGATCATCATGTTGCCGGCGAGCTTGACCGCGTTGGCTCGGGCCGGCGCCTCGCCGAAGCGCCAGGTCTTTGCCCCCATCGCGTCGAGGAGCGGCTGCGCCGCTGCGATCGCGTCGTCCGGGCCGGCGGCCAGGATGGTGAGCCTGCCCGCCTCCGCCACGTCGGGACGGCCGAAGACCGGCGCCGACACGTAAGGCACACCCGCCCGGCCGTGGACCGCCGCCAATTCCTCGGCGAGCGCGACCGAGATGGTGCTGGTGCCGAGATGCACCTTGGGCTTCTCGGCCTGGTCGAGGAGGCCGCCCTCGATGAGGACGGCGCGGAGCGCGGCGTCGTCGGCCAGCATCGTCACGGCGGCGTCGCCCCGGAACGCCTCGGCGGGGGTCGCCACCGGCTCGGCGCCCTGGGCACGCAGGGCTTCCGCCGCCTGCGGCGAGCGGTTCCATACCCGAACCCGATGGCCCGCCTTCACCAGGTTGAGGGCCATCCCCCGGCCCATCCGGCCGAGCCCGAGAAATCCGACATCCATCGCCACGCCCTTCCCATCCTTCGGGTGGGGAGGAGATATGGCGGGCGGGCGCCGTGTCAGGCCCCCATCCGATGTCCGATTGATCGCTTCGCGATGCGGAGATCGGCTTCGCTCAGACGCCCAGAAGGGCTGCCTTCTCGACGCCGAGCACCTCGGCGATGTCGTCGAGGGCCTTGTGCTCCAGCTCGCTGATTCCGCCCTGGTCGGCGACGTCGGCGGCGATGAGGAAGACGTCCTGGCGCTGCTCCAGCGGGCGGTCGGCGATGGCGCCGACGAAGCGCAGGTTTTCCAGCCGCCCGGCCCGGCTCTTCGCCCGGGCGATCGCCTCGTGCAGCTCCTGCTCCAGCTTCAGCACGCCGTAGGACTTCTGAAGGATCGGGTTGTTGCTGAGGTCGGTCAGCGCGGTCTCGATCTCCTCCTCGTCGATCTCCTGGTCGGCCAGGATCACGGCGGCGGCGGCCGAGCAGGCGGCGTGGAGGAAGGCGGTGTCGCCGGCATAGGACATGACGACCCGGCCAACCCGGGAGAAGGCATCCTGAAACAGCCCCATGGCACGTCCTTGAAAAAGAAGTCCCTCGGGCCGGCAGCGGCGGACCCGTCGTCGCGGTTGCGCATCGATGCATGAGCGCGCCCGCCGGACAAGTGCAGCGCTGCCGCGCCCAACGACGCGAGTGGTCGAGGGAAGAGATCGGGCCAAGAAAAACCCCGGCCGTGGTCGATCGGACACGCTCGTCTCGATCGCGCACGCTGAGATGCCGGAGTGTCGGGACCGCGGCGCGACTGGCGCCGTCACGGCGTTTCGGTTGCCTCGCCGAAACACCCCCCCTCCGTCGCCATTCCGGGGCAGCGACAGCCGAGCCCGGAGTGCCGCAGGCACGCCCGGACGCTCAGGGCATTCAGAATAGAATGGAACGCGACCCGCGGTATTGAGCACGACCGGAATTCTGAATGCCGGGCTCCGCTGCGCGGTCCCGGAATGACGTGGTGGTTCTCGAATCTGTGGGAGGAGCGCCACGCTCTCGGCATTCTACATCGCGATCACCTGCCGGATTGCCTCGCCGCGGTCGAGCCGGTCGAAGCCCTCGTTGATCTGGTCGAGGGTGAGGGTGCCGGTCATCAGCTTGTTCACCGGCAGGCGGCCCTGCCGATACATCGCGATGTAGCGTGGAATATCCCGGGCCGGGACGCAGGAGCCCATGTAGCTGCCCCGCACCACCCGCTCCTCGCCGACAAGGCCGACCGGCGGCAGGGTGAAGCTGTGGTTCGGGTTGGCGAGGCCGGCAGTCGCCGTGGTGCCGCCGCGGCGGGTGATGCGGTAGGCGGTGTCGAACGCCTTGACCGAGCCGGCCATCTCCAGGGCGTAATCGACGCCGCCATCGGTGGCGTCCCGGATCGCCGCGACGGCGTCGGGGTCGGAGGCCAGGAAGGCGTCGGTGGCGCCGAGCTCGCGGGCGACCCTGAGCTTGTCCTCCGACAGGTCGACCGCGACGATGCGGCCGGCTCCGCTGGCCACGGCTCCGATCAGCGCCGAGAGGCCGACGCCGCCGAGGCCCACCACCGCGACGCTCTGGCCCATCTGCACCCGGCAGGTATTCACCACCGCGCCGACGCCGGTCATCACCGCGCAGCCGAACAGGGCGGCCTCGACGAGCGGGATGTCGGACTCGATCTTCACGATCGAGCGGCGGGAGATCACCGCGTATTCGCCGAAGGCCGAGACGCCGCTGTGGTGGCTCACCTCGACGCCGTCGCAGTGGATGCGCTTGGCGCCGGACAGGAGCGTGCCGCGGCCGTTGGCAGCGTTGCCGGGCTCGCACAGGGCGCCGCGTCCCTCGCGGCAGGGCGCGCAGCAGCCGCAGGTCGGCACGAAGGACATCACCACATGGTCGCCGCGCCGAAGGTCGGTGACGCCCGGCCCGGTCTCCTCGACGATGCCGGACGCCTCGTGGCCGAGGGCCACCGGCACCGGCCGAATCCGGTCGCCGTTGATGACCGAGAGATCGGAATGGCACAGGCCGGCGCCGGCAATCTTCACCAGCACCTCGTCCGGCCCCGGCGGGTCGAGTTCGATCGTCTCGATGCGCAAAGGCCGCGTTTCGGCATAGGGCCGCGCGACGGGGGCGTGATGCAGAATGGCGGCGCGAACGCTTAGGGACACAGGTGGATCCTCCCGGCGGGGCGTCTTGTCCGGCCCCGGCGGGAACAGGCTGGCAGCGGGCCTGCGGCCGGTCAACCGGCCGCGCGCGCAGGGTCAGGCTGCGTCGTGCGCGCCGGAGCGCCAGAACGGGCGGTGCACCTCGGCCAGGGCCTCGGCGCGGCTGAGCCCGATATCCGCCAGGGTCTCGGCGGTCATGAAGGGCAGGTCCCGGGCGAGGCGGCGGCGGGCGAACCAGCGCCGCACCCACCCCCGCAGGACCGCCACCCCGGCGAGGCGCGGTTCGTGCGCGTGGCTCACGGTCCGCATCCGCCGGGCGCCGGCGACGCGGTGCATCGGGAACGGGATGACGGTGGCAGCCACGGCAGGTCTCCTTCTGTTCTTGGCCCGGCACAGCTACCCCGGACGGGCATCGCCGTATATTGAGTTCTTCAGCACGCTTCGTGCGCAAAACTCACAGATACCGACCATGCGCCACCTGCCGCCGCTCTCGTCCCTGCGCGCCTTCGAGGCCGCGGCGCGCCTCGGCTCGGTGACGAAGGCGGCGGAGGAACTCGGGCGCACCCACGGGGCGGTGTCGCGGCAGGTGCGGGCGCTCCAGGATCAGGCCGGGACGGCCCTGTTCGAGAAGGCCGGCACCGGCCTGCGCCTCACCCCCGCCGGCGAGGTCTTTCGGGGAGTGGTGGCGGGGGTGCTCGACGACCTGGAGCGGGGCTACCGGCGCCTGCGCGATGCCGGGCAGGGCGCCACCGTCCATCTCGCCTGCGGGGCGACCTTCGCGATGCGCTGGCTGGTGCCGCGCCTCGCGGGCTTCTACCGCGAGCGGCCGACCGTGCAGGTGCGCCTCTCCATGACCTCGGCCCGGGAGATCCGCGACGACGGCGCCGATCTGGTGCTGAGCTGGGACCGCCTCGCCCATCCGATCCGCGACGAGGCCCGGGCGATCCGCCTCGGCGACGTGGCCTTCGGGGTGGTCTGCGCCCCCGGCTACCCGGTCCGGACCGAGGAGGGGCACCTCGCCGCCGAGACCCGGATCCTCCACGACTACGCACCGCATTCCTGGCCGGCCTGGGAGGCGGCGACGGGCCGGCACGTCGCGGCGGAGCGGGACACCGCCTTCCCGCATAACGGCCTGTGCATCGAGGCCGCCCTGTCGGGCCTGGGCGTCGCCCTGGTCGAGCAGATGCTGGTGCGCGACGACTTGGCGGCAGGCCGCCTCGTCGCGCCTTACGGGTTCCACCGTTTTGCCGACGGCTTCGCGGCCGTGCCGGCAGCGGATCGCCCGCTCTCGCCGGCCGCCTCGGCCTTCATCGACTGGCTGCGGCGGATGCTGGCGGAGGACGGGTGAGCGTCGGCCCGCGGCCCGCCGCTGCGGCCGGCTCTGCCTCTCGCCGCGCTCGGCAGCGGGCGGCTGAACAGGAAGCCCTGGACTTCGGCAGCCCTCCCGGCGGATGCGGGCGAGCTGGTCTTGCGTCTCGACGCCCTCCGCGGTGATGCCGAGCCGCTCGCCGATCCCGACGATCGCCCCCGCACGATCGCGGCGGTGTCGGGGTCGTGGATGTCGGCGACGAACGACCGGTCGCTCGTGAGCGTGTCGAAGGGGAAGCGGCGCAGGTCGCTCAGGGACGAATGGCCGGTGCCGACATCGTCGAGCGCGATCCGCACGCCGGAGGCCCGCAGGCGGTTGAGGATCGCGAGCACATGGGCCGAATCGGCCATCGGCGCGCTCTCCGTCACGTCGAGCCTGAGGCGGCGCGGATCCAGGCCGGACGAGGCCAGGCCGCGGGACGGGTGGTGCCAGCCACCAGGGTCTCGAAGCCCGCGACAGCCTGCGTCGCCATGTCGATCGGCTCCGGGCGGCGCGTCTCGCCACAGCGCCCGAACGAAGGTCGACGAGACTGCGAAGCGGCCAATCGAGGGCCACTTGCTGCGGCCTGCCCCAACGCCACAGCGCCACCCCACAGCTTCGCCTTACGCGGGGCAAGTATCCATGTGCGTTGCGCGAAAGCCACGACACCGGCGACACCGACTCATCAGAGGCTAGATTGCCCACTTTTTGAGCAACCGCCTAACAAAAGGTTTTGCCACTTTGCCGCCACACTGCCAGCTTGGCCGCAGTTGGCTCGGCCCTCCGCGGCCCCAGATGGATTGTTCGCCAGTGGCAATGCGCTTCACCCTCAGCAGCCTGACCGTCGCCCTGCTGTCGTCCGGCTTCGCCTACGCCGCCGACCTGGCCGCCCCGGCCTCTGCCCCGGTGGCCGTTGCCGAGCGTTGCAAGGCGACCTTGTCGCTGCCGGCTTATGGCGGCGTGATCAAGCCGAACCCGAACCCGACCTGCTTCACCCTCGGCGGCTTCGGCGACATCTATGTCGGCGGCGCCATCACCGGCTACGCCTACACCCAGACCAACCCCTTCCCGTTCTCGGCCGCGCCGCTGCCGAGCGACCGGGCTGCGCGGGTCGACTTCACCAACATCCAGGGCTGGATCCAGAAGGCCGACGGTCCGTTCCAGTTCTACGTCCAGGCCGGCGCCTACGCGATCCCGGCCCTCGGCTTCGTCAACTACAGCGCCCTCGACCAGACCGACCTGCTGTTCTCGCCCCTGCCGGTCGCCTTCGGCAAGTACGTGATCAACGACCAGTGGTCGATCCAGGGCGGCCGGATGCCGACCCTGATCGGCACCGAGGCGCCGTTCACCTTCCAGAACCTGAACATCTCCCGTGGCCTCCTGTTCAACCAGGAGAACATCATCAACCACGGCGTGCAGGTGAACTACAGCGACGGCCCGTGGTCGGCCTCGGTCGCCGGCACCGACGGGTTCTTCTCCGGCAACATCAGCTGGCTGACGGGCGCGATCACCTACAAGCTCGACGACAACAACACCTTCGGCATCAACGGCGGCCTCAACCTCGATCGCACCGACGTGCTGGCGCGCAGCATCCGCTACGCCTTCGCGACTCCGCTGTTCCAGCAGAACAGCGGCATCCTGTCGCTCAACTACACCTATTCGAACGGGCCGTGGACGATCACGCCCTACTTCCAGTACACGAACGTCGCGCGTGACAACCGGATCGGCATCGTCGAGGGCGCTTCGACCTATGGCGGCGCGGTGCTGGCGGCCTATTCCTTCAACGACAACTTCTCGCTCGCCGGCCGCGTCGAGTACATCACCCAGACCGGCGTGAAGAATGCCGGCTTCACCAGCCTGCTCTACGGCCCGGGCAGCTCGGCCCTGTCCTTCACCGTCACCCCGACCTTCACCTTCGACCGCTTCTTCGTCCGCGGCGAGTATTCGCGGGTCCAGCTCTACGACATCACCCGCGGCGACCTGGCCTTCGGCACGCTCGGCACCGGCTTCGGCCGTACCGGCAACCGCACCTCGCAGGATCGCTACATGATCGAGGGCGGCATCACCTTCTGACGCCTCCCGTCACCGTGAGAGTCGGCGCCCGCCCGGGAACCTCCCGGGCGGGCGCCCGTCGTTTGCAGGCTCCCGGTGGGATTCGGATCGGCGATCACAGCGCCCCCCCGGGCCGGAACCGCCCCTCCCCGCTTGCGCAGGCGACTTGCGCAGGGCCGACTTGCGCAGGCCAACTTGCGCAGGGCCGGCGGAGGATGACAGACCGGGGCGAGCCTCCCGGAGCCGCCCGATGAGCGTCCTGCCCGACACCCCGACGCTTTTGGCCTATCTGGCCGCCTGCCTGGTTCTGTTCGTCACGCCAGGGCCCGACATGAGCCTGACGCTCGCCCGCACCCTCGCTTCGGGCCGGCGTGCCGGGATCGTGACGGTTTTGGGCACGAGCCTCGGCACCCTGATCCACACGCTGGCCGCCGTGCTCGGGCTCTCGGCCCTGATCGCCGCCTCGGCCACCGCCTTCATGGTCCTGAAGGTGGTCGGCGCGCTCTACCTGGCCTGGCTGGCGATCGACGCCCTGCGCCGCGGCTCGGCCCTCTCCACGCGGGTCGAGACGGTGCGGGGCGGCCTGTGGCGCACCTTCTGCCTCGGACTCGGGGTGAACCTCACCAACCCCAAGGTGGTGCTGTTCTTCCTCACCTTCCTGCCGCAATTCGTGCGCGCGGACGCCCCCAACGCGACGGGCCAGCTCGCCGTCCTGGGTCTCGCCTTCATCGGCCTGTCCCTGCCGCTGGGGATCCTGATGGTGCTCGGCGCCGCCCGGGTCACCGGCCTGCTTCAGGCCCGGCCGCGGCTGATGCGGGGGATCGACTGGCTGTTCGCCGGGCTGTTCGGCGCCTTCGCGGCCCGCATCCTGCTCACGGTGCGCTGACGGTGCCGACGACATCCGCGCCGGCCACCAGGCGCAGATGCGGGGTGGCCGGGCGCGTCTCGGCCCGGCAGGTGCGGTTGCGGCCCGCACTCTTGGCGGCGTAGAGCGCCGCATCGGCCGCCCGGTAGAACTCGGCCTGCGAGCCGCCGGACGTGGTGTTGGCGAGCCCGATGCTGACCGTCAGGGCGCCGGCCGGAATGCCCGCCGAGGCCACCGCCACGGTGGCTGCCTCCGCGTGCAGGCGCTCGGCGACCCGGGCCGCCCCCTCCTCGTCGGTGTCCGGCAGGATCACGGCGAATTCCTCGCCGCCGATGCGGCAGACGAGGTCGTGCGGCCGGTGGATCGCGGCCGCCAGGCAACGGGCCAGCCCGCGCAGGATCTCGTCGCCGACTGCGTGGCCGTAACGGTCGTTGAAGCGCTTGAAATGGTCGGCATCGACGATCAGGAGCGCGAGGGGCCGATCGCCGCGCGCCGCCCCCAATGCCTGTTGCAGGGCCGCGTCGAAGCGGCGCCGGTTCGGCAGGCCGGTCAGCCCGTCGGTCACCGAAAGGCGGGCGAGCTCGGCCTCCACCGCCTCGCGCCGCCGCAATTCGCGCCCGCACAGCAGGGCGAGCAGCACCGCGAGGCCGAACAGGGCGAGCAGCGTGAGGCCGATCATCAGCGCCTTGGCGCGCCAGCCGGCCTCGATCTCGTCCGTGCTGAGGCCGATCGACAGGATCAGCGGCAGGTCGCCGACCTCCGTGAAGGTGAAGAGACGTTGCACGCCGTCCCGTTCGGCGTAGTCGACGAAGCGTCCGCTCCGCTCCTGGAGGACGCGCTGGAAGTTCGACGCGCCGGCCACGTCTGTGCCGACATCCCGCACGTCGTAGGGGAAGCGCACGATCCGGATGCCGTCCCGGCGGACGAGGTTGATGCTGCTGTCCGGCCCGAGACCGATCTTGGACAGCATCCGGGCGAAGTGCGACAGCCGCAGCGTGGCCACCACGACGCCGCCGAAAGACCCGTCCGGCTTGGTGACGCGCCGGCTGAACGCCACCGTGTAAGCACCCGACATCCGCGATTCGTAGGGCTTGCTGATGTAGAGCCCGGCGTCCGGATTCCGCCGATGGACCTGGAAATAGTCGCGGTCGCTGAAGCTCCCACCGAGGCCCGAGGGATAGCGCGAGTTCAGGATCCCGGTCCCGTGCTCGTCGAACTGCACGAGGATGCCCATGCCCTCGGCCGTGACGACGTGGTCGAACAGGATCAACTGCCGCAGGCCCTCGGGCGCTGCGGCGACCAGGGGGTTCTCGAGCTTCGCGACCATGCCCTGAAGCGCCAGGTCCATGATCTCGACGTTGCGCACGATGTCGGTCTCGATCACCCGCAGCAGGTTGCGCGACGTATCATCGGCCCGGGCCCACATCTCGCGCCGCAGCTCGGAGAGCATGAGGCCGGAGACGAGAAGCATGCCGAGGGGCGCCAGCACGCCAAGCGCGACCCAGACGCGGACGGTCTGGAGCCCGGCGAGGAAGCGGCGAGGCGACGGCATCGAGCAGGGATCTTTCCGGCAGGCTGACGCGAAGACCTCTATCGTGCGCCCGGGATCCTAAACAAGACTTTCATCGACCTGGCGAACTGGCGTCTTCCCCACAGTCGCCCCATCCCCGAACTGGCCGCGATCCCAGCGATCTAAGACTAACAGCCTAAGATACTTGCCCCTGGGGCCATCGACCGGTCTCGACGTGCCGATGTCGAGCCGAAACGGTGTCATACCAGCGGCCGAAGATGCTGACGCATCGGGCCGATGGACCATGTCAAATTTTCGATACGAAGCCAAAGGCTTAGCGAAAATTCGAGCACGGAACCAAAGGTCGTTTTCAACGACCTTTGGTTCCGTGCTCGAATGTCGCCAGGCTTCTGGGTTGGTGTCGACACTGCGAGAGGGGTCAACCGCCCCATCGATCTCGGGCAAGCCCGAGATCGAATCGATGCGTCCGCATCTTGGGCCGTTGGTATCCGAGGCTCGCTGGGACCGGACAGACGAGCGGAGTTGCGTCACCGCCGCGGCGGCGCGGCCCACATCGTCACCGGCCCGCGCCCGGCGAGGCGGCCGGCGGCGAGCCAGTAGACCAGCCCAGCGATCCCGCCGGCGCAGAACAGGAGCGCGGTCACCCGCCCCTCTCCCGGTCCGGCCGGGCCGCCGGCCCCGCGCATCAGCCAGGGCAGGAGCGCCGTGAGGAGGCCGGTGGCGCCGCCATACCAGGCGAGCGAGCGCCAGCCCAGCACCTCACCGACGACGGCGTTGAGGACGGGCGGAACGGCGACGAGGAGCAGGATCGCCCGCCCGAGGGACACCGCACCGTCGATCATGCCGGGATCGGGGGCGTAGCCCTCCGCCAGGTCCGAGAGCACGGCTTCGAGCCCCGACAGGCCGAACTGGGCCAGGAGGTCGCGCAGGACCGGGTCCATCGCGACGCCGATCCCGAGGGCGACGGCACCGCAGGCGATCGCCATCAGGAGCGCGACCGCGACGGTGAGGAGACGGCCGAAGGACATCGCTCGTCCCGTCAGTCGTCGTCGTGGGCGGCGGCGTAGACGCCTTCCGCGCCGATGCCCTCCTCCAGCATCAGCCGGGCGCGGGCACGCAAGCGCTCGGTCTCGCTCTTGAGCTGGCCGCAGGCCGCCAGAATGTCCCGGCCCCGCGGCGTGCGGACCGGCGAGGCATAGCCGGCATTGAACACGATCTCGGAGAAGCGCTCGATCCGCTCCCAGTCCGAGCACTCGTATCGGGAGCCGGGCCAGGGATTGAACGGGATCAGGTTGATCTTGGCCGGGATGCCCTTGAGCAGCCGCACCAGTTCCCGCGCCTCGGCGTCGGAATCGTTGACGCCCTTCAGCATCACGTACTCGAAGGTGATGCGGCGGGCATTCGACACGCCCGGATAGTCGCGGCAAGCCTGGAGCAGATCGCGGATCGGGTATTTGCGATTGAGCGGCACCAATTCGTTGCGCAGGTCGTCGCGCACGGCATGCAGCGAGATCGCCAGCATGGCATTGGCCTCGAGGCCGAGGCGCTCGAATTGCGGCACCACGCCGGAGGTCGAGACGGTGATGCGCCGGCGCGACAGGCCGAGGCCCTCGTGGTCGCTCATCACGCCCACCGCGTCGATGACGTTGTCGACGTTGTAGAGCGGCTCGCCCATGCCCATGAACACGATGTTCGAGACGAAGCGCGAGCCGTCGACCGGCACGAAGGCGCCCTTCGGCGGGGTTCGCCCGGGCCAGTCGCCGAGGCGGTCGCGGGCCACCACCAGTTGCGAGACGATCTCCTGGCACGACAGGTTGCGCACCAGGCGCTGGGTGCCGGTATGGCAGAACGAGCAGGTGAGGGTGCAGCCGACCTGCGACGAGACGCAGAGCGTGCCGCGGTCGTTGGCCGGGATGTAGACGCACTCGATCTCGGCACCGCGATTGTGGTCGTGCCGGCCGGTCGGCGGCATGCGGATCAGCCACTTGCGGGTGCCATCGCGCGACACCTGCTCGTTCACCACCTCGGGCCGGTCGAGGGTATGGAGGCCGGCGAGCTGACCCTTCAGCACCTTGCTGACATTGGTCATCTCGTCGAAGGACGCAGCGCCGCGCACGTTGATCCAGTGCCAGAGCTGGCCGGCGCGCATGCGCTGCTCGCGCTCCGGCACGCCGATGGCGGCAAGCTTGTCCTTCAGGGCTTCGCGGGTCAGGCCGACGAGGGAGGTCGGTCCGGTGGTCTCCAGCGCCTCGGGGCGGATCTCGGGCGTCTTCTCGATCGCCAGTGCCGGACCAGGCTGGGGTGGTGCTGAAACGGCGCCATCCCCGCGCCGGGCGGTGTCGAACGACGCCGTCGCCATGATCTTACAAACCTTCGGATGAAGCGGATATCGGCCGCATATAGGGGTAATCGGGCCGAAACGCGATGGGCGGGCGCCGAATCGACCCTGCAATGCGCGCGACGACAGGAAGGGACGACAGGAAGGAAGGAGCACGGCCCCCTCTCCCGAGTCGGCAAGAGCATTGCCCGACGAAGCGGACACCGGCCGGTCGCAGACAGTTCTGCAAAATCGGAGATGTCGAGCAGCGCCCGATGGCACCAGGATCGCGGGCCGCTCTCGCACCCGGCCTGGCTGGCGCTCGATGTCACGGCCGCGACCGGCGATGCGCCTGTCGATCCGGGGCGGCGT
>NZ_LABX01000439.1 GCF_001043915.1 Methylobacterium aquaticum | reverse complement strand
CGAGGTCCGCCATCGAGCGGATCAGCGTGTAGGCCTGGCCGTTGATCGTCAGCGACTGGCTGGCCTGGTTCGCGTTCGACTGGAAGGTCGCGCTCGCCCCCTGCGCGAAGGTCAGCGTGCCGCCCGTGCCGCCGTTGTTCGTCGTCAGGACCAGCCCGCCGCCGCCCGCGACCGTCAGGTTCGCGTTCACGGCGATCGAGTGGTAGGCCTGGAGCGTCAGCACGCTGTTCGATGACCAGCTCACCGGCGCCGCCACCGTGATGTCGCCGGCGTCAGTCCCGGGCGAGCCCGCCCCGCCCGTCGAGACGACGACGTTGGCGGTCGCGAGCTGGGCCTGCAACGTCGTCGCGCTGATGACGCTCGTGCCCGTCGGGGTGTAGGTCGAGGTCGGGCTGGCGCCGTCGAACCCGCCATTCGCGTCGGATCCGTTCGTGATCGTGATGCTGTAGGGGTCGAGCAGCAGCGTCCCGAACCGGCCCTTGGCCGCCGTCAGGATCGTCGTGCCGTCATAGGACAGGGTTCCCTTCGACGACACCTCCGCCTGGCCGCCATCCCCCCGTTGCGCCCCGCCCCGGGCCGAAATGGTGCCGGCAAAGCGCGTCGCGGCGTCCGACCACACCACCACGTCGCCGCCCTTGCCCGAGGCGGTCGCGTCCGCCCGGATCGTGCTGCCCGCATCCACGCGCACCGTCCGCGCGTGCGGGAGCCGCCCCTGGCCCTGCCGCCCGCCGCCGCGCCGCCCCGTCCCGCCCCCCCTGGCCCCCCCCCCCTCCCCCCTCCCCCCCTTCAGCCCCCCCCCCCCC
>NZ_LABX01000438.1 GCF_001043915.1 Methylobacterium aquaticum | reverse complement strand
CGCGGTGCCGAGATCCTGCTTGCGGCCATTGATCTTCAGCAGCGTGAAGTAGCCCTGCTCGGCGAGGTTGTCGGCATTGTCGCGCGCGAGGGCCGCGAGGGCGGCCGGGTTCACCGGCCCGCTCGTCGATTGCCCCAGGCCCTGGAGCGCGAAGGCGGAATAGGTCGGGTCGAAGGTCCAGGCGTGCCGCACCGCCCGCAAGGCCCCGTCCGGCCCGTACTCGAACTCGGCCCGGGTGGCGATCCAGACATGCGGATGGGCGAGCGCCGGCGTCGCCGCGGCGAGGGCGGCCGGCAGAAGACCGGGAAGGACACGGGTGAGCGGACGGGAGGGGCGCGGCATGACGATGTCCTTCGGCGACGCTCGCCCCTCGTGGTGAAGCGATGGTGAAGCGCGTCGCGCCCCCGGTGCCGCACTGGTCCCGCCGCATTGCGGCGGGAGCGGGGCGGTGGGATGGGCCCGTTATCCGAGAGCGCGCACTTGAACCCTTTCCCGTCTGCGGGGGAGGGTGGCCCTGGCGTCAGCAGGAGCCGGCAGAGGGGCAGCGCAACGCTTCACGAGAGCGTCCCTTATGAAGGTCGCGACCCCTCCGGAAGCGCCGTCCCCTCTCCCGCCCCACTCCGTGG
>NZ_LABX01000437.1 GCF_001043915.1 Methylobacterium aquaticum | reverse complement strand
CGCCCATGCTGCCGCTGATTCGCCGCCTCTTCGTCCCCGGCCGCTCCGGCACCCCCGGGAGCGGCCCGCCCGGGGAGGGCGTCCTCGCGCGGGTCCTGCGTCGGCGCCGCGACCATGCGCGCCTGGCCGGGCTCGACGACCGGTTGCTGCGCGACATCGGCCTGCGCCGCGAGATCTCGCGGGCCGGAGTCACCTATGGGCCGCTGTCGCCGCGGGATCCGGGCGGGGACCGAAGACCCGCGGGACAGCCGTGGGATGGCCCGGGCCGGGCCCGAGCCGCCGTGGCGTCCTCTGCCCACGCCCGCGCCGCCCTCGACCGGCCGTGATCGGGCCGCCGGTCCGGGGCCTGTCGGGCGGTGCGGGAATCGTGAGCCGGCGGTGTTTCCTGCCTGCATCACTGCGCGGCGATCCGACGGGCTTGGACCAGGGATTGGTTTAAGAAGCGTATCCGTGCCCCGCCTTCGCCACATTTCGCCCCAAGCGTCGCCGCGAGCGCAGCCGTATCGGCCGTGCCCGGCAATGCACGAGAGGGGCCTGCATGACGCGGAACCGGACTTTCCCCATCACGGCCGCCCTCGCGGCTCTCGCCACGGCGCCGCATCTCGGCGCCTGTAGCCTGATGCCCGCCGGGGTCGACACGACGGGAAGCCTTCCGAACCGCAAGCAGCTCGCCGCCGTCACCAATGCCGACCGGGAATGCCTCGCCCGCGCGATGTATTTCGAGTCCAACCGGTCGAGCGAGGAGGGCCTGCTCGCGGTCGGCACCGTGGTGATGAACCGGCTCGAATCGCCCGCCTATCCGAACTCGATCTGCGGCGTCGTCGGCCAGAAGCGCCAATTCGCCACCGGCGTGCTGCACAAGCCGATGAAGGACCGCGAGCGCGAGAAGGCGCAGCAGGTCGCCGATGCGATCCTGGCCGGCGAGCGCCACGACAAGGTCGGCGGCGCCATGTTCTTCCACACCGCCGGTTACCGATTCTCCTACAGCAACATGCATTACGTGGCGCTGGCCGGCGGCAACGCCTTCTACGAGAAGCGCCCGTGGTACGACCGCGAGGGCGCGACCCCGCGCCGCGCCGCCGCCGCGACGCAGCTCGCTCAAGCCCCGTCCGGCGCGGCCGGCACCGCCCGCTGGACCTCGCATCCGGTCCGGGTCGCGCGCGGCACCCCGCAGACCCCGCTCGCCGAGCTTGGTCCCGCCCACAACATCTGCCGCGTCGCCGCCGCCGAGACCGGCCGCAGCCCGGGCTGACCCGCCCGCCCCTCAGGCGCGGAACGCAACCCTCCCGCTGCGGTTTGAGTCTCCCGCGGATGACGCGGGAGGATGAAGACGTGGTGGCAGCAGCAGGAACGGCGCCGGGCGCCGGGACGGGGAGGGTACGCACCGACGTGCCGGCCCGGATGGACCGGCTGCCGTGGAGCCGCTTCCACCTGCTGCTGGTCGTCGCGCTCGGCATCACCTGGGTGCTCGACGGGCTCGAAGTCACCATCGTCGGGGCGATCGGCCCGGTTCTCCAGGACAAGCGGGCGCTCGGCCTGACGATCCAGCAGATCGGCGGGGCGGCGTCGTTCTACGTCGTCGGCGCGGTGATCGGCGCCCTGGTCTTCGGCTGGCTCACCGACCGGTTCGGGCGCCGCCTCGTCTTCTACGCCACGCTGATGATCTATGTCGGCGGCGTCATCGCCAGCGCGCTCGCCTGGGATTTCTGGAGCTTCGCGCTGTTTCGCCTGGTCACCGGGCTCGGCATCGGTGGCGAATACGCGGCGATCAACTCGGCCATCGACGAGCTGATTCCTGCCAAGTATCGCGGCCGGGTCGATCTCATCGTCAATGGCAGCTTCTGGCTCGGCGCCGCGGCCGGGGCGGGGGCGGCGCTGCTGCTCCTCGATCCCAACCTCTTCGACCCGGATTTCGGCTGGCGCCTCGGCTTCGGCATCGGCGGCGTGCTCGGCCTCGGGATCCTCGCCTTGCGCCGCCCCGTGCCCGAGAGCCCCCGCTGGCGCCGTCCCCCCTGGCCCGCGGGGGGGGGCGGGGGCGACGGGGGGGGGGGGGTGGGGGGAATAGGCCCCCACCGCGTCCGTGGGGGCCAAGACGTGGCAGGGGGGGGGCCCGCCGCCCGCACACGCGGGAACACCACGCACTACCCTCACGA
>NZ_LABX01000436.1 GCF_001043915.1 Methylobacterium aquaticum | reverse complement strand
CCGCATTCATGCCTCATCCGGCACCACCGGCAAGCCGACCGTGGTCGGCTACACCAAGGCCGACATCGACATCTGGGCCGACGTGGTGGCGCGCTCGATCCGGGCTGCGGGCGGGCGGCCCGGGATGCTGGTCCACGTCGCCTACGGCTACGGGCTGTTCACCGGGGGCTTGGGCGCGCATTACGGGGCCGAGCGGCTCGGCTGCACGGTGATCCCGATGTCGGGCGGGATGACCGAGCGCCAGGTCCAGCTGATCCAGGACTTCAAGCCCGACATCATCATGGTGACGCCGTCCTACATGCTGGCGATCCTCGACGAGTTCCGCCGCCAGGGCCTCGACCCGCGGGCCTCCTCGCTCAAGGTCGGCATCTTCGGGGCCGAGCCGTGGACCAACGCCATGCGGGCCGAGATCGAGGAGGCGTTCGACCTTCATGCCGTCGACATCTACGGCCTGTCCGAGGTGATGGGGCCGGGGGTCGCCAGCGAGTGCGTCGAGACCAAGGACGGGCTGCACATCTGGGAGGACCACTTCTACCCGGAGATCGTCGATCCACGCACCGGCGCGGTGCTGCCGGACGG
>NZ_LABX01000435.1 GCF_001043915.1 Methylobacterium aquaticum | reverse complement strand
TGGGTATAAGAGCCAGGCTCCAGGTCGCCCTGGCCCTTGCTGTCTTCTCTCTCGGGATGTCCGCGGTGGCGAAGCCGTTTGCTCGGCGCCCCGTCGGTGAGCGGCTGTCTAAGGGTAGCCGGCTCGCCTGTCAATCGCGATGCGGCAGCGATCGCGAGACGGTTCCGTCCCGGGAGGCGGCGGCGAGGAAGGCCGACGACGTCGTTCGCCGGGTCGCCCCCGCCGCATTGGGCACGGGTGCGATCCGGAGCTTACGCGATGCGACGGAAACGCGACGGGGTTCAGGCGCGGGTCAGCTTGGACACGACGGCGAGCAGCTGGTCGGGCTTGAAGGGCTTCGTGATCCAGCCGGTCGCGCCGGCCGCCTTGGCCTGCTGCTTGATCCCCTCGTCCGACTCCGTGCTCAGGAACAGGATCGGCACGCCCGTCAGGGCGGGCAGCGTCCGCAGGTTCTTGATCATGTCCAGGCCGTTCATGACCGGCATGTTGAGATCGGTGATGACGAGGTTGAGCGCGTTGGACTTGGCCTGGGCGATGCCCTCGGCACCGTCTCCGGCCTCGATGACGGTATGCCCGGCTGGTCCGAGGACCACCTTGATCATCTGCCGGATGCTTGCGGAATCGTCGACGGCAAGAACGTTGGCCATGAGAATGAAACTCCGGAAGGTCGTGCGGAAAGGTCGTTGGGTGGGGGGTGGTCTCAGGCGGCGCGCCGGAAGGGGGCCTGCGCGTCCAGGCCGGCCCGCGCGAAGGC
>NZ_LABX01000434.1 GCF_001043915.1 Methylobacterium aquaticum | reverse complement strand
GCGCTCGCGCTCGGCGGCGGCGCGGGCGTCGAGGCGGGCGTCGAGGTCGGGCTCGGGGAGGGTTTGGTCGCGCCAGTCCTCGCTCGTGACCGGCAGGGCGGGGTTGCGGAGGACGACCTGGAGGGCGCCGCCCGGGACGGTGCCGGGCAGGTTGGCGCGCAGGATGGCGGAGCGCAGGACGGGGTGGCGGGCGCTGACGGCGGCCCAGGCTTCGACCAGGCGGTCGGGGTCGAGGCCCGAGGCGGTGACGGCGACCTGGTTGAGGTAGAGGCCGCGCGCCTCGGGGCTGGTCTCGGCGTCGAGGGCGTGGAACAGGATGCCCTGCTGCATCGGGGTGAGCGGGTAGAGGTCGTCGACCTCGGCCCAGTCCAGCCCCAGCCCGTCCAGGTCCGCTTGGGCCAAGGCCGCCAGCGGCACGTCGGAGGGCGTCAGCCCCGCCGCGCCGTCCAGGCAATGCGCCGTCAGCGCCCGCAAGGCGTCGCCGTAGGCGGCGGACAGCCGCGCGATCGTGGCGCGGTCGTAGCGCAGGCGCGAGGTGCTGAACGCGACCTGCAGGCAGCCGTCCCGCACGCCCGCGTTGATGGTGAGCGCCCGCCCGAGCGGCGCGTCGCCGGACCGGGTCGGTCCGGCGCTTTCCGGGGCGAGGGCGACCGGGGCGGCGGCGCCGAGGCTGGCATCGAAGCGGCCGAGATAGTTGAAGCTGAGCTGCGGCGCCGGCAGGGCCGCCAGCGTCGCGCGCACGTGGTCCGGGCCGTGGGCGGCCAGCACCCCGAAGCCGAGGCCGCGGCGCGGCACCTGGCGCAGCGCCTCCTTGACCCCCTTGATCAGCGCGGCGTCGTCGTCGCGTGGCCCGCCCGGCAGACGGACCGGGAAGGCGCTGGTGAGCCAGCCGACGGTGCGCGACAGGTCGAGGGCGGGCCCAAGATCCAGCTCGGCCTCGGCCTCGGCGAGGCTTTCGCGGCCATGGCCTTCGAGTTCCAGCAGCAGGCCGGCGCCGGCGTGCTCGCCGGCCGCCTCGCGCCACTGCGCCACGGCGCGGACCAGGCCGGCGAGCAGGAGGTCGTTGACCTGGGTGCGGTAGGCCGCCCCGGCCCGGCCGAGCAGGGCGGCGGTGGTGTCGGCGTCGAGCACCAGCACCTCCTCGACGCCGGTGGCGACGGTCTCGGCGACGGTGTCAGGCTGCGCCGGCGCGGCGCCCGGCAGCCTCGCGGCGGCGGCGTCGTCCAGGCCGCGCCAATGGTCGAGCTCGGCCGCGAGCGCGCGCGATCCGGCGCAGGCGAGGAGCCGGCGGGCCCAGGATCCCGGCGGGGTGGCGGGCGGCAGGATGACGGGCTCGCCGCGGGCGATATGGTCGCAGGCGGTGGCGAGGTCGTCGATCAGGATGCGCCAGGACACGCCGGCGGCGGCGAGATGGTGGATGGGGGG
>NZ_LABX01000433.1 GCF_001043915.1 Methylobacterium aquaticum | reverse complement strand
GCCCACGATGCTGACGCATCGGGCCGTTGACCCATCTCGCATTTTCGATTCCAAGCCAGAGGCTTGGCGAAAATGCGAGAACGGAACCAAAGGTCGTTTTCAACGACCGTTGGTCTTGGCCTCGAGACACACCGTCGATCGGCCGGCACGGCCGGGGAGAGGGACGGACACGATGGCAACGAGGGTCGCCTGCATCGGCGAGTGCATGATGGAGCTGTCGGAACGGCCCGACGGCAGCCTGCTGCGCGGCTATGGCGGCGATACGCTGAACACCGCCCTCTACCTCGCCCGGCTCGGCGTCGCGGTCGATTACGTGACGGCGCTCGGCGACGATCCGTGGAGCGAGGCAATGCTGGCGGCCTGGGGCGCCGAGGGAATCGGCACGGGCCGGGTGCGGCGCCTGCCCGGGCGGATGCCGGGGCTCTACATCATCCGCACCGACGAGAAGGGGGAGCGCAGCTTCCATTACTGGCGCGACAGCGCCGCCGCCCGCGACCTCTTCTCGGGCCCCGGCGCCGCAGAGACCCGGGACGCCCTGGCGGGCTACGACCTGGTCTATGCCTCGGGCATCAGCCTGTCGCTCTACGGCGAGGCCGGGCGGGCGGCGCTCGCCGAGACCGGCCGGGCCGTGCAGGCAAAGGGAGGGCGGGTGGCCTTCGACACCAACTACCGGCCCCGCGGTTGGCCCGACAAGGGCAAGGCCCAAGCCGCCTTCCGCGAGGCGATGGCGGCTTCCGACCTGATCTTCGCCTCCGTGGAAGATCTCGACTGGCTGTACGGGCGGGATGGCGAGGACGAGGTGCTGCGCCACCACGGCCGCTGCGAGATCGTGCTGAAGGGCGGCGGCTCGCCGCCGAGCGTGCGGGTGCTGGCCGGAACCGAGGACGTCACGGTGCCGGCCCCACCCGTCGACGCGATCGTCGACACCACCGCGGCGGGCGACAGCTTCGCGGCGGCCTACATGGCGGCCCGGCTCGCCGGCCGCCCGCCCGCCGAGGCCGCGTCCTGC
>NZ_LABX01000432.1 GCF_001043915.1 Methylobacterium aquaticum | reverse complement strand
CGCGTTCGATCCGGGCCGGGAAACCGTTCCAGGGATGCGGCATCCCGGCCCGGATCGAACGCGCCTGGTCAGGAATGGCCCGTGGCTGCCAGGGTCATGGCCGCCAGGGTCGCGCCGTCGCTGCCGATGTCGTCGGGACCGGTCATGCCGAGCAGTTCGATCAGCCGGCCGCGGGCCCGGCTGACCCGGCTCTTGATCGTCCCGACGGCGACGCCGCAGATCTCCGCCGCCTCCTCGTAGGTGAAGTTCTGGGCCCCCACCAGGACCAGCGCCTCGCGCTGGTTGGCCGGCAGGGTGCTCAACGCCGCCTGGAACGCCGAGAGTTCGACCCGCGCCTCCTGGTCGGGCAGGGCGGCGAGGCGGCCCGCCATCACCCCGTCCGCATCCTCGACCTCGCGCCGGCGCTTGCGCTGCTCGGAATAGAACAGGTTGCGCAGGATGGTGAACAGCCAGGCATAGAGGTTGGTGCCGGGGGTGAAGCTGTCGGCCTTGATCCAGGCCCGCACCAGGGTGTCCTGCACCAGGTCGTCGCTGCGGTCGAGGTCGCGGGTAAGCGAGAAGGCGAAGGCGCGCAAGGCGGGGATCGCCCCGAGCAGCAGCGCCCGCATCTCGGGATCGACGGGCGCCACCGTGGGACGCTTGAGCGGGGGAGCCTCGACCGTGGGCACCTTGGCGGCCTTCATCGCGCGTCCTCCTGCCCGGGATCCTCGGCCGGCACCGCGGGCGCCGGCGGGAGGCCGGCATCGAGCCCGGCGATGAGCGCCGTGAAGCGCTCCGGCACCGGGGCGCTGAGAAGGTCGGCGTAGTGGGCGCGCAAGGCCCGGCCGAGCCGGCGCCGGGTGAAGGAATCGAGTTCCCCTGGTGCCTCGCCGGGCGCCTGGCCTGGCTTTTGCGGTCTATCTGGCCCTTCCCCGGGCCGGCCGCGGGATCGCGGCTCCGGTCCTGCCGGAGCGTCGACCTCGGTCTCGTCTTCGCGCATCGCCGCCCTGCCTCGCGGCTGCCGGAGCCGGGCGGCCGGGCGCGGCAGGATGCCGGCCGGAGCCGCGGCGCACCGATCGAGAGCCGCCTCGCGCTTCGTTCGGCACCGCAATAAAGCCGTGGATTTTAATGCGATCTGAAACCGGCATTCACCCAATCTTCATCCGAGCTTGGCGGTGTCGATCGAGCTTGTCCGTGAGATCACAAGATATTCAACGTCGGCATGACGGCGCTGATAGGGCCTCGATTGGCGATCCGAGACGCGGCCACGGGGCGAGGAGGCGCTCGGGCGCCGGCCGCATTGAGGATGCCGGCGGCGGGCGGTACCGGGTCGGTCGCGACCAGGCCCGACGCGCATCCCGGTGCCGGTGTGACCTGGCTGCGCTTGTCCGACGGCGCGCGGCACCTACCCTAGGGGCTTCAGCTTCTCCAGCGGGAATGACACCTTGAACCCGAAGTCGCTTCGTGCGCCCGCCGCTCCCGCGGCCTACCTGACCCTCCTGGTCGTGACATTCTTGGCGGCGACCCCGGCCCTTGCCCAGCGCGAGGACAAGGGCTTGCAGATGAATTGTGCCGCCGACTACTTCAAGCTCTGTGCCGGGGCCGATCCGGACAGCCCGGAGGTGGAGCGCTGCTTCACGCGCAACCGCGCCCGGCTCTCGCCCCAGTGCCGGGCAGCGATCACCGCCTATGATCGCAAGACCGGTTCCAAGGAGTCCGATGAGTAGGCGGGACAGGAGGGGGGAGGCGGATCCCCCCGTGCCCTACAGGCTCCGGTCGAGCCGCAGGATGCGGCAGGGATCGCCGGCCCGGGCCGCCGGCGCATGGGGCGGGCGAATCAGCAGCGCCTCGGAGCGGGCGAGCACCGAGAGCATCGAGGAATCCTGGCGCTCGGCCGGGTGGACCACCGGCAGCCGGTCCGGCGCGGTGGCGAGGGCGGCGCGCATGTAGTCCTGGCGCCCATCATTGGCCGGCAGGTCGCGACCGAGAAGGGCGGGCTCGCTGCGGTCGGCCCCGGCCTCCGGGTCGCCCAGCATCGCCCGGATCAGCGGATGCACGAAGAGCAGACCGCACACCACCGACGAGACCGGGTTGCCGGGAAGCCCCAGCACCGCCATCGGCCCGAGGCGCCCATGCATCAGCGGCTTGCCGGGCCGCAGCGCGACGCGCCAGAAGCCGAGATCGAGCCCCTGCCGGGTGAGCGCCGACTGGACGAGGTCGTGGTCGCCGACCGAGGCGCCGCCCAGCGTCACCAGGAGGTCGGCCGCGGCGTCGCGGGCCCGGGTGATCGCCGCTTCGAGAGCCGCGAAGGTGTCCCCGGCGATGCCGAGATCGATCGCCTCGCCCCCGGCCGCCTCCGCCATCGCGGCGAGCGCCAGTCCGTTCGAGGCGACGATCTGGTCCCATTCCGCCGGCTCGCCCGGCCGCACCAGCTCGTCGCCAGTGGCGAGCACCGCGACCCGTGGCCGGCGCCGGACGCTCAAGGTCGGGTGCCCGCCCGCCGCTGCGAGCGCCACCCGCCAGCCGTCGAGGCGCTCGCCCGCCGCGAGCAGCCGGT
>NZ_LABX01000431.1 GCF_001043915.1 Methylobacterium aquaticum | reverse complement strand
CGCGACACCGCCAGGCAGTTCGGCCGCCTGCTGCCGAAGGCGCTCTACGACACCGCCGCCCGGGCGGAGGAATATGCCCGCGGCATCCTGGCCGGCGGCGGCACGATGTTCGAGGAACTCGGCTTCCACTATGTCGGGCCGATCGACGGCCACAACCTCGACCACCTGCTCCCCGTCCTCAAGAACGTGCGCGACGCGCCCGACGGCCCGGTTCTGGTCCATGTCGTGACCCAGAAGGGCAAGGGCTACGCGCCGGCGGAAGCCGCGGCCGATCGCGGCCACGCGGTGGTGAAGTTCGACGTGGTCTCGGGCAAGCAGACCAAGGCCAAGCCGAACGCGCCGGCCTATACGAGGGTGTTCGGCGAGAGCCTGATCAAGGCGGCCGACATCGACGACAAGGTGGTGGCGATCACCGCGGCGATGCCCTCGGGCACCGGCGTCGACCTGTTCGCCAAGGTGCATCCGGAGCGGACCTTCGACGTCGGCATCGCCGAGCAGCACGCGGTGACCTTCGCGGGCGGTCTGGCGACGGAGGGGTTCCGGCCGTTCTGCGCGATCTACTCGACCTTCCTGCAACGCGGCTACGACCAGCTGGTCCACGACGTGGCGTTGCAGAACCTTCCGGTGCGCTTCGCGCTGGACCGGGCCGGTCTGGTGGGGGCGGACGGGGCGACGCATGCGGGCGCGTTCGATCTGGCCTATCTGTGCTGCCTGCCGAACATGACCGTGATGGCGGCTTCCGACGAGGCTGAGCTGGTGCACATGGTGGCGACCGCCCACGCGCATGATGCGGGGCCGATCGCGTTCCGCTATCCGCGCGGCGAGGGTGTCGGCGTCGAGCTGCCGGAGCGGGGCGAGGTGCTGGCGATCGGCAAGGGCCGGGTGATCCGCCGTCCGGAGGGGGCGCGGGTGGCGTTGCTGAGCCTGGGCACGCGGCTGGCCGAGGCGCAGAAGGCGGCGGAGCGGCTGGAGGCGTCGGGGATCGCCGTGACGGTGGCGGATGCACGGTTTGCCAAGCCGCTCGACGAGGCGCTGATCCTGGACCTGGCGGCGAGCCACGAGGTTCTGGTGACCCTGGAAGAGGGGTCGGTCGGGGGCTTCGGGGCGATGGTGCTGCATCT
>NZ_LABX01000430.1 GCF_001043915.1 Methylobacterium aquaticum | reverse complement strand
GGAGATCGAGGCGGCGGGCGGCGTCGCCAAGGAGTTCAACACCATCGCGGTCGATGACGGCATCGCGATGGGCCATGACGGCATGCTCTACTCGCTGCCGTCCCGCGACCTGATCGCCGATTCGGTCGAGTACATGGTCAACGCGCATTGCGCTGACGCCATGGTGTGCATCTCGAATTGCGACAAGATCACCCCCGGCATGCTGATGGCGGCACTCCGCCTCAACATCCCGGTGGTCTTCGTCTCCGGCGGGCCGATGGAGGCCGGCAAGGTCAACCTCTCGACCGGGATCAAGAAGGTCGACCTCGTCGACGCGATGATCGCCGCCGCCGACGACCGCGTCACCGACGCGGACGTGCAGGTGATCGAGCGCTCGGCCTGCCCGACCTGCGGCTCGTGCTCGGGCATGTTCACGGCCAACTCGATGAACTGCCTCACCGAGGCGCTCGGCCTGTCGCTGCCCGGCAACGGCTCGGTGCTGGCGACCCATGCCGACCGCAAGCGCCTCTTCGTCGAGGCCGGCCACCTGATCGTCGACCTCGCCAAGCGCCATTACGAGCAGGACGACGCCTCGGTGCTGCCGCGCGCCATCGCCTCGATGACGGCGTTCGAGAACGCCATGACCCTCGACATCGCCATGGGCGGCTCGACCAACACGGTGCTGCACCTGCTCGCCGCGGCCTATGAGGGCGAGGTGCCCTTCACCATGGCGGACATCGACCGGCTGTCGCGCCGGGTGCCGGTCCTGTGCAAGGTCGCCCCGGCGGTGGCCAACGTCCACATGGAGGACGTGCACCGCGCCGGCGGCATCATGGCGATCCTCGGCGAGCTTGACCGGGCCGGCCTCATCGACACGGATGTCGGCCATGTCGGCTCCGGCACCCTCAAGGAGGCGCTGGCGCGCTGGGACGTCGCCCGCACCACCAGCGAGAGCGTGCGCGAGTTCTACCGCGCGGCGCCGGGCGGCATCCCGACCCAGGTCGCCTTCAGCCAGGCATCGCGCTGGGACGAGCTCGACCTCGACCGTGAAGGCGGGGTGGTGCGTGACGCCGCCCACGCCTATTCGCAGGATGGCGGCCTCGCGGTGCTGTACGGCAACCTCGCCGAGGATGGCTGCATCGTGAAGACCGCGGGCGTGGATACCAGCATCCTCAGCTTCTCGGGCCCAGCCCATGTGTTCGAGAGCCAGGACGCGGCGGTCGAAGGGATTCTCGGCGGCAAGGTCCAGGCCGGCGAGGTGGTGCTGATCCGCTACGAGGGTCCCCGCGGCGGCCCCGGCATGCAGGAGATGCTGTATCCGACGAGCTACCTGAAGTCGAAGGGCCTCGGCAAAGCTTGTGCGCTGGTCACCGACGGGCGCTTCTCGGGCGGCTCCTCGGGCCTCTCGATCGGCCACGTCTCGCCGGAAGCGGCGGAAGGCGGCCTGATCGGCCTCGTCGAGCAGGGCGACCGGATCGAGATCGACATCCCGAACCGGCGCATCCACCTCGCGGTCGACCCTGCCGAGATCGAGAGCCGGCGCGCGGCGCAAACTGCCAAGGGCTGGCAGCCCGCGGCGCCGCGCAAGCGCAAGGTGAGCGCCGCGCTGCGGGCATTCGCCAGCATGACCACCAGCGCCGCCCATGGGGCCGTGCGGAAGATCTGATCCCCAAGGATCTAACCCTATGACTGTCGTGCGGCTGACGCCTCAGGAAGCCCGCCGGGTCGCCCTGGCGGCACAAGGGTTTCACGCAGCACGACCCGCGAGCGTCGGTCCCCGGCACCTCGCCGGCACGATCGACCGACTCGGCCTGCACCAGATCGACAGCGTGAATGTCCTGGTGCGGGCGCATTACCTGCCGGCCTTCTCGCGGCTCGGCGCCTACGACACGGCCCTCCTCGACCGCCGGGCCTGGGGCCCCAGGCGCGACCGGCGGCTGTTCGAGTACTGGGCGCATGAATGCTCGCTCCTGCCGCTCTCCCTTCACCCGCTGCTGCGCTGGCGCATGGCCCGGGCCGATCGGGGCGAGGCCGGCTACCGGGCGATGCGGAGTTTCGCCACCGAGCGCCGATCCGAGGCGATGGCGTTGCTCGCGCGGCTTCGCGACGAAGGCCCGCTCTCGGCCTCCGACATCCAGACCGGCCGGGCCGGCTGGTGGGCCTGGAGCGAGCCCAAGCGCATGCTCGAATGGCTGTTCTACGCCGGCCATGTCACCACCGCGACGCGGCGGCGCAGCTTCGAGCGGGTCTACGACCTCACCGAGCGGGTGATCCCGCCGGACATTTTTTGCCTGCCCGACGTGCCGGAGGCGGAGGCGCACGCCCAGCTGGTCGCCCTCTCCGCCCGGGCGCTCGGGATCGCCACGGCGTCAGAACTCCGCGACTATTTCCGCCTCGACGCCCCTGACGCCGCCCTGGCCATCGCCCGGCTGGTGGAGGAGGGCATCCTGCTCCCGACGGAGGTGCCCGGCTGGCCCCCCGCCTACCTCCACCGCGACGCCACACTCCCCCGCCGCGTCTCGGCCCAAGCCTTGCTCGCCCCCTTCGACCCCCTGGTCTGGGAGCGCACCCGCACCGAGCGCCTGTTC
>NZ_LABX01000043.1 GCF_001043915.1 Methylobacterium aquaticum | reverse complement strand
CCAACGGCCCAGGATGCTGACGCATCGGGCCGTTGCCCCATCTCGAATTTTCGACATCAAGCCGAAGGCTCGGCGAAAATTCGAGAACGGAACCAAAGGTCGTTTTCAACGACCGTTGGTGTTAGCTGGTGATCACGAGCCACGAGGCGATGCCGGCCCCCAGGCCCGGCATCGCTCTGATCCGGGATCCCCTGAGAGGGGATGTCCGGAGCGTCGACGATGACGGCGCAGGGCGTCACATGGATGGCAGGATGCCCCGACCTGAGCCATCACGCCACCGCCCCGAGCCCGATCGAGCATGACCGCACCGGCCGTCCCCTCCTCCACGCGCCCCGCCCGCGCGCCGTCGCCGTTCTGGTCGGCATTGTTCACCGACCGGCGGATGGCGCCGGCCCTCGGCCTCGGCTTCACCTCCGGCATTCCGTTCCTGCTCGTCTACGGGACGCAGGCCGCGTGGCTGTCGGATGCGGGCATCTCGATCGCCACGATCGGGCTGCTCAGCGAGATGACCCTGGCCTACAAGTTCAAGTTCCTCTGGGCCCCGTTCCTCGACCGCACCGACCCGCCCCTGCTCGGGCGCTGGCTCGGCCGGCGGCGCGGCTGGATCGTCGCGGCGCAGCTCGGCGTCATGGCGATGCTGGCGGGCATCGCCTTCGGCGATCCGGCGCAGTGGCTCGCCTGGACGATCGCCTTCTCGGTGGCGTTGGGGTTTGCCGGCGCGACCCTTGACCTCGTCATCGACGGCTGGCGCATCACCAGCGTGCCGCCGCACGAGACGCAGGCCGTGCTGTCGTCCTGGGCCGAGATCGGCTGGCGGATCGGCAACCTCGCGGCCGGGGCCGGTGCCCTGCTGCTGGCCGACCGGATCGGCTGGCGCGGCGCCTATCTCGCCATGGGGGCGTTGATGCTGGTCGGCATGCTGGCGGCCGTCGCCGCCCCCGAGCCGGCCTCCGACCTGGCGCCCCACGCGCCCCGCGCGGGCTTCGTCGAGACGGTCTGGGCGCCGATCCGCGATCTCCTGCGCCGCCTCGGGCCGATGGCGCCGGCGATCCTGCTGCTCGTCGCGGGCTTCCGCATGCCGGGCTACATCGCGACCGCGATGGCGGTGCCGCTGTTCAAGCACCAGGGCTTCTCCAACACCGACATCGCCACCGTCACCAAGCTGTTCGGCTTCTGGATCGGGCTCGGCGGCACGTTTCTCGCCGGCGCCCTCCTGCCGCGAGTCGGCATGCTGACGAGCCTCCTGATCGGCACCGTCGCGGCCTCGGCCTCGCATCTGAGCCTCGCCTACCTGGCGGCGCATGGCGGCGACGGCGGCCGGGCGTTCTGGACCTTCGCGATCACCGTCGGCATCGACGGCTTCGCCTATGCCTTCGCGTCGGTGGTGCTCATCACCTACATGTCGACCCTCGCCTCGGCCGAGCACGCGGCGAGCCAGTTCGGGCTTCTGACCTCGCTCTGCGCCTTCCCGGGCAGCGTGCTGGCCGGGTTCTCCGGATTCATCGTCGAGCGGACCGGGTTTCCCCTGTTCTTCGTCCTGACCTCGCTGATCGGGGTGCCGGTGGCGCTGCTCGCCGTCTCCGTCCGGGCCAAGGTCGGCCTCTCCGACGAGGCTCCGCCGCAAACCTGATCGGTCAGGCACGGTCCGGGATGCGGGCGATCACCTTGATCTCGAAGTCGAACCCCGCGAGCCAGGTCACGCCGACCGCCGTCCAGTTCGGATAGGGCGCCTCGCCGATCACGCGGTCGCGCACCCGCATCACGGTGTCGAACTGCGCCGGAGGGTCGGTGTGGAAGGTCGTGACGTCGACGACGTCGTCGAAGGTACACCCCGCCGCGGCCAGCACCGCCGAGAGCCGCGCGAAAGCCTGCGTGACCTGGGTCTCGAAATCGGGCTCCGGCGAGCCGTCCTCGCGGCTGCCGACTTGTCCGGAGACGAACAGCAGGTCGCCGGAGCGGATCGCCGCCGAGTAGCGGTGCTGGTCGTAGAGGGCCTGACGGCCGGGCGGGAAGACCGCGTCGCGTTTGGAAGACGCCTGCACCATGGATTGTTCCTCCAGCCCGCGCGTTGATATACGGGCCGTATGCGAGAGAGCACACATACGGAACGTATGTCAAATCGCATACGCGCCGTATGTCGAAAATGGTGGAGCGGGATGGCCGGACGACGCGCGCAGATGATGGAGGAAACCAAGGGCCGGCTCGTCCAGGCCGCCCGCCGGGCTTTCGCCGAGAAGGGCTATGCGGGCGCCTCGATGGACGATCTCACCGCCGAGGCCGGGCTGACGCGGGGCGCGCTCTATCACCATTTCGGCGACAAGAAGGGACTGCTCCAGGCGGTCATCGACCAGATCGACGCCGAGATGGCGGGGCGCCTTCGCGTCGTCGGCGAGCGGGCCTCGCACCCATGGCGCGGGTTTCTGGACGAATACCGGGCCTATATCGAGATGGCGCTGGAACCCGAGATCCAGCGCATCCTGCTCCTCGACGGCCCGGCGGTGCTGGGCGATCCCTCGCGCTGGCCGAGCCAGAATGCCTGTCTCGCCGAGACGACGCTGCGCATCCAAGGCCTCGTCGCGGACGGGGCGATCCCCCCGGTGGACGCGGAGGCGGCAGCCCGGCTCCTCAATGGCGCCTCGCTCCACGCCGCGCTCTGGGTCGCGGCCTCGGACGCGCCGGAGGCGACCCTGGCCAAGGCCCTCGACGCCTTCCAGCGGCTCGCCGAGGGGCTGGCGCGCCCTGCTTGACACTTGGCCCTACTCCCCCCAATCTCCCCGGCTCCCAGGGGAGCCTCGCGAGGGGGCTGAGATTCCGCCGGTCCGGACCCGTCCGGGCGCCGCGGTGACCCTATGAACCTGATCCGGGTCATGCCGGCGTAGGGATGCGGGACCGGCGCCGGCGCGAAGGCCGAACGACGCCGTTCGATCGCGCATGATCTCCGCTCCGGCCTGGCCGTCGCCCACGGATGGGCGCGAGGTGGCCGTCATGTCCCGAACCGAGACCTCGCAGGCCGAGATCGTCGAGGCCCTGCTCGCCTTCATCGGGCGCGGGAGCGCGACGGACGCCGAGTTCGAGGCGCTGGCCCTGCGGCTCTTCGTCTACCAGTTCACCCATAACGCGCCTTACCGCCGCTTCGCGCAAGCGCGCGGGCGCACGCCGCTCACCGTGCGGCGCTGGCGCGACATTCCGGCCGTGCCGATCAAGGCGTTCAAGGATCTGACCTTGAGCTGCTG
This sequence comes from Methylobacterium aquaticum, assembly GCF_001043915.1. GTDB lineage: Bacteria > Pseudomonadota > Alphaproteobacteria > Rhizobiales > Beijerinckiaceae > Methylobacterium > Methylobacterium aquaticum. The sequence goes on along the minus strand of NZ_LABX01000043.1, from coordinate 29,228 downwards.
CCCGCCGGAGGAGGCCGAGCGGGTGTTCATGACGAGCGGCACGACGGGAAGCGGGCGCGGCCGCAGCTACCATCCGACGCTCGCGGTCTACGACGCCTCGATGCGCGCGGGCTTCGCCACCCGGGTGATGCGCGGGCGAGACGCAATCCGGATGGGGATCCTGTTCCCCGACGAGACGGCGCTGCCGAACTCGTCGCTTGCCCATTACCTCGCGCTGGCACGTGAGCATTTCGGCACGCCCGACAGCGCGGTCTTCGTCGGCCCCACAGGGCTCGATCTCGACGCGCTGCTGGCGGCGCTCGCCGAGGCCGAAGCCTCGGGGGAACCCACGGCACTGCTGGGCGCCACCTACGCCTTCGTGCCGGTGCTGGATGCGCTGAAGGAGCGAGGCCGCCGCTTCGCCCTGCCGCCGGGAAGTTTCCTGTTCGATACCGGCGGCTTCAAGGGCCAGTCGCGCGAGATCGAGCCGGACGCCTTCTACGACGGGCTGTCGGCGGCGTTCGGCGTGGCGCGCGAGTCCTGCCTCAACATGTACGGCATGACCGAGCTGAGCACCCAGTTCTACGACGACGGCAACGCGGTCTGTCCGCCGGTGAAGTCCGGCCCGCCCTGGATCCGCAGCCGCGTCGTCGATCCGCTCACCGGCGCCGACCTGCCCGAGGGCGAGACCGGCGTGCTGGTCCACCACGATCTCGCCCATTTCAACTCGGTCTCGGCGATCCTGACCGAGGATGCCGGGGTGATCGTGCCCGGCGGCTTCCGGCTGCTCGGCCGGGTCGAGGGCTCGGCGTCGCGGGGCTGCTCGGTCGCTGTGGCCGAGTTCCTGGCCGCCGCGCAGGGATGAGCACGGTCGAGGAGGCCGGCCATCTCCCGGGGCTCGCTGCCGAGACGATCGGCCGGCGCATCGTCGCGCACCGGGCCTGGGGCGAGACCGTCGCGGTGGCGCTGCCGGAGCTGGGCGGGGACCAGGCGAGGGCCCTGTGCGACCATATCCGCGCCCGCGCCCGCGACACCCTGCGGGGGATGGAGACCGCCCGGATCGTCGCGGCCATCGACCGGGCGAGCGCCTGCCTGCTCGACCGCACGCATCCCTTGCGCCGCAAGGCCGAGGCGCTGCTGCCGGTCGTCACCGGCTACGACCGCGAGACGGTGCGGCTCGGCCTGACGAGCACTCTGAAGACCTTCCGGCGGCCGCAGCTCCTGCGCTTCCTGGCCGAGGATTTTTCGAATCCCGGCATGCTCGACGGCTTCCAGCCGGCGGTGAAGGGCGGACTAGTGCGGGCGCGGGGGCCGGACCTGCTGCTGCATGTCTGGGCCGGCAACGTCCCGGCCCTGCCACTCTGGAGCCTCGTCTCGGGCCTCCTCGTGAAGGCCGGGACGGTCGGCAAGCTCGCCTCCGCCGAGCCGCTCACCGCCGGCTGGTTCGCGCAAGCGATCGCCGAGGCCGATCCCGCACTCGGCGAGTGCCTGGCGGTCACCTGGTGGAAGGGGGGCGAGGGCGGCGCCGAGGCGGTCTTCCTTACGCAGGCCGAGTGCGTCATGGCCTATGGCGGCAACGACACCCTGGCGGCGCTCCGCGCCAAGGTGCCGATCACGACCCGCTTCCTGCCGCATGGCCACCGCATCGGCTTCGCGATGGTCGCCCGGGAGGCCCTGGACAGCCGTCGCACCGGCCCCCTCGCCCGGCTCGTCGCCCAGGACATCGTCCGCTACGAGCAGCAGGGCTGCTACGCGCCCCAGATGCTGTTCGTCGAGCGCGGCGGCCCGACCGCGCCGGACGAGTTCGCCCGCCACCTTGCCCATGCCCTCGCGGCGCTGGCGAGCCGCCATCCGCGCCGGCGGCTCGACCCGGGCGAGGCCGCCGCCCTCGCCGCCTGGCGCAGCGCCCACGAGATGCGCGCCCTTGACAGCGACGGACGATCGGGCGGCGCCACGCTCCTGGGGGATCCCACCGATCCCTGGAGCGTCGTCCTGCTCGACGATGCCGTGACGCTCGGCCCGTCCGGCCTCAACCGCAGCGTGACGGTGGTGACGGTCGACGACCTCGCGACGGTGCCGGCCCTGGTGGCGCCCCACCGCGCCTACCTTCAGACCGCCGGGATCGCCGCGGCCCCCGCGCGGCTCGTCGCGATTGCGGACGATCTGGCCGGGAGCGGCGTCACCCGGATCACGGCGCTCGGCCGCATGACCGCGCCGGAGGCCGGCTGGCATCATGACGGGCGCTTCAGCCTGCTCGACCTCGTGACGGTGACGGAGATCGAGGCGAGCGCCGAGGCGGCGGCGGAAGGCTTCGCACCCTATGCCGAGTGACGCCCATCTCATCCTCGACGGCGTCCGCTACCGCTTCCCGGGCGATCCCTTAGAGACCGTGGCAGGGGTCGATTGGGCAATCCCCCGCGGGGCGATCCACTGCCTGCTCGGCCGCAGCGGCTGCGGCAAGACCACCCTGCTCAAGCTCGCCGCCGGGCTGATCGTGCCGGATGAGGGCCGTGTCCGCATCGACGGCAAGCCTTTGCGCGGTCCGGCGCCGGGCGTCGGCGTCGTGTTCCAGGCCCCGACTCTGCTCGCCTGGCTCTCGGCCCTCGACAACGTGCTGCTGCCGGTCTCGCTCAAGCGTCGGCCTCAAGCCCCCGACCGGGCGGCGGCCCGCGACCTCCTCGCCGCGATGGGCCTCGGCGACCTCGCGGAGCGCCGGCCCGCCGCCCTGTCGGGCGGGCAGCAGAGCCGGGTGGCCATGGCCCGGGCGCTGGTGACGGAGCCGGGCCTGCTCCTCCTCGACGAGCCCTTCGCCGCCCTCGATGCGCTGACCCGCGAGGAGTTGCAGGACGACCTCCTGCGCCTCTGCGCATCCCGCGGCACCGCGGCGCTCTTCGTCACCCACGACATCGCCGAGGCGGCCTATCTCGGCGACCGGGTCGGCGTGATGGCGGCCGGGCGCCTGGTGCACGACGGCGCGGTCCCGCTGCCGCGGCCCCGGCCGCCGGGCATCCGCTACGATCCCGCCTTCGGGGCGGTGTGCCGGTCGCTCCGGGCGATCATGGACGGGGCCGCTCCGGCGATCGGGCGGGCGGCGTGAGGACGCGCCTCGCCTCCGCCCTGCTGCTGGCGGCCGTGCTGATCGCCTGGGAGGCATGGTGCCGCTCCGGGCGCGTCTCCGCCCTCGTCCTGCCGGCGCCCTCCGCCGTGGCCGGGACGTTGTGGGGCGAACTCGCCTCCGGCCGGCTCTGGCCGCATCTGCGCGTGACCATGACGGAGATGGTCCTGGGGCTCCTCGCCGGGACGGTGCTGGGTCTCGGCGCCGGCATCCTGCTGTCGGAATGGCCGAGCCTGCACCGGGTGCTGCGCCCCTACGTGCTGGCGAGCCAGCTGGTGCCGAAGCTGGCGCTCGGCCCCCTGCTGATCCTGTGGTTCGGCTTCGGGCTGACGCCGATTGTGGTCATCACGGCGCTGATCTGCTTCTTCCCGCTCTTCGAGAATACCCTCACGGGCCTCGACCAGGTCGAGCCGGCCCAGCGCGAACTCTTTCGGATGCTCGGCGCCGGGCGGGTCCGGACCCTCCTGCGCCTCAAGCTGCCCTCCGCGCTGCCGGTGATCCTGGCGGGATTTCGCGTCGCCATCGTGCTGGCCCTGGTCGGCGCCGTGGTGGGCGAGTTCGTCGGCGGGCGCCAGGGCCTCGGCGCCTCGATCATCGCGGCCCAGAGCGTGATGGATTCGAGCCTGATCCTGGCCCTGTTCGTGGTGATCACCGCCCTCGGCATGGCCGTCTACGAGGCCGCGCGGGGGCTCGAAGCCCTGATCCTGCGCCGTTACGCGAGAGACTGACATAATCCCATGCCGACGTTACGCCTGCTTCTCGCCCTCGCCCTCGCCTGGCTCGGCACCCCGGCCCTGGCGCAGACCCTCGATAAGGTGACCGTCGCCGGCTGGAGCCAGCCGATCAGCGAGATCACCAACCTGCTGGCCGAGCCCGATCACGGGCTGTTCAAGGCCCGCGGCATCGCCCTCGATTACGTGCCGGGCAATGGCGGCGGCTCGGCGATCCAGGCGCTGCTGGCGGGACAGGCGGATGTCGCCTTCACCGATCCGGCCTCGTTCTATCTCGCCCTCGACAAGGGGGCGGATCTGGTGGCGATCTACAACATCTATCCGCAGAACGTGTTCACCATCGTGGCGCCGAAGGGCCGAGGCCTCCGCTCGGTCGCCGACCTCAAGGGCAAGCGCGTCGGCGTCTACAGCCTGGCGAGCGGCACCCGGCAGCACCTGCTCCTGCTGCTCGCCGCCGCCGGGCTGAAGGAGAGCGACGTGACCGTTGAGGTCACCGGACTGCTCAACTTCGCGCCCCTGATCCAGGGCCAGGTCGACGCGACAGCGGCCACCGATACCGGGCTCCTCGTCGGCCGCGCCAAGGGCCTGGGCGACGTGGACGTGATCGCGGTGCGCGACCACCTCAACCTGCCGAGCGACATCTTCGTGGTGACGCGCCAGGATTACGAGACGAAGAAGCCGCTGCTCAAGCGCTTCCTCGCCGCCTATCGCGATTCCACCGCCTGGATGATCGCCAAGCCCGACGCGGCAGCGCGGCTCGCCGTCACCCGGGCGATCAACGGGCGCGACGAGGCGATCAACCGCGAGGTGATCCGGCTGCGCAACCTCTCGAGCGTGTCAGCCACCACCGAGCGGGAGGGCCTCGGGCATTTCGACCTGCCGGTCCTCCAGCAAGGCGCCGACCAGTTCCGCAGCCTCGGGCTCATCGGCCGCGCCCTCGACATGGGGCAGGTGGTGAAGAGCGACCTGATCCCCGGCAAGGAGGATGCGCGGTGAGGTTCCGCGACCGCGCCATCCTGGTCACGGGGGGAAGCCGCGGCATCGGCGCCGCCATCGCCACGGCCTTCGCCGGCGCGGGCGGCCTCGTGATCGTCAATTACCGCGAGAACCACGCCGCCGCCGAGGCGGTGGCGGAACGCTGCCGGGCGCTCGGCGGGCAGGCGCTCCCGATCGCCGCCGACGTGACCGATCCGGCGGCGGTGGCGGGGCTCAGCGAGCGGATCACCGAGGAGGTCGGTCGCCTCGACGGAATCGTCAACAACGCCTTCGCGCCCTATCGCTTCGATCCCGACCGCCGGGCCCGCTTCAGCGACGTGCCGTGGGACGCCTACCAGCGCCAGTTCGATGGGGCGGTGCGGGCGGCCTACACGGTGGTCCAGGCGCTGCTGCCGCTGATGACCCGGCACAGCGGGGCCGCCATCGTCAATCTGGCGAGCGACCTCGTCGCGCGCCCGAGCATCCCCTACCACGATTACACCACCGCCAAGGCGGCGCTGGTCGGCTTCAGCCGCAATCTCGCGGCCGAGCTGGGACCGCTCGGCGTGCGGGTCAATTGCGTGGCGCCCGGGCTGGTCTATCCCACGGAGGCGAGCCGGGACACGCCCGAGGAGGTGCGCGAGGCGCTGATCGCCCAGACGCCGCTGCGCCGCCTCGCGACCCCGGAGGACGTGGCCGGGCCGGTGCTGTTCCTGGCCGGGGAGGAGAGCCGGTTCGTGACCGGGCAGGTGCTGTACGTCGATGGCGGGCTGGTGATGGGGTGATACCGACGGTCGTTGGAAAGACCTTTGGTGCCGTTCGCGAATTGTCGCCAAGCCCAAGGTCCCGGACAACTGGGCTTGGCATCGACAATTCGAGAGGGAGGCAACGGCCGCGTCGATCTCGGGCCTGCCCGAGATCGAATCGATGCGTCAGCATCGTCGGCCGTTGGTATGATGCCGACGATCGGCGTCAACGATCGTCGGTCTCTCGCCCCTCCCCCGTCACGAAGGCCCGCATCCGCCGGTGGGCCTCCTCGTCGGTGAACTGCTCCGGCGGGGACTTCATCAGCCAGCCCGAGGGACCGACCAGCGCCCCGCCGATCCCGCGCTCCCGCGCCAGCGCCGCGCAGCGCACCGCATCGATGACGATGCCGGCCGAGTTCGGCGAATCCCACACTTCGAGCTTGAGTTCGAGGCTCAGCGGCACGCCGCCGAAGGCCGTGCCCTCCAGGCGGATATGGGCCCATTTGCGGTCGCTCAGCCACGGCACGTAATCGCTCGGTCCGACATGGATGTCGTCTGCCGGCAGGGCGGTCGCGAGCTGGCTCTGCACCGCTTGCGTCTTCGAGATCTTTTTCGACTCGAGCCGCTCGCGCTCCAGCATGTTGCGGAAATCGGCGTTGCCGCCGACATTGAGCTGGTAGGTGCGGTCCAGCGTGACGCCCCGATCGCGAAAGAGACGGGCCAGCGCCCGGTGCACGATGGTGGCGCCGACCTGGCTCTTGATGTCGTCGCCGATCAGCGGCAGCCCGGCCGCTGCGAAGCGGTGGCGCCACTCGGGATGCGAGGCGATGAAGACCGGGATGCAGTTGACGAAGGCGCAGCCCGCCGCCAGCGCCGCCTCGGCATAGAACTCGGTGGCGGCTTGCGAGCCGACCGGCAGGTAGGAGACCAGCACCTCGGCGCCGCAGCGCCGCAGAGCGGCAGCGACGTCGACCGGCCGGGCGGAGGATTCCGGCACGATCGGCGCGAGGTAACGGCCGAGGCCGTCGAGGGTCGGGCCACGCTCCACCACCACCCCGGTCGGCGCGATGGCGGCGAAGCGCGCGGTGTTGTTGGGCGGGGCCAGGATCGCCTCCGCGAGGTCGCGCCCGACCTTGGCGTCCGCAACGTCGAAGGCCGCCACGACCAGGACGTCCCTCACCCGGTAGCCGCCGAGATCGGGGCTCATCAGGCCCGGTACGGCATCGCCCGGGCCGGCCTCGCGGTAATGGGTCAGGCCCTGCACGAAGGAGGAGGCGCAATTGCCGACACCCGCGATCGCGACCCGCACGCTCTTCTGGCCCAAAGCCGGCACTCCTCCGCGACACACGCTCTCCCGAGCTAAGTAGAACACTCCTTGGGAGTATCGACCCCCCGATCGCGCATGGCCGTGCGCCGCGCGTGGCCGTGCGCCGCGCTGGGCCGTAAGGTGCGGGGGCACAACGATGACGGACAACGGGAGGAGACCGCATGGAGATCTTCGACGGGCCGGAGGCCTTGAAGGCGGCGATCGGGCAGGAGATCGGGGTCGGCGCGTGGGTCACCGTCGACCAGGCGATGATCGACCGCTTCGCCGAGGCGACGGACGACCACCAGTGGATCCACGTCGATCCCGCGCGGGCGGCGCGGGAGTCGCCTTACGGCGCCACGGTGGCGCATGGCTACCTCACCCTGTCGCTGGTGCCGCGCTTCATCGCCGGGGTGCGCCGCCTGGAGGGCCTGCGGCTCAGCCTGAATTACGGTCTCGACCGGGTGCGCTTCCCGGCGCCCGTGGTGGTCAATGCGCGCCTGCGCGGCCGGGTGCGGGTGGCCTCCGCCCTCGACGTGCCGCCCCGGGGCCTGCGCACCACCTACGGGGTGACGGTGGAGATCGAGGGCGGCGAGAAGCCGGCCTGCCTCGCCGAGGCGGTGGTTCTGCACCATTGGTGACCGGCATCACGGGTGAACCCTGCGCGTCCGGACGACTTGTCGAGGGAGACGCAGCGGAGCCGTGAGCATGACCGACGAAACGGAGCGGCGGGCGCTTCAGCGCGTGGTGGCGGTGGCGGGGCTCGTGCCGGTCCTGGGCGGGCTCTGGGGCGTGCTGTTCGGCCAGGCCGGCCTCGGCAGCGGCGCCTTCGACGTCTCGACCGACAGCCATTTTCGCTATCTGTCGGGCCTGCTCCTCGGGATCGGCCTGTTGTTCTGGTCGACGATCCCGGGCATCGAGACCAAGGGTTCGCTGTTCCGCTTCCTGACCATGGTGGTGGTACTGGGCGGCCTCGCCCGGCTCCTCGGCCTGTGGCTCACCGGTGTGCCGTCGCTGACGATGCTGGCGGCGCTCGGCATGGAGCTGGTGGTCACGCCGCTGCTCTGCCTGTGGCAGATCAGGGTGGCGAACCGGGCGGGGACGGCGGTGCTGTAAAGTGAGGCGACCGGCCGCCGCGCCTCTCAATCTACCCGCGTCCACATCTGCTTCTTGCAGATCAGCCCTCCGAGCACGCAGCCCGACAATTCGAGCACGTTCGGCCCCTTCATGGCGAGCTTGCCCGAATAGGTCTTGCCGTCGCGAAAATTGTAGAGCGAGCCCTCCCAGCCGTCGCCGGACGGGCGCATGTCGCGGGTGAGCGCCACGCCGACGATGCTGCGGCCCCGCAAGGAGGCATCCGGGTTGTTCACGTCCTTGGCCTCGCCGGTCAGAACCTTGGCGACGGTGCCGCAATAGCCGGCGCCGCAGCGGCTGATGCGGATCTGCGCATCACCGCCAGGGGTGAGCCAGGTGCCGGCGGGCTGAGGACCCGCCTGCGCGTGGGCGAGCACCGGCACGCAGGCGAGAAACAGGGCGGCGAGACGAACGGGACGCAACGGCGTGGCCTCCGGCTTTGCGCGAATCGACAGGCCCCCGACGTAGCGCCTTCCCGCCCGTCCCGCCATGCGCTCAACGGCCGACGGCCGGCGTCACGCGACCAGCTCCGGGAACGGCACGATGGTGGATTTCACCGTCTTCATCGCCATCGCGTCCTTCACCGCCTGCGACACGCCCTCCTGCGTGAACGGATAGACCGTCTGCATCTCCAGCCACGGGTACTTGTCCCGGGCGCGGTAGAGCATGTCGACGCCGAGCGGCAGGTCGTTGCCGGTGAAGGCCCAGGAGCCCAGGACGTTCAGGTCCTTGGAGCAGATCCGGTGCCACGAGGTTTCGATCTTCCCCGCATCGGTGAACTGGCCCATCTCGACATAGGTGCCGCCGTCGCGCAGGAACTCGATGCCCTCGGGTCCCGCACTCGGGTGGCCCGAGCAATCCATCACCAGATCGGCGCCGAAGCCGCCGACGATCTCGCGCACCGCCGCGATGCGGGCCTCGGGCGTCGTGACCTCGGTGATGTCGACGGTCGCCTCGGCACCGAACTTGCGGGCAAGCGCCAGGCGCGGCTCCTCCGGCGCGCCGACGCAGATCACCCGCCCTGCCCCCATCTCCTGCGCGGCGGCCACCGCCAGGATGCCGATTGGGCCGGAGCCCTGGATCACGACGGTGTCGCCCCACTTGAACCCGCCCGCCCGGGTCGCCCGGTTGAAGGCGCGGATGCACGAGGTCAGCGGCTCGGAGAGCGCGCCGAGGCGCAGCGACATGTCGTCGGGCAGCTTGTAGACCTTGGTGCCCGGCAGCATCTCCAGGTCGACATAGACGTATTCGGCCCAGCCGCCCCACAGGTGCGGCGCCTTGTCGAAGCCGAGATAGCGCCCGTAATAGACCGGGGTCAGGCACTTGTTGGCCTGCTCCGGGTAATGGACGCAGTAATAGCAGTGCCCGCACGGCATCAGCGGCGGGATCATCACCTTCGATCCGACCTGGAGCGGCTTCTCCATGAAGTCGGCGGTGAACTCGTCGCCCTTCTCGACGATGACGCCGCCGATCTCGTGGCCGAGAGTGAAGGGCCACGGCAGGGGCTTGGGCCAATGGCCCTTGAGGATGTGCTGGTCGGTGCCGCAGACGCCGCAGGCGCCGACCTTGATCAGCGCGGCCTTGCGCGGAACCTTCGGCCAGGGCACCGATTGGATGACGGGTTCCGCCCCGGGGCCCGCGAACGTCGCGACGCGGATCTCTGGCTTGCTCATCGGCGCTTCCTCGGCTGGCTGTTCTGGCGCGGCGCGGGGCCGCGCGCCGGGTCGCTGCCCGGCCGCCCCGACCCTATCATCGAATTCAGATTGTGCATCCCAATCGGGCGCGATCGATCGTCGAGGCGCGTCATGGCAGCCGTGACGGACAAGCACGGCCGGATCGACGCCCTCCTCGACCGGATCGAGCCGCCGCCCCTCGCCTCCTGGGCCTATGCCCTGCGGATCTGGCTCGCCATGATGCTGGCGCTCTATGCCGGGTTCTGGCTCCAGCTCGAAAGCGCGTCCTCGGCCGCCGTCACGGTGGCGATCCTGGCGCAACCCCGGCGCGGCCAGGCCCTGTCGAAGGCGGCCTACCGGTTCCTCGGCACGCTCGTGGGCTTCGCGGTGGCGATCCTGTTCACCGCCCTGTTCGGGCAGGACCGGGTCGAGATGCTGGTCGCCTTCGCGACCTGGATGGGCTTGTGCGTCTTTGTCGCCAACTACCTCCAGGGCACGAAGGCTTACGGCGCCATGCTGTCGGGCTACACGGTGGCGATCATCGCCATCAACACCATCGACGCGCCGCAATCGGCGTTCGAGTCCGGCCTCGCCCGCGTCGCCGCGATCACGCTGGGCATTCTGTCGATCACCGTCATCAACGATGCGCTCGGCGCCCCGAATGTCTTCCCGGACCTGAGCGCCGGCATGGCCAAGGCCCGCGATGCGGTGCGCGCCTTCGTCCGCCGGGTGATCCAGGACGGCGATCCGGGCCCCGAAGCCGCCGCCGACGCGATGCGCCTCGTGGCCGCCCCCCGCGACGCGATCGGGGTGGTGGCGACAGAGTTCCATGACGGTAAGAACCGGGCGGCCGGCGCCCGCAGCGCAGTTGCGTCCCTGTTCGCCTCGGTGGCGGCGGCCCGCTCCTTCGCGCTGGCGGTCGCGCGCTCCGGCGATCCGGGCGGCCTGCGGGCACGGGTGCTGGCGGGCCTCGACGGCGACCGGGAGGCGCTGCCCGAACTGGTGGCCCGGCTCGACGCCCTGGCGGCGGGCGGCGAGACCGATCCCGATGCCGTGCTGCGGCACCGGCGCGCCATCGACCTCCTGCGCCAGGATCGCCTCGCCGAGGATGGCATCGCGGCGCTGGAGACCGGCCGCGAACCGTTGCGCGACATGCGCCTGCCGGTGCACCGCGACTTTCCCGATGCCCTGCGCAACGCCGCCCAGGTCGTCATCACCGTGGCGATCAGCGCCGCGCTCTTCGTGCTGAGCGGCTGGCCAGCGACCTCCGCGGCCCTGCTCCAGGTCTCGGCCTTCGCGGCGCTCGCCTCGATCAACCCGAACCCGATCGGCTTTGCCACCGGCGCGCTCTGGGGCATGCCCCTCGCCGCACTCTGCGCCGGCGCGGTCGAGTTCCTCGTGCTCGACGGCGGCCAGGGGTTTCCGCTGCTCGCCATCGCGATGGCGCCGGTGATCGTCACCGCCTGCCTGCTCAGCCTGCGGCCGGGCACCGCGAGCCTCGGCTTCATCCTGCTGGTGTTCTTCCCCGTCGTGCTCTCGCCGGCCAATCCCCAGCCCTACAACCCGGAATCCTACCTCAATGCGAGCGTGCTGTTCTGCGTCTCCGGGCTGATCCTGTTCCTGGTGACCCGGATCGTGCTGCCGACCACCAACGCCCATCGGCGGCGCTGGTCGCTCCGGGCCACCCGGGCCGACGTGATCGAGGCGCTGTCGGGGGAGCCGCAGGAGGCCGACGAGCGGGTCAACCTCGATGCCGACCGGGTGGTGCAGTTCGCCGGCTGGGCCGGCACCGCGGGCGCCGTCCGCCGCGCGGCCTTGCGGCACGCCTTCGCGCTCGCCGCCCTCGACACCGCTGCGGCCGGGGCACAGGCCGGCCTCAACCGGCTCGCCGGACGTCCGGCCTTTGACGCCGCGGTGCGCGACGCACGGGCCGCCCTGCGGCGGGCCGAGGCGGATCATCTGCGCAAGGCGGGGACCGCCCTGCTCGCCGCCGGCCGCGACGCCCCGGCCGACTCGCGCCGCATCGCAACACGGGTCGTGGCCGACCTCACCGCCGCGTCCTATGTCATCGAAGGACAGGGCCGGGTGCTGCGGCGCCTCGATCTGTGGGGGACCCGCTAGGCCATGTTCCACGAGCTGACGATCGGCGGGGTGCTGGTCTCCCCCTTCATCGTCTACGCGGCCCTCGCCCTGGCGATCCTCCTGGTTTTGCGGCCGCTCCTGCGGCTGATGCGGTTCGAGCGCATCTTCGCGAACCCGCCGCTGGCCGAGGCGGGGATCTACATGTGCATCCTGGCGCTCCTGATCGTGCTGGTGTGAGGAGAGTGGCGTGGCGGTGAAGCGGACGACCCGGGGCCGGCGGCTGTTACGGATCCTGGCGACCCTCGCGGTGCTGGCGCTGGCCGCCTTCGCCGCCCTCATCGTCTGGCAGTATTACGTCACCGCGCCCTGGACCCGGGACGGGCGGGTGCGGGTGCAGGTGGCGCGCATCGCCCCCCAGGTCTCGGGCCAGATCACCGAATTGCGGGTGGTCGACAACCAGCTCGTCCGCAAGGGCGACGTGCTCTACGTGATCGATCCGTTCGACTTCACGGTCGCGCTCGATTCGGCCAAGGCCGAGGTCGAGAACCGCGCCGCCGACCTCCAGGTCAAGCGGGCCCAGGCCGCGCGGCGCGAGGCGCTGACCACGGTCTCGACCTCGATCGAGGAGAAGCAGCAATATGCCGGGGTGGCCAGGCAGGCGGAGGCCGCTTTCGCCTCGGCGAAGGCGCAGGCCGCCCAGGCCGAGATCAACCTGACGCGCACGGCGGTGAGGAGCCCGGTCAACGGCTACGTCACCAACCTGCTCCTGCGGGTCGGCGACTATGCGGCGGCGGGCACCTCCAACATCTCGGTCATCGATGCCGATTCGTACTGGATCGACGGCTATTTCGAGGAGACCAAGATGGACCACATCCGGGTCGGCGACCCGGCGACGGCCGCGCTGATGGGCTATGCCGCGCCGATCCGCGGCCGGGTCGACAGCATCACCCGCGGCATCAGCACCCCGAACGCCGCGGCGAGCACGCAGGGGCTGCCCAGCGTCGATCCGGTCTATACCTGGGTCCGCCTCGCCCAGCGGGTCCCGGTGCGGATCCGCATCGAGGCGGTGCCGCCGGGCATCGCCCTCGTCGCCGGCACGACCGCCACAATCTCGGTCGGCGCCTATGCCGAGCGCGGCGACCGCCTGCGCGACGTGTTCAGCGCCTTGGTCGACCGCCTCGGCCCGAAGCGGCCGCAGGATGCCGTCGTCTCGCCGGCCGGCATCACCACCACGGTCAAGGGCTCGCACGAGGTCTCGACCCTGCCGGCCCCCGACCCGACGGCGGGCCCGAGCGCCGACGAGATCGCCCCGGGCATCGCACCCGGCATCAACGAGGCGCCGGAGAGTGCCAAGGACGGTCAGAGCAAGGATACACCGGGCAGGGAGCAGCGCGGTTCGCAGCGCAATCCGGGCCCCGGCCGCACCACACGGGATTGACACGCTCCCGCTTCGCACGGCACAGGAGAAGGGCTTCACCGCGCGCGGGCGTGGCGGAATTGGTAGACGCAGCGGACTCAAAATCCGCCGTCCTCACGGATATGTCGGTTCGAGTCCGACCGCCCGCACCAGTCGCCGCGTATGATCGGCGGATCGTTCGGTCTGGCTCCAGGCCCGATCCGGTGCTGGGCTCAACCGATCCCTTTTACTTCTCGTCGACTGCCCGACGCATCGGCGGCCGCCCCTGCTGTCGTCACCCGGATCGGTCATCACGGCTCGTGGCGCGCATCACGCCTCCGGCACCGTCAGGGCACGCGCCAGCACCGGCATCACCCGCGCATCCCCCATCTGCGCCACGTTGAAGCGCATGCGCGACCCGGCCGTGCATGAGACGCTGAACACGTCGCCCGGCGCCAGCACCACGCCGTCGCGCAGGGCGGCCCGGGCCACGGCGGCGGCGTCGCGGGTCTCCGGCAGGCTGCACCAGAGATAGAACCCGCCCCGCGGCATCAGCCAGGGCCGGATGCCGAGCGGGGCCAGCCGTTCGGCAGCGTCGCGCCGGGCCCGGTCGAGGCGGCGGCGCAGGGATTCGAGGTGCTTGCGGTACTGTCCGTCGCCGAGCACGCCCGCCACCAGCTCGGCCGCGACCGGGCTGACCCCGCCGAAGCTCGTCGCGACCTGGAGGTCGATCAGCGCCTCGATCCACTCCGCCTTGGCCACGACGTAGCCGCAGCGGATCGAGGCCGAGAGGGTCTTGGAGAAGCTGCCGATCCGGATCACCCGCGCCAGCCCGTCGAGGCCGGCGAGCCGCGGCGACGGCTCGGGCTCGAAGGGCGCGAAGATGTCGTCCTCGACGATCGTGACGTCGTGGGCGGCCGCCGCGTTGAGGATCCGGTGGGCGATGGCCGGCGAGAGCGTGGCGCCGGTCGGATTGTGGAGCGCCGAATTGGTGATGTAGAGCCGCGGCCGGTGCGCGGCGGCCTCTGCCGCGAAACGCTCCGGGTCCGGCCCCGCCTCGGTATAGGGGACGCCGATCACGGTGGCCCGGTGGGCGCGCAGCAGGGCCTGGAAGTTGAAGTAGCAGGGATCGTCGACCAGCACCGTGTCGCCCGGGCGCACCAGCAGGCGGCAGATCAGGTCGATCGCCTGCGTGCCCGAGCCGGTGAGCAGGACCTGATCGGGGCCGACCGCCAGCCCCTCCCCGGCGCATTGCCGGGCGAGCATCCGGCGCAAGGGCAGCGGGCCCCGCGTGGCGCCGTAATCGGTGAGCACCGAATCCTCGGCCCGGGCGAGGCCGCGGGCGGCGCGGCGGAGCGCCGCCACCGGCATCCAGGCCGGCGGCAGCCAGCCGCAGCCGGGCTTCGGGATCTCCGGCTCGGCGTCGAGGGATTGCCGCGACACCCAGAGCGGGTCCACGGCCCGGTCGAGGCGCGGGCCGATCTTGGCGAGCGCCGGCAGCGGGCCCGGCGCCGCGGCGTAGAAGCCGGAGCCGGGCCGCGAGCGCACTGCCCCCTCCGCGGCCAGGCGCTCATAGGCCTCGACCACCGTCGAGGGCGAGACGCCCATGGCGGTGGCAAGCCCGCGGATCGACGGCAGGCGCTCGCCCGGGGCCAGCCCCCGCGCGGCGATCCGCCTCCTGATCGCCGCCATCACCGCCGCCGTGCGGCCGCCTTCCGCCATCGCCCGGTCCCCGACAGTGTGGGTGCAGACACCCATACAGTTCGGGAGAACCGTATGGGACCGTGCCTTCGGGGGGAAGCCTGTCGCACGCTATCTCTCCCGCCGGACGCGCGGCGTGTCCCGATGCGAGAAGAGATGCGAACGATGCAGCGGTCGGCGGACGGGTGGGGCAGCGGGCTCCTCGGGGTGGTCATCTTCAGCGGCTCGCTGCCGGCGACCAGGGTAGCGGTGGGGGGCTTCTCGCCGCTCTTCCTCACCTCGGCCCGGGCGGTGATCGCGGCATTCCTCGGGGCGGGGTTGCTGTGGGGATTGCGGCAGGCGCGGCCGGCCCGGTCGGATCTGATGTCGCTCGCGATCGTGGCCTTCGGCGTCGTGCTGGGCTTCCCGCTCCTGACCGCGCTCGCGCTCCAGCACATCACCTCCGCCCACTCGATCGTGTTCATCGGCCTCTTGCCGCTCGCCACCGCCCTGTTCGGAGTGCTGCGCGGGGGCGAGCGGCCGCGGACGGCGTTCTGGCTCTTCTCGCTGATCGGAAGCGCCGCGGTGGCGGGCTTCGCCCTCGTCCAGAGCGGGGCGGGCTCGTTGACCGGCGACCTCCTGATGCTCGCCGCGATCCTGCTCTGCGGGCTCGGCTACGCCGAGGGCGCGGCCCTGTCGCGGCGGCTGGGCGGCTGGCAGGTGATCTCCTGGGCCCTGGTGCTGGCCCTGCCGGCGATGCTGGTCCTGGCGCTCGCGACCCGGCCGGCAGGGGTGGCGCAGGTCGGCGGCCCGGCCTGGCTCGGCCTCGCCTATGTCTCGGTGTTCAGCATGCTGGTCGGCTTCGTGTTCTGGTATCGCGGTCTGGCGCGGGGCGGCATCGCGGGGGTGGGCCAGTTGCAACTGCTTCAGCCGTTCCTGGGTTTGGCGCTGGCAGGCCTGCTGCTCGGCGAGCCGGTCGCCCCGTCGATGATCGCCGTGACGGGGCTGGTGGTCCTGTGCGTGGCGGGAGCCAAACGATTCGCGTGAGCGGACCGCCCCATCCTGGGTCAGACGCCTAGGGCCGAGGTTGACGCGGCGTTTACGGCATCGGGTGCATTCTTTGCACCATGCGTCGTGGCATTGTTGCGTTCTCAGCCTTCACGCTTTTCGGCCTGGGGCTTACCGGATGCGCGCTCAACCGGTTTGAGCAGCGCGAACCTTGGCGGAATCAGGCCGAAGAGGTCTGCCTCGCCCAGAAACTCGTTCGTCCGAGCGAGGACATCCAGCCGATCAAGGAGATCGACGGGCCGGGCGTATGCGGGATGGTGCATCCGTTCCGGGTCACGCGGCTCGCCGGCGGCACGGTGGCGCTCAAGCAGCGCATGACGCTGGCCTGCCCGATCATCCCCGAGGTCGAAGCCTGGCTCGCCGGCACGGTGCAGCCAGCAGCCGAGATCTATTTCGGCCAGCCGGTGGTCGAGATCAATTCCGGCTCCTATGCCTGCCGCGGCCGCAACAACCAGGTCGGCGCCAAGCTCTCGGAGCATTCCTTCGGAAATGCGGTCGACGTGATGTCCTTCCGCTTCGCCGACGGCTACGTGGTGACGGTGAAGGGCGGCTGGCGCGGCACGGAAGCCGAGCAGGGCTTCCTGCGCGAGGTCTTCCTCGGCGCCTGCAATCACTTCACCACCGTGCTGGCGCCGGGGTCGAACGTCTACCACTACGACCACATCCATGTCGATCTGGCGCGGCACGATCCAAGGGGCCTGCGCCGGATCTGCAAACCCCTCATCAAGTACGAATCGCGGCTGCCGCCACCGGGCACGCCGCTGTCGCCGATCCGCAAGAAGCCAGTCTGGCAACCGGCCCCCGACCCGGCGCCGATCGACGTCGAGCAGGACGATCCGTATGGGCTGACGCCGACGAGCGCCCGGGAGACCGGCTCGCGCATTGCCCGCGCGCCATCCCCGCCTGCGTCGCGCCCGGCGCCGGTTCACGCCTACGCCCCGCCGCCCGCGCCGCGGCCGGTGCTGGCCGCCGAGCCCCGCGCCCTGCCCGAGCCGCTGCCGCTCGCGGGCCCGACCTGGTCGTCGGGCCCGATCTACTGAACCACGATCACGCCGGCGCGCCGCCGAGATCCGCCACCACGGCGCGCCGTGCCGCGGCATCCTCGGCCAGGCGATGGACATGCATCTCGGTCGCCCCCCGGGCCCGGGCGCGGGTGAGCCAGCCATGGGCGAGGCGCTCGCGCGGGCTCTCGCCGGCGGCAGCCACCGCCACCAGTTCGGCGGTCCCGTCGCCGCCGCGGCGCACCGCGATCACCACCGCCTCCCCGACCTCGGCCGGATCGTCGTCGAGCGTGTGGATCCCCACCACGTAGCGGCGGCCGGAGCGGCCGCGCCAGGCGCTCAGCGGCAGGGCCGGGGTGCCCCGGAGGCTCGAGGCCGTTCTCAGGCGCTCCTCACGCACGTCCATTCTCCTCGCGCGGTCGTTCTGGATGTCCCGCATCGCTACCGACCAGGACAGGGCTCGCTTGTTCGCCATTTGTTCCAGCCTAGTTCCGATTCTGGATGTCCGTCAAGCGCGAACGATCGACGTGAACAAGATCTGGCGAGGCGGTGCGCGCCATTCAAGACCGGGGTGAGCAACAAGGGGCGCGGCGGCCGGCAACCCGGCCGCCGCGCGCTCCTTCACCAGCGGTGATGCCAGCCGTGATGGCCCCAGCCACCCCAGCCGACGCGGTGCCACCCGCCGCCATAGCCCCACGGGCGGTGCCAACCGGCGCGCCGCCAGCCATAGCCCCAGCGAGGACCGACGACGACCGTCCGGTAGCCGACGACCGGGGCGTAAAAGACTCTCGGCCCGAGATTCGGGCGGCACCAGCCGCGCCAGTTCCGGTGGAACCCGGGGCCGCAGCCGTCGCGGGCTTCCGCCGTCGACGCCGTACCGACAAGGGCGCCGAGAGACAGGATCGCGGCGCCCGCAGCCATTGTCCAACGCATGATGGCCTCCTGTTCGTGAGGCCCATGAAATGCACGAGACGGCAAAACCGTTTCGAGGTTACGAAGAGTTCATGTTGGACGCGCGGCGGCGCGAAGGCGACGCTTGCGTGACGCTCGCAACCGGACCGAGATGGAATGCTTTCTGGACGCGGGTTGGATCATCCCATCCGCGACCTCATCCTCAGGTGACCGGCAATCGAAGATCGGCTGACCTCGAAGCTCGAAGGAGTGATCCGACGTCCGGACGATTCGGTCCGGACGTCGGATCGACAGCCCGCACGGTGGAACCGTCGGCTCCACACGCCTGAGCGAAGCCGATGGCCGCATCGCGAAGCGATCAGTCGGACATCGGATGATCCAGTTCGCTCTGATACCAACGGTCGTTGGAAACGACCTTTGGTGCCGTTCGCGAATTTTCGCCAAGCCCAAAATCCCGGACATCTGGGCTTGGCATCGAAAATTTGAGATGGTTCATCGGCCCGATGCGTCAGCATCTTGGGCCGATGGTATGAGACGTCTGGAAGCTTCCTGCGAGGCTCCTTGCCGTCGCACCTCAGGACGAGGTTGAGGGTGAAACGAGAGTTCGTTCGCGGTTAGGCGTCGACGATCGGCACCGCTCGAAGCGTCACGTCTGCGGCGCCTGCACCGCATCGCGCGCCGCGCCGGTCCATCCCGCCTCGCGCATCAGGACGTCCGAGGCGGTCTCGATCCGCTCCTGCAACGTCGCGAAGAACGTGTCCCGCGGCAGGCCCGGGGGAATCGGGGGCAGGAACTCGATGACCGCATTGCCAGGCCGATAGGTCAGGCGGCGGCGGCCCCAGAACATCCCGGTATTGAGCGCGACCGGCAGGCACGGCACGCCGAGCCGGTCGTACATGTGGACGACGCCGTACTTGTAGGCCGGGGCCGCGCCGGGCGCGCGCCGCGTGCCTTCGGGGAAGATGATCAGGCGGCGGCCGTCGGCCATGGCGGCGGCGGCCTCGTCGTTCATCAGCGCGAGCGCGCGGGACCCCTTGGAGCGGTCGATCGCCACCATCTCGCTGCGGGCGAGGTACCAGCCGAACAGGGGCAGCCACATCAGCTCGCGCTTGAGGATGTAGGTGAAGTCGTCGAGCACCGTGACGAGGGCCAGGGTCTCGAGGGCCGACTGGTGCTTGGCGGCGACCAGGACGGCGCCGGCCGGGCGGTGCTCCAGGCCCCGGAACTCGACCCGCAGGCCCACGATGGCCTCGAGCAGCCTCAGGGTCACCCGGCCCCAGGTCTGGGCCAGCCACACCACGCTGCGCCGGGTCGCCAGAGCCGGCAGGCCGGCGATCAGGAAGACCGTGGTGACGAGATAGAACGCGACGGTGAACAGAATCGAGCGGACGAGCGTCATGACGGGCGGAACAGCGAACCTTCCGGGCCGGCGCCGTTTCCAGGAGGGGGGATCGCACGCCGCCCGCGTGATGCGGAGGGCCTCTCCTTAGAGCATTTCGGCGCGCGCGTAACGGCGAATGCCGGGTGCAGGCGATCACCAGCCGGAAACGCGCCGGAGCGGATGCCGGAGCGGAAAAAACATGCTTTAAGCCTCGACGGACCCGCGCATGAGACGCGGGGAACGCCATCGGTCCGCACGACCGGACCCACCGAGGGAGGATGCCATGACCATGCTCACGCGCCGCCGCGCGCTCCATCTCGCCGTCGCCGGTGCCGTCGCGGGCCCGGCGGTGCTGCGCATCACCCGGGCGCATGCGGCCGAGTTCAGCCTGAAGGCCGCCAACAACACCCCGCTCAGCCACCCGCTGACGATCTACATGACCAAGGCCGCGGATGCGATCCGCCAGGAGACCGGCGGCAAGGTCGACATCGCGCTGTTTCCCAACAACCAGCTCGGCGGCGATACCGACATGCTGAGCCAGCTGCGCTCCGGCGCACTGGAATTCTTCACCCTCTCGCCCCTGATCCTCGCCACCCTGGTGCCGGCGGCCTCGATCAGCGGCGTCGGCTTCGCATGGGGCTCCTACGACAAGCTGTGGCCGGCGATGGACGGTGACCTCGGCGCCCATGTGCGGGCGCAGATCGAGAAGTCCGGCCTCTTCGCCTTCGACCGGATCTGGGAGAACGGGTTCCGCCAGACCACCTCCTCGACCCGGCCGATCCTGAAGCCCGAGGACTTCAAGGGCTTCAAGATCCGGGTCCCGCCGAGCCCGATGTGGACCTCGATGTTCAAGGCTTTCGACGCCGCCCCGATGACGATCAACTTCGCGGAAGTGTACTCGGCGCTCCAGACCAAGATCGCCGAGGGGCAAGAAAATCCCCTGACGCTGATCGACACGGCCAAGCTCTACGAGGTGCAGAAGCACCTCTCGAAGACCAACCACATGTGGGACGGCTTCTGGCTCCTGTCGAACGGCAAGATCTGGCGGGGCCTGCCGCAGGAGGTGAAGGCCGTCATCGCCAAGCACTTCAATACCCAGGCGGTGGCGCAGCGCGAGGACATGGCCAAGCGCAGCGGCACGACCGAGCAGGACCTGCGCGCCCGCGGCCTGACCATCCATGACGTCGACACCAAGGCGTTCCAGGCCAAGCTGCAATCGGCCGGCTTCTACAAGGAGTGGAAGGGCAAGTTCGGCGACGATGCCTGGGCGCTGCTCGAGAAGCATACCGGCTCGATCGCCTGATCGCCCTCACCCCCCGGCGGCCCTCGCCGCCGGGGACGCCATGACCGCGCGACCGAACAGGTAGCCCTGCCCTTCGGTAAACCCCTCCTCGTGCACCACGGCGAGCTGGGCCGGCGTCTCGACGCCTTCCGCCACCGTCTCGATGCCGAGGCGCCGGCCGAGTTCCGCCACGACGCCGACGATCGCCCGGCAATCCGGCCGCTCGACGGCGTCGCGCACGAAGGAGGCGTCGAGCTTGATCCGGTCGAACGGGTAGGCGCGCAGCCGGCCGAGGGACGACGAGCCGACGCCGAAATCGTCGAGGGAGATGCGGACGCCCATGGCGTGGAGGAGTTGCAGGTCGTCGACGATGCCGTTGGCGGTGTTGCTCAGCACCGTCTCGGTGATCTCGAGTTCCAGGCGCCGGGGCGCCAGTCCGGTCTGCGCGAGGATCTCCTGCACCGCCCGCGGCAGGCTGCCGTCGCCGAGCTGGCGCACCGAGACGTTGACGCAGATCCGCGCCGGATCGGGCCAGGCGGCGGCATCGCGGCAGGCGCGGTCGAGCACCCACAGGCCGAGCCTCCGGATCAGATCCGACTTCTC
Organism: Methylobacterium aquaticum; assembly: GCF_001043915.1. Taxonomy (GTDB): domain Bacteria; phylum Pseudomonadota; class Alphaproteobacteria; order Rhizobiales; family Beijerinckiaceae; genus Methylobacterium; species Methylobacterium aquaticum. Next base: position 8,164 of record NZ_LABX01000043.1, on the reverse strand, counting down.
GGCGAGGGGGATGAAGCGCCGGGGCGAGATCGGGCCGCGCTCCGGATGCGTCCAGCGCAGCAGCGCCTCGCGGGCGGTGACCGCGCCGTGGGCGAGCCCGATGATCGGCTGGTAGGCGACGCCGAGCTGGCCGGCCGCGAGGGCGCGCCGCAGGTCCTGCTCCAGGCGCCCCTCGTCGCTGCGTTCGGTCTCCAGCTCCGGGGTGAAGGGGCGCCAGGCGGCCTTGCCGGCCCCCTTGGCGGCGTAGAGCGCGCAATCGGCCCGGTGCAGCATCGCGTCGGGAGTGGTGCCGGGATCCGCGAAGGCGATGCCGATGCTGGCCGTCACGAGGCACGGCCGATGGCCCTCGATCGGGTAGGGCCGGGCAAGCTCGATCAGCAGCCCCTCGGCGAGGGACACCGCCATCTCCCCGGCCGTTCCCGGCAGCAGCAGGGCGAACTCGTCGCCGCCGAACCGGGCGGCGAGGCCGGCCTCCGGCATGGCCCGGCGCAGGCGCTCGGCCACCTGCTGCAACAGCGCATCGCCCGCCTGGTGCCCAAGCTCGTCGTTGACGGCCTTGAACCCGTCGAGGTCGAGGAAGAGGAGCGCAGTGCCGGCCGACAGCGCCCCGTCGGCGATGCTCTCGCGCAGGCGCCGCCACAGCATCGCCCGGTTGGCGAGGCCGGTCAGCACGTCGTGATGGGCGAGCCGGCTGATCTCCAGCTCGGCCTCGCGCTGGCGCGTCACGTCCTCGAAGGTGACCACGAAGGCCCCGCCCGGCACGCCGCGGCGCACCAGCGCGATCGCGCGGCCGTCCGACGTCGGGATCACCACCGTCTCGCCGCGGCCGAGCGCCGCCTCGTGCCCGGCGAGCAGGGCGGCGCCCTCGCGCGCTTCGGCTTGCGGCCCCACGAAGGCGAGGGCCCAGAGCGCCTCGACCGGCACCCCGACGAGGTCGCGCCCGGCGGTGGCGGCGAACATCGCGAAGAAGCGCTGGTTGAGGAGCCGCGCCTTGCCGTCGGCATCGAACAGGCACAGGCCCTGGGACATCGTCGAGAGGGCGAGATCGAGGATCAGCGCCACCGCCTCGAATTGGCCGCCCTCCGCCCGCTGCGGGGTCGCGTCACGGATGATCTGGGCGAAGCCGGCGAGCCTGTCGCCGTCGCGGATGGCCGCGATCACCGTGTGGGCGCGGAACCGGCTGCCGTCGCGCCGCGGCCACCAGCCATCCGTCTCGTAGCGTCCCGCCTGCCGCGCCGCCGCGAGGGCGAGGGCGGCGTCCTCGGGTTCATCGCCATACGTGAAGGCACGGCCGACGACCTCCGCGGCCGGGTAGCCGGTGAGATGCTCGGCCCCGGGGTTCCAGGCCACCACCCGCCCGGCCGGGTCGAGGAGGCACAGGGCATGGTCGGCGGCGTTCCAGACGAGGCGGGAATAGGCATTGTGAAGCGCGGAGCCTGTATCAGGTGCCTCCGCGCAGACCGCGATCGCTTCACTCCGCATCGCCAAACAGCCTCACCGCACCGCGGGCTGTTCCCCGCCGCGCGCATCCCCGGGGCGCTACACTATAAGATTTAGTGCTGCAGGTTGAGTCGCATTCTCGGCTTTTACCCCGGCGGCGCACCGCCCGGGGGTTATGAGCCGGTCGTGTGGCTCACTCCCACTCGATCGTGCCGGGGGGCTTGGAGGTGATGTCGTAGGTGACCCGGTTGATGCCCTTGACCTCGTTGATGATCCGGGTCGCGACCCGACCCAGGAACGCCATGTCGAAGGGGTAGAAGTCGGCCGTCATGCCGTCGACCGAGGTGACGGCGCGGAGCGCACAGACATGGTCGTAGGTGCGACCGTCGCCCATCACGCCGACGGTCTTGACCGGCAGGATCACCGCGAAAGCCTGCCAGATCGTGTCGTAGAGCCCGGCCTTGCGGATCTCGTCCAGGTAGATCGCATCGGCCTTGCGCAGGGCATCGAGCTTCTCGGCCGTGATCTCGCCGGGGCACCGGATGGCGAGGCCCGGCCCCGGAAAGGGGTGGCGGCCGACGAAGGCGTCGGGCAGGCCGAGCTCGCGGCCGAGCACCCGGACCTCGTCCTTGAACAGCTCGCGCAGGGGCTCCACGAGCGTCATGTTCATGCGGGCGGGCAGGCCGCCGACATTGTGGTGGCTCTTGATCGTGACCGACGGACCGCCGGTGAACGACACGCTCTCGATCACGTCGGGATAGAGCGTGCCTTGCGCCAGGAAGTCGGCGCCGCCGATCTTCTTGGCCTCGGCCTCGAACACGTCGATGAACAGGCGGCCGATCGTCTTGCGCTTGACTTCCGGATCCGTGACCCCGGCGAGCTCGCCGAGGAACAGGTCCGACGCCTGAACGTGGACGAGCGGAATGTTGTAGTGGTCGCGAAACAGCCGCACCACCTCCTCGGCCTCGCCCTGGCGCAGCAGGCCGTGATCGACGAAGACGCAGGTGAGCTGCTCGCCGATCGCCTCGTGGATCAGCACCGCCGCCACCGCCGAATCGACGCCGCCGGACAGGCCGCACAGCACCTTCGCGCCGCCGACCTGCTGGCGGATCCGGGCGATCGCCTCATCGCGAAAAGCGGCCATCGACCAGTCGCCGGTGCAGCCCGCGATGTCGCGCACGAAGTTGCGGATCAGCAGCGCGCCGTGCGGGGTATGGGCCACCTCGGGGTGGAACTGCACCGCGTAGAATTTCCGGTCCTCGTCCGCCACCGCCGCGAAGGGGGCATTGGGGGAGATCGCCACGGTGGTGAAGCCGTCGGGCAGCTTCGTCACCCGGTCGCCGTGGCTCATCCAGACGGGATATCTCTCGCCGACATGCCAGACGCCGCGAAACAGCGCGCTGTCGGCGATGATCTCGACCTCGGCCCGGCCGAACTCGGCGTGATGCCCACCCTCGACCTCGCCGCCGAGCTGCGCCGCCATGGTCTGCTCGCCGTAGCAGATGCCGAGCACCGGAACGCCGGCCTCGAACACGCCTTGCGGCGCCCGCGGCGAGGAGTCGACCGTGACCGATTCCGGCCCGCCCGACAGGATCACCGCCTTCGGCTTCATCGCCGCGAAGGCCGCCTCGGCCGCCTGGAACGGAACGATCTCGGAATAGACGCCCTCCTCACGCACCCTTCGGGCGATGAGCTGGGTCACCTGGCTGCCGAAATCGATGATGAGGATCTTGTCGTGCTCGGTCGTCATGGGACGATGAGTTAGACGAGGGCCGCGTTCGGCGCAACGCATCGCAACCGCGGAGCCAAGGTGCATGCACGGCATTAACCGGACGTTCATGCGCTAACAGCGAGAGAGGCCACCCAACCCAGCAGACAGGGAACCTCGCCATGCGAGCCATCGTCCTCGGGACTGCCGCTACCCTCGCCACGGCCTTCAGCCTCGCGCCGGCCGCGGCCCTGCCGGTCGCCCCCAGCCACCATGTCGCGCCCGTCGCCTCGATCGAGCAGGCGCAATACGTCACCCGCCGGGTGGTGCGCCGCGGCCCGCGCTGCGTGGTCAAGGTGACCCGCACCCGCGGGCCCTTCGGCCGGGTGGTGGTGCGCAAGGTGCGCCGCTGCGTCTGAGCCACGCCCGCAAGTCGGCAGGGAGGCCCCGCAGGGCCTCCCTTCTCAATCCGGCCAGAGCCCCAGCAGCGTCCGGAGCGCCGCCACGAAGGCGAGCGGCTGGTCGACCATCACGTGGTGATAGGCTTCCGGCAGGTCGATCCGGGGCGAGCCCGGCGGCAGCAGGCTCTGGACATAGGCCGCATCGGCCGGCCGCATCAGGTCCGAGCGGGCGCCGGTGACGAGGGCGAGCGGGCAGCGGGCTTGCCGCACCATCGCGGCCCGGTCCGGCAGGGCGAGGCGGGCCCACATCGACGGATCGAAGCGCCAGGTCCAGCCGCCCTCGACTACCTTCAGCGATTCCCGGGCGATCAGATCGGCGATGTAGAGCGCGTCGCAGGGCTGCACCGGCGCGAAGCGGAACCGCGCCAGCGCCGCCTCCAGGGTCGGGTAGATCCGGTGCTGCCCGATGCGTCCATCCTCGCGCCGGCGGCCGGTGCGGCGCTCGGGCGAGAAGATCGGCGGATCGACGATGACGGCGCCGCGCCAGCGGCCGGCCTGCCGCCCGGCCTCGGTCAGCATCGGGAAACAGCCGAAGGAGTGCCCGACCATCACGGGTGCCCCGGCGGCGAACAGGCCGGCCTCCTCCGCCACCGCCTCGATCTCGTCGGCGAAGGTGTCGAGATCATACGTCTCGCGCCAGTCCGACCCGCCCATGCCGGACCAGGACAGGGCCGCGACCCGATACCCCTCTGCGAGGTACGGCGCGGTGAAGCGCCACCAGCCCGCATGCGCTCCGCTGCCATGCAGCAGCATCAGCCCGGGCCGGCCACGCTCGCCCCAGGCGAAGGTCTCGAGGCGGGCGCCCCTCACGCTGACGCGCCCGATTGCGGGGGCGACCGCGACCGCGTCCCGGAACCAGGCCGGGGCCGGCGGGGACTCGCCCTGGAGATGGGCGAGCGGGGCGGAGAGGGTCGGGTCGGGGGGCAGTTCGGTCACGGACGGCATGATGTGGCTGGGCCGAAGCCGGTGTCAATCGGGGAGTTGGAACGGCGAGTATGGAGCTTGTCGGATAGGAAGACCGGCACCTTCGAAAAGCCGGTCTCTCACGCCCGGATGAACCCGCGCCGCCGCGCCCAGGTCGCGAACAGGCCCGGCCAAGCCGCCGCCGGCGATCCCGGCACGCCAAGGTTGAAGCCGTGGCCACCGCGCTCGAACAGGTGCATCTCCACCGGCACCTCCACGGCCCGCAAAGCCGCGAACATCAGGAGGGAATTGTCGACGACGGCGATCGGGTCGTCCGCCGCCTGGGCCAGGAAGGTCGGCGGGGCCTCGGGCGGAACGCGGGTCTCGACCGAGTAGGTCTCGGTGGCGATGCGGGTCGGGCTGTCGCCGACGAGGACGCGGCGGCTCGACGTGCGGTCGAAGGGCGGCTTGAGGGTGATGACCGGGTAGATCAGCGCCGCGACGTCGGGCCGGGCCGAGACCGCGTCGTCCTCGTCCACGGGCCGGTAGAGCGGCGCGGCGAAGCGGGTGCTGGCCGCGCCCATCAGGTGGCCGCCGGCGGAGAAGCCCATCACCCCGACCCGGTTCGGCTCGTAGCCGTAGCGCCGGGCCCGGGCCCGCACCAGGCGCGTCGCCCGCAAGGCATCCTGGATCGGCGCGTCGGCCCCCGCCGCCCAGCCTTCGCCGGGCAGCCGGTAGACCAGCGCGAAGGCGGTGACGCCGAGGGTGTTGAGCCAGCGCCCGACCGGCACCGCCTCGTGGCCGAGATCGATGCGGCGGTAGCCGCCGCCGGCGGCGATCACCATCGCGGTTCCGGTCGACCGCGCCGGACGCATCACCAGCAGGCACGGCTCGGCGACGCCGGTGACCACGCCCTCGCGGCTCTCGTCGAAGCGCGGCCCGTCCGGACCGGGCCCCCCGCCCCCCGGCGGCGTGCCGGGCCAGAGCCGCATCACCTCCAGGGCGGCACCGGGGGCGGTCTCCGGCGGCGCGTCATGGCCCAGGGCCGTCCCGGAAGGCCGGTCCGCCGGCGTCCTGTCCGGACCACCGGTCAGCGGGCCTACTGGTCTCTCCTGCCCGGCCGCCGGCGCGAGGGCGAGGGCAGCCGCTCCCGTGAGCAACGTCCTGCGATGCAGCGCCATGCCGACCGTCCGATACGCGCCAAGACCCCGACGGTGCCCCCAAGGCTCACCAGCAAGGCTCACCAGTGCAAGGCTTGCCGGCCCCCGGGACTCCCCTCGGCCTGCATACGCCAAGCCGCCGCCAATGCACGGCAGAAAAGTACCGGGCCGGCGGGACGATGCACCGCGCATCGCTCACGGGTGGGCGGACCGGCGCTCCAGGAGCGCGACGTAGAAGCCGTCGGTGCCGGTGCGCTCCGGGCTCATCTGGACGCCGTGGGCGGTGCGGCGCAGCCGGGCGGCGACCGCCTCCGGCAGGTCGGCGGCGCCGGGCGCCAGATCGTCGCGGCGGCCCAGGAGCCCCGCCACCGCCGCGTCGTTCTCCTCCGGCAGGAGCGAGCAGGTGACGTAGGCGATCCGCCCGCCCGGCCGGACCAGCCGGGCGGCGCGGTCGAGCACCGCCGCCTGCTCGGCCACGCGGGCAGCGAGGCTGCCGGGGCGCAGGCGCCATTTGGCGTCCGGGTTGCGCCGCCACGTCCCCGAGCCGGTGCAGGGCGCATCGACGAGGACGAGGTCGGCCTGGCCGTCGAGATCGGTGAGCACGTCCGGCCGGCCCTTGCCGCCGCGGGGCGTGCGAACCTCCGCCGCCGCGCCCGCCCGGCGCAAGCGCTCGTGGATCGGCGCGAGGCGGCGGGGATCGCCGTCGCTGGCCACGAGCCGGCCCGCATTGGTCATCAGCGCCGCGAGAGCCAGGGTCTTGCCGCCGCCGCCGGCGCAGAGATCGATCACGGTCATGCCGGGCTTCACCCCGGAGAGACGGGCGGCGAGCTGGGAGCCCTCGTCCTGGATCTCGAACCAGCCGTCGAGGAATTCCGGCTCGACATGCAGCGCCGGACCGCGCCCGTCGTCGCCGAGCGGCACCCGAAGACCGTCGGGCGCCAGGGGCGTCGGCTCGGGCGAGAGATGGGCGAGCGCCTCCCGCGTCCCGTCGCGGGTCGCCTTGAGCGTGTTGACCCGGATGTCGAGAGGCGCGCGGCGGGCAAGCGCCCGCAATTCGGGCAGGAGGTCGTCGCCCAGCAAGCCTGCGAGGGAGGGCACCACCCATTCGGGCACGTCGCCGGCGATCGGGACGGGGGCGTCGGCGAGGGTGCCGGTCTCGAGCCGCGTCCGCTCGGCCTCGGTGAGCGGGGCGGGCGCGAAGCGCTCGCCGGTGAACAGGTCGGCGATGGTCTGGGCCGCGAGGCCGCGCTGGAGCCGCAGGGAGCCGACCAGCACGGCGCGCGGGCTGTCCTCGCCCATGATCCAGGCGGCGGAGGCGCGGCGGCGCAGGGCGTCGTAGACCAGGGTGGCGATGGTGGCGCGGTCGCCGGACCCGGCGAAGCGGTGGGCGAGGCCCCAATCCTTCAGGGCATCGGCCACCGGGCGGCGGCGCTCGGCGATGTCGGCCAGGACCTCGATGGCGGCGGAGAGGCGGGCGCCGGGGGTCATCGCGACACCTCCGGTCGCGACACCCGCGGTCGCGAAACCTGCGGCCGCGAAACCGCCACGCTCGTGCCACGGGACCGGCCCATACGGGCCAAGCTTTCGGCGTGGACCGTGCCGAAACCTTGGCCGTTCCTCCCGCAGAGCCGGAGTTCCGCTCGCATGATCCCTCGTCCCATCCCGTCCGCCCTCGCCGTGAGTCTCGCCGGCCTGATCGCGCTGGCGGCCGGCGCCTGCGCCACCGCCCCGGCGGCGCCGGCCGTCGACCTCACCCCGCCGCCGCGCCGGCCCTACGACGCCAAGACGCAGCTCGAATACGGCAACCCGCCGCCGCGGGCCCCGCGCTACTGAAGAGGCCCCCTTACCCTCCTGGCGCCCGGATGGCGAGAAGCCGGCGTCAGTCAGGCGAGCAGGATCCTGACGGCGAAGATCAGCCACATCGCCATCAGGACGACGGCCCCGGCGAGGAAAGCCTGGAAGCGCCGGATCACCACGTTGCCGGTGGCATAGATCCCCGCATGGACAATCCGGGTCAGCACGAACAGCCAGGCAAGGCCGACGAACAGGTGGTCGGCCTTCCCGGTCGCCAGGGCGAAGCCGGTCAGGACGTAGAACAGGACCGGCAATTCGAACTGGTTGCCGAAGGCGTTCGAGACCTGCTGCACCGGGGCGGGCCAGGTGCGCTCGCCCAGCGAGATGTCCTTGAGCGTCACGGCACCGGCCCGCGCCGCGGCGAAGCGCGCCCGCCCGGTCCAGAGCAGCAGGCCGAAGGTCAGCAGGACCTGGACGAAGACGGGAGCGAGGACGGCTTTCGGGCTCATGGGCGACCTGTCGGGTTTATTGATTGTTTGACGAATCAGGACACGAGACTCGCTTCGACCTGAACCGTCCAGACAGGCCCGATCGCGACCCCATCCTGAGGTCGTGGACCGGACGGTTCGACGCCGCGGTCAAGCCGAATGCGGCCCCCTCTCTCGCGTCACCCCCCGGGCTCCGAATCCCCCATCCGC
>NZ_LABX01000429.1 GCF_001043915.1 Methylobacterium aquaticum | reverse complement strand
TCGACCAGAGGGGTCGAAGGGCTTTGTTCTCCTGCCGAAACGATGGCGGGTCGAGCAGAGCATTGGCGTTCTCACGGGCTCGCGCAGCCTCAAGGTCGATTATGAAACGTTGCTCCACGTCTCGGCCGGTGCGATGCTTTTTGCATCAATCGGGCGGATGCTCGCATCAATCACTATGGGTTAACTCTTTCCTAACGGACTCTGACCGGTTCGAATCTGGGTGAGATGATCAGGGCCGCCGTGCTCGGCGACGTCGCTCCAGACAGGGACACCTTGGCAAAGCTCTCGGCCGCGCTCGATGCGACCGCGGCGCAGCTGCGGGCCGCGATCCAGACCCGCGCCTCCGAAACCGCCTTGGCAGGCAAGGCCGCAGCTGGCGACAACGCCGATATCACGCGCCTGTCGGGCCTCACCACCGCGCTCTCGCTCGCGCAGGGCGGGACGGGCGCGACGACGGCGCTCGATGCTCGCGCTGCCCTCGGCCTGCCACTAGACCCGACCGACGTCGGTTTCGCGGCCTTCATGGGCACGGTCTGGGATGCCTGGGTCAGCTCCCTGCCGGTCTGGAGCGGCGACGGACCGGTCCCGGCGGCGGCCGGCCGATATTACCGCCAGGGCGCTGGCGGCCCCCCCCGTCCAGGCTCAGTAGCGAGGTCGTCCGTGCATCATTCCCGTCTGCTCGCCGTCGTCGTCCTGTCGCTCGTGCCGGCTCTGGCCCTGGCGCAGGGGCAGGCGCCGATCGTTCCCGTCCCCAACCGATCGGCCAACGACAATAGCTCAGCTCCGGCCAATACGCGCTACGTCGACAGCGCCACGCAGATCCTGCTCGGCGCCCTCGCCGGCAAGGCGCGGGTCGCGAACCCCGCCTTCTCGGGCGTGGTCACTGCACAGGCTCTCGATCTCCCAAATGCGGATGGGCTGCGGGTGGGCGGCGCGCCTCTATTCAGCGCGCTTCCGGCCTGTACGCCGGGTTCGACCGTTGCCCCCGTCCCCGCAGGCCAGCCCTTTGTCTGCTCCGGCCTCGTCCTGATCGCGCAGTGAGGCTTCGATGACGACATCTCGCACGCCGTCGGCGCCGTCGCGACGCTCCATCCTCGCCTTCGGGCTCGCAGGAGCCGCCGGAGCAATCGGCACCGCCAGGGGGCAGACGCCGGGGACCGTACCGGCCATCTCGGATCTCCGAGCACGACCGCGCTACGGCAGCGTCCCGGCGACCGTCGAGCGTCCGCTGTCAGCCCATTTCGGCGACATGGTCAACCTGCTCGACCATTGCCCAGGCAATGGCCTCGATAGTGACCAGGCGGGGCTGACGAAGGCGGCGAGCGTGGCTCAAGGTCGGCCGATCCTCGTCGTGCCCGGGAGGCAGTTTCGCCCGGAGGCTACCATCACAGTGGAGAGCGGGGCTCCATTCACGGTCATTGGATGGGGCAACGGCTTCGGGCCGGGGGCGGCGGTGCAGGACGAGGCGGCGACGAGCCTCATTCGTCCGATTTTCGGAGCCGGCCATGTGTTTGATGTTCGATCGCTCTATCCGGCGCGGTTCGAAAATTTCCGGATCGACGTTCATCCCAGTTTCCGGAACAAGCAGGGTGGGTACGACGGGAACAGCGGCGCCGGCATCCTCGTTCGCGGCCCGACCAATAACGTTAACTCGTCGTCCATTTTCAGGGACGTCGCCGTCGTCGGCAAAAATCAATGCCTCCGCCTACTCGGGCCGTTCGTGCCGCAGATCACGGGATGCCGTTTCATGGCCTGGAACGGGAGGGCGGTTGAGATCGCGACCTATCCCGGCACCGAGGGCAATGGTGGCGAGGTTCGCGACAACATGTGGTTCGGCCAAGGCATGAACCAACCCGGATCGGGCCCCTGCCTCTATACGGAGGTCGGTTACACAAAAATCGTCAGCAACAAGATGGGCGGCGGCTCGATCGCAATTGATGTCGCGGTCAGGGGGGCGAATGCCGGAGATCTCAATATTTACGACAATACGATGGAGGACCAGTACACAGGATCGGCGCGCTTCCGGACGCAGGACGGGTCGACGCTGACCGTGTATTTCGAGCGGAACTGGATGAGCATCTTGTCGCCGGTATATGCCGCGACGTTCCAGTATCACATTATCGTAGAGGACAACGGCGCTGACTGGCTCGAAAGCTCGACTATTAGGGGGAACCGGGTGCGCTCCGCGCTGGAAAATGGCGCTCGCTACATCTGGGTGCAGACCGGTGACAACGTGGACATCGACCACAACAAGCTGATCAATCTGGGCTCCAACACCCCACGCGGCATCGATGTGTACGGCCCTGCCAGCAGCGACCGATTGAAGAAGCCGATCCGTGTACGGCACAATAATTTCAAGGGCGTCTTTTCGCCGAAATATTCGTTCGCTCCTGGTGTGGCGTCGTTTGAGCATTTCGATGCCGATATGACGGTCGCTCAGCTCGCTGATGGCTCCCTCGGCGCCGTCCTCGACGGGTCGCGGGTGTACGCATCGGACGGCGCCCCGGGCTCGTTCACCGGAGGCGGCACGGGCGCCCATTACCGCCGCCAGGGCGGTGCCTGGGCCCCGTAGGCTTGCCTGCCAAACGGATCTTCCATCTCCGAGCCGGATGGAAGACCGGGCCGACCGTCAACGCTGCCGTGACCGGCGGCAAGACCAGAGCATTCATCAGGCGCCTCAACAGCACGCGGTTCAACCAGCGCTAGGTCTGCCCTGGGTCGCTCGGACTTCGGCCCGGCCAGCCTCAGCGGCCGTTGAAACTGGTGACATCTGAACCTGCGCGTCGTGCCATTCGAATTTGCGCGCTACAGCTGGGCACAAACCCGGGCACACCCACGGCGGAGTCAACCAAGCCTCCTGTCTCAAACAATGTAACCGGGGCAAATTCGCGGGCGGTCAGGCTGGGGTTGGCTGCCTGACCAGATCGGCGAGAGGTGGGATGGGTGGCCCGTAAT
>NZ_LABX01000428.1 GCF_001043915.1 Methylobacterium aquaticum | reverse complement strand
TTCGACGTTCAACGCGAAGAGCTGCTGTGGGGCGGGCGCAAGCTCGTGCTCGAGACCGGCAAGGTCGCCCGCCAGGCCGACGGCGCCGTGGTCGCCACCTATGGCGAGACCTCGGTGCTGGCCACCGTGGTGTCGATGAAGGAGCCGAAGCCCGGCATCGATTTCCTGCCGCTCACGGTGAACTACCAGGAGCGCACCTACGCCGCCGGCCGCATCCCGGGCGGCTACTTCAAGCGCGAGGGCCGTCCCTCCGAGAAGGAGACCCTGGTCTCCCGCCTGATCGACCGGCCGATCCGCCCCCTCTTCGTCGAGGGCTGGCGCAACGACACTCAGGTCGTCGTCACGGTGCTCTCGCACGACCTCGAGACCGATCCCGACGTCCTCGCCATGGTGGCGGCCTCCGCGGCGCTCACCCTCTCGGGCGTGCCGTTCATGGGCCCGATCGGTGCGGCCCGCGTCGGCTATGTCGGCGGCCAGTACAAGCTCAACCCGCCCATCCAGGAGATGGAGGGCTCGACCCTCGACCTCGTCGTCGCCGGCACCCAGGACGCCGTGCTGATGGTCGAGTCCGAGGCACGTGAACTGCCCGAG
>NZ_LABX01000427.1 GCF_001043915.1 Methylobacterium aquaticum | reverse complement strand
ATGCTGGCTTGCGCGCAAGCCGTGCTGACGCGCCTCGACATCCCGTTCCGGGTCGTCACGCTCTGCACCGGCGACATGGGCTTTGCCTCGGCCAAGACCTACGACATCGAGGCGTGGCTGCCGGGCCAGAAGACGTATCGCGAGATCTCGTCCTGCTCGGTCTGCGGCGACTTCCAGGCCCGCCGGATGGAGGCGCGCTACCGCCCGAAGGAGGGCAAGGGCGTCCATTACGTCCACACCCTCAACGGCTCGGGCGTGGCGGTCGGCCGCGCGCTCATCGCCGTGATGGAGAATTACCAGAATCCCGACGGCAGCATCACGATTCCGTCGGCTCTCGCGCCCTATATGGGCGGACTCAACCGAATCGAGGGACAGCGCTGATGCGCATTCTCGTCACCAACGACGACGGCATCCACGCGCCGGGCCTGCGCTGCCTGGAGGAGATCGCCCGGGAACTCTCGGACGACGTCTGGATCGTCGCGCCGGAGACCGACCAGAGCGGCGTGTCGCACTCGCTGTCGCTCAACGATCCCCTGCGCCTGCGCCAGGCCGGCGAGCAACGCTATGCGGTGAAGGGCACCCCCTCCGACTGCATCATCATGGGCATCCGCCACATCCTGAAGGAGCACGGTCCCGACCTCGTGCTCTCGGGCGTCAACCGCGGCCAGAACGTCGCCGAGGACGTGACCTATTCGGGCACGATCGCGGGCGCCATGGAGGCGACGATCCTCGGCGTGAAGGCGATCGCGCTCAGCCAGGCCTACGGCCTCGGCGGGCGGGCCCACGTGAAGTGGCACACGGCGGCCCGGCACGGCGCCTCGGTGGTCCGGCGCGGCCCGGGAGGGCGGGGTCGGGCCGGGCCTCTGGGCCACAGCGAGTTT
>NZ_LABX01000426.1 GCF_001043915.1 Methylobacterium aquaticum | reverse complement strand
CGCCCGCAGCCCCATATCAAGCCAGACGAATCCGACGATCGAGGAGCGATCATGGTCGAGGCGATAAACTGGATCTCCGAGGTCGTGCGCCCGAAGATCAAGACGCTGTTCAAGCGCGAGACGCCGGAGAACCTCTGGGTGAAATGCCCGGAGACCGGCCAGATGGTCTTCCACAAGGAGGTGGAGGCCAATGGCTGGGTGATTCCCGGCTCCGAGCACCACCTGCGCATCACCGCGCAGCAGCGCCTGAAGCTGATGTTCGACCAGGGCACCTGGCTCGACGTGCCGTTGCCCGAGGTGGCGGCCGATCCGCTGAAGTTCCGCGACGAGAAGCGCTACGCCGACCGGCTCAAGGATGCCCGCGCCAAGACCGGGATGACCGATGCGTTCAAGGTCGGATTCGGGCGTGTCTCGGGCCTGCCGATGACGCTGGCGGTGCAGGATTTCGGCTTCATGGGCGGCTCCCTCGGCATGGCGGCCGGCGAAGCCTTCGTGCGCGGCGCCGAGACGGCGCTGGAGAAGCGCACGCCCTACGTGCTGTTCGCCGCCTCCGGCGGCGCGCGGATGCAGGAGGGCATCCTGTCGCTGATGCAGATGCCCCGCACCACCGTGGCGGTGCGACGTCTGAACACCGCGCGCCTGCCCTACATCGTCGTGCTGACGAACCCGACCACCGGCGGCGTCACCGCCTCCTACGCCATGCTCGGCGA
>NZ_LABX01000425.1 GCF_001043915.1 Methylobacterium aquaticum | reverse complement strand
CCCGCCCGCCCCACGGGCGCCGCCCGCGCGCGCCGGCCTGGCCGCCCCCGCCCCGCGCCCGCGTGCCCCCCCCGCGTCTCGGTCCTCCCACCCCCCCCGCCGGCCCCCGGCCGCCCGGTTCCTCCCCGCGGCGGCAAACCCCGCCGCCGCGCGCCGCCCGTCCCCGACCCGGGCCCATGCGGTCAGCCTCACGGGGGCCCCCGCCGCCGTGAGGCTGACCGTCTGGCCCGAGGTCGGGAACGGCAGGCCGGCGACGGCGGTGTTGCCCGCATAGGCGAGAACCGGGCTGGCCGGCGGCGTCGGGGCGGCGTGGAAGGCCAGCGAGGTCGGGCGGACCGGCGGCAGCGGCACGGTGACGACCGGCTCGGCGACCTGTGCGGCGCCCGCTGGCGCCGTGGCCTCGGGCGGCTGAAGCGGTGCGGTGGCCGGCTGGACCGCCGCCACAGCCTGCGGGGCCGCCGGCGCCGTCGAGGATAGCGACGACACGCCTGACGGGGCGACGGCGCTCGACAGGGCCGCGACCGACGGATCGGCCGAGGCGGTGGTCGTCGCGCTGGCCTGGCGGCTTCCGAACACGCTGCCCAGGAACTTGTTGAGCGGGTTGGTGGGCAACTCCCGGACCGGCGGCGCCTGGAGTTCGGCCACGTCGGTGCGGATGCCCGCCCGCTTGGCAGCGTAATAGTAGCCGCGGGCGTAGTAGCTGTACGCCTGGGCCTCGTTGCCATGCGCGGTCTTGTACGCCCCGGCAAGGTACGCGACGCCATAGGTCAGGTTGATCCTGGCATCGAGCAGGCCGGAGGCCGGGCCGCTATAGCCCAGCGACCGGGCGGTGCCATGCTTGATCTGCATCAGGCCCATCGCACCGCCGCGACCGACGGCACGGGGATTGTAGCCGCTCTCCCGCTTCACCACCCGGTGGATGAAGCTCGCCGGCACGCCGTTGGCCTTGGCATGGGCCTCGATCAGCGCGTCGATGTTGTCGCGGACAGGGCTCACCTGGGCCGTGGCCGGGAGCGGCGTCGCGACGGCGACGGCGATGAAGAGGCGCTTGCGCATGCAAAAACCTGCGGGAAGGGGGCCGGTGCGCTGCCGCACCGACGGGAAGGCCCATCCTGCTCCGGTTCAAATGCGGCGGGAAAGAGACTTGGCGGTTCCGCTTTCCGACTTGGCCGTTAACTGGGCCTTAGGATCCCCTGGTTTCGTGCGGCGATGTGGCCGCAAGGACACAACGGCCAAGCTTTTTCCGGCACTCGCGCGGCGTCCGTGCGGTCCCGTGATTCGGCTGATTCGTCTCAGCGCCGGCCTCCGAACCCGCCTCCCGTTCCGCCACCGAACCATCCGCCACCGAACCCTCCGCCTCCCCCCGGCCGGCCGAATCCGCCCGGACCGCCCGGC
>NZ_LABX01000424.1 GCF_001043915.1 Methylobacterium aquaticum | reverse complement strand
GCCTCGTGGATCTTGTAGCCGAGCCCGGCCGAGGAGCCGAGATACTCGCCCACCACCGCGCCCACCAGCGCGAAGCCGACGGCGGTGTGGAGCGAGGAGAACATCCAGGTCAGCGCCGAGGGCCAGTAGACGTGGCGGAGCAGGCCGCGCTCGCTCATGCCGAGCATCCGGGCATTGTTGAGCACCACCGGGCTCACCTCGCGCACGCCCTGGTAGACGTTGAAGAACACGATGAAGAACACCAGGGTGAAGCCGAGCGCCACCTTCGACCAGATGCCGAGGCCGAACCACAGCGCGAAGATCGGCGCCAGCACCACCCGGGGCAGGGCATTCGCGGCCTTGATGTAGGGGTCGAACACCGCGGCGAGCAGCGCGTTGCGGGCGAACAGGAACCCGAAGGCGATGCCGCCGAGCGCGCCGAACACGAAGGCCAGCACCGTCTCCTGGAGCGTGATCCAGAGATGGCCCCAGATTTCCGGGTTGGTCATCTCGGTCCAGGTCCGCTTCAGCACCTCGACCGGGGTCGAGAAGAAGAACTGGATCTGCTTCGGGCTGCCGAGGATCGGATAGACGGTGAGGACGTGCCAGATCGCCAGACCGGCGAGGCCGACGAGGATCTGGAGGGCGAGAAGGCCGAGGCGG
>NZ_LABX01000423.1 GCF_001043915.1 Methylobacterium aquaticum | reverse complement strand
GCTTACTCGGTGATGGAGGCGACGACGCCTGCGCCGACGGTGCGGCCGCCCTCGCGGATGGCGAAGCGCAGCTTCTCCTCCATCGCGACCGGCACGATCAGCGTCACGTCCATCGTCACGTTGTCGCCCGGCATCACCATCTCGGTGCCCTCGGGCAGCTGGCACACCCCCGTCACGTCCGTCGTCCGGAAGTAGAATTGCGGACGGTAGTTGGTGAAGAACGGCGTGTGACGCCCGCCCTCGTCCTTCGTCAGGATGTACGCCTCGGCCTTGAACTTCGTGTGCGGCTTCACCGAACCCGGCTTGCACACGACCTGCCCACGCTCCACGTCCTCGCGCTTGGTGCCGCGCAGCAGAACCCCGACGTTGTCGCCCGCCTGCCCCTGGTCCAGAAGCTTGCGGAACATCTCGACGCCCGTCACCGTCGTCGTCGTCGTCGGGCGGATCCCGACGATCTCCACCGTCTCACCCACCTTGATGATCCCGCGCTCGACGCGGCCCGTCACCACCGTGCCGCGCCCCGAAATCGAGAACACGTCCTCAATCGGCATCAGGAACGGAAGGTCGATCGGACGATCAGGCTGCGGAATGTACGCATCCACCGTCTTCATCAGCTCCAGGATCGCCTCGTGGCCGATCTTCGGCTCGCGGTTCTCCAGCGCGCACAACGCCGAGCCCTTGGTGATCGGGATGTCGTCGCCCGGGAAGTCGTACTTCGACAGAAGCTCGCGCACTTCCAGCTCGACAAGCTCGAGCAGCTCCTCGTCGTCGACCATGTCGACCTTGTTCATGAACACCACCAGCGCCGGAACGCCGACCTGCCGCGCCAGCAGGATGTGCTCGCGGGTCTGCGGCATCGGGCCGTCCGCCGCCGACACGACCAGGATCGCGCCGTCCATCTGCGCCGCACCCGTGATCATGTTCTTCACGTAGTCGGCGTGCCCGGGGCAATCCACGTGCGCGTAGTGACGGTTCGCGGTCTCGTACTCGACATGCGCCGTCGAGATCGTGATCCCGCGCGCCTTCTCCTCCGGCGCCTTGTCGATCTGGTCATACGCCGTGAACGTCGCCCCACCCGTCTCGGCCAGGACCTTCGTGATCGCCGCGGTCAGAGAGGTCTTGCCATGGTCAACGTGACCGATGGTGCCGATGTTGCAGTGCGGCTTCGTCCGCGAAAACTTTTCCTTGGCCA
>NZ_LABX01000422.1 GCF_001043915.1 Methylobacterium aquaticum | reverse complement strand
ATTCGGAGGCGGATCTGGCGGCGACGCCGCTCCTTGCCCTGATGGAGCGCTCCGGCGTCGCCGCCAGATCCGCCTCCGAATAGGACAGGCCGACCCGCTCGGGGACATGGGTGGTGAGGTAGGAGAAGGGCTGCCCGTCGATCAGGCGGACGCGCACCGAGCGCTGCACCCGCTCGCCGGGTTCCAGCAGCAGCGCCTCCGCGATGGCGGCGGGCGCCGCGACGTAGTCGAAGGAGAGGAGCCGGACCCCGGTGGCCCGTCCCATGGCGATCAGCCCCGAGAGCAGGTTCGGCAGGTCGCCCACCACCGGCCGGGGACCGGCCGGTCCCTGCACGAAGGTGCCTGACCCCGCGCGCCGCCGCACCAGCCCCTCGCTGGCGAGGAGATCGAGGGCGCGCCGCACCGTCACCCGCGCCAGGCCATGCTCGGCGGCCAGAGCCGGCTCGCCCGGCAGCCGCTCGCCGGGAAGCAGCCGGCCGCTGCTGATCTGGTCGCGCAGCAGCAGGTAGAGCCGGCGTGCCTTGTGCGGTTCGATCGCGGGGGTCACGGGGCCATCCCTGGCACGCAGCTTGCTCGGCAGCCTGGAGCCGTCCGGGGGCAATCCGTCGGCTGTTCACCTGTCCGATTATGCAGACAGGTTGCTGTCCGTCAATTGGGACAGGTAAAAAGACCGTGCGTCATTGTCGGAGGTCGGGCGGGCGTCCGGTGCCGCACGGGTCGCCGGTCGCTTCCTCCGTCGGTCGCCAGGGCCTTGCAGGCGGGGAGGAGACAGGCTTCGGAGGCCCGGGCCGTCATGGCTGCGTGGCCGAATGCCGATGGGCGCCCGGCCGGACACTGCCGGAGGGTGGCGCGCCGTGGGGATGCCGGTGGGACACCGGGACGAAAAATCGGGACACCCCGGCATGTTCCGGGTTGGGCAGCCATGTTTGAGCGAACACGTCGCCCACCCGCACCGTCACATCGACCATGTCGAAGAGAAGCGTCCTCCCGATCCCGGCTTTGCTCGTTGTGGCTTGGCGCCGCCGCCGCGGCTGTTCCCCGCGCACCAAGCGGATGATCGCCTCGGCTGTCGGGCGATCGGCCTATCGGCGCGACGCTGCGGAGCCGGAGAGCCTGTACCGAAGCAATCCGTTCCCGATGCCGTCCGCGGCCGTTCCGGGCGGACGCCCTCGGCCGGCGCCTGCATCCTCCAGGCCGGTGCCTGAGACGCGGCGCGCCTGATCCTGCGTCCTTCACCGCGTTCGGACGCTCGCGCGGGGCGCCGAAACGGCCGGGCGACAGGCCGAGCCGCCTTGTCACGATCAGGTGCACCGCGTCGGCGCGCCTCGCGATCGGTGGCAAGGGGCCGCGGGAGTGTCGTGAGGGTCCTCAGCGGCCCGGATGCACGAAGAGGTCGTCAAACTCGTCCGGCTCGTAATGGCGGCCGGTGATGTCGGTGATCACGATCCATTCGTGGCCGTCCGCCGCGAGTTCTTCGGCTTTTTCCAGGGCCGCCTCCGGCGAGGAACGCTGGTACGAGAGGTGCCCGTCCGATGTGTGGGCCGTGACGACGAGATGCATGGCTCTCCTTGCTTGCTCGGTGAGCCATTCTACCGGAACATGCCTTGCGGGGCGAGTCGGGGCAGCGCTCGCGCCCGGCATGCTGTCTTCGCGGCTGCCGGTGCCGTCACGGCCACGCCTTCTGACCCATCGTCACGGAGCGGCCTCACTCGGGCGCTAGCACGGGCGCATCGCTGTTCTGGAGGCCTACCGATGCCCATCCTGCTCGCCGCAGCCTCGTGCCTCGCCCTCGGAATCGCCCTG
>NZ_LABX01000421.1 GCF_001043915.1 Methylobacterium aquaticum | reverse complement strand
GCGGGTCAGCGCCGCGATCAGCACCATCACGGCGCCGAGCAGCACCACCGCGTTGGCGGCGGCGGCGGGGAATTGCAGGTAGGCCATCTGCACCTGGATCACCTTGCCGACCGAGGCGATCTGCTGGCCGCCCATGACGCCCACCGTGACGAAATCGCCCATGATCAGGGTCAGCACGAAGATCGACCCGATGGCGATGCCGGGCTTGCACAAAGGCACGATGACGTTCCACAGCGTCTGCCAGGGCGTGGCGCCGGCATCCGTGGCCGCCTCGATCAAGGAGCGGTCGATCCGCATCATCGAGTTGAAGATCGGCACGATCATGAACACCGTGTCGAGGTGGATGAAGGCCAGCACCACCGAGAAGTCGGAATAAAGCAGCCCCTCGATCGGGGTGCGGATCAGGCCGAGGCCGATCAGCGTGTCGTTGACGAGGCCGTTGCGGCCGAGCAGCGGGATCCAGGCGATCATCCGGATCACGTTCGAGGTCCAGAACGGGATGGTGCAGATCAGAAAGAGCACCGTCTGCATCGCCGTCGAGCGGACGTGGAAGGCGACGAAGTAGGCCACCGTGAAGCCGATCGACAGGGTCGCGGCCCAGCCGAGCAGGCAGAATTTCAGCGTCGACAGGTAGGTGCGGAAGGTGGTGCAGAGGTCGGCCCCGGACAGGCAGCCCTCGAACACGTCGGCATAGTTCTGAAGCGTGAAGGCCGGGATGATCTCGTACTCGTTGTACTCCCAGAAGCTGACGATCAGCGTCAGCGCCAGCGGCACCACGAAGAACACCAGGAAGACCAGCCCGAGCGGCATCGCCTGCCAATAGGCCAGCCGACGCTGCCGCC
>NZ_LABX01000420.1 GCF_001043915.1 Methylobacterium aquaticum | reverse complement strand
CGGCATCGCCACCTACCTGTCGGGCCCGGCCAGCGTGTTCGGCGTGCCCGGCCGCCAGACCGCCGAGATGCTGTTCGACGAGATCAACGCCGCCGGCGGCATCGCCGGGGTGAAGGTGCGGCCGATCTTCGTCGACGAGGGCCCGGGCGTCGACCACGTCGTCGGCGAATACCGTCGCCTCGTCCAGTCGGAAGGCGTCCATCTCGTCTTCGCGGCGATCTCGTCCGCCGATTGCATCGCCTGCGCGCCGCTCGCCGACGAACTGAAGCGCCCGACGCTGCTGTGGGATTGCGGCACCCAGCGCATCTTCGAGGACAACCGCTACTCTTACGCCTTCCGCACCCAGGCCAACGCCACGCCGGAGATCCTGGCGGCCTTGCTCTACCTCCTGAAGGTGAAGCCCGACTTCAAGTCGATCGCGGTGATCAACCAGGACTATGCCTGGGGCCGCGATTCCTGGGACATCTTCCGCACCGCGATGAACACCCTGAAGCCCGGGGTGAAGATCGCGGCCGAGCTGTTCCCGCGCTTCGGCGCCACCGACTTCTCGACCGAGATCACCCGCGTGTTGGCCTTGCGGCCGGACGTGGTGCTGTCGACCTCCTGGGGCGGCGACCTCGACGCGCTGATCCGCCAGGCCTCCGACCGCAAGCTGTTCGAGCGCGCGACCTTCGTGATGCCGCTCGCCGAATCCTCGCTCCAGCGGGTCGGCAAGGCGCTGCCCGCCGGCCACATCGTCGGGGCGCGGGGCGACCACTGGTTCCTGCACCCCTCGCCGGCCGATCCGGAGCGGCTGAAGCGCTTCAACGACAGCTACCGCGCCAAGTACAATGCCTGGCCGATCTATCCCTGCTTCCACATGGCCCAGGCCGTCTCGGCGATGAAGGCCGGCATCGAGAAGGCGGTGGCCGCGAAGAACGGCGGCTGGCCGAGCGACGCGGAACTCGCCGCTGCCTTCAAGGGCCTCGAATTCCCCTCGCCCACCGCCAGCGTCCGCATCCGCGAGGACGGCCAGGGGCTCGAGAACCAGCTCATCGGCACCACCCTGCACTCGGACAAGTATCCGTTCCCGGTGCTCACCGACATGATCGTCTTCCCGGCCGAGTCCGTGACGACGCCGGTCGGCCAGAAGAGCGCCGACTGGCTCAAGACGCTGAGCCCCGACATGGTGGCCAAGCTCCCGCAGGCGCAGGTCTTCAAGAGCTGATGGCCTGGTTGTCGGAGAACGGGATCCTCGTCGGGCTCGCTTTGCTCGACGGGCTGTCCTACGCCGCCGCCGTCTTCATGGTGGCGGTGGGGCTGAACCTGGTGTTCGGCGTGCTGCGGGTGCTCAACGTGGCGCATGGCAGCCTCTACGCCATCGGCGGCTACGCGGCAGCCTCCCTCGGGCTGTTCGCCGCCTCCCTCGGCGCACCGCCCTGGCTCGGCCTGCCGATCCTGCTCGCCGCGGCGGTGCTGGTCGGCGTGGTGCTCGGACCGCTGATCGAGCGGCTGTTGCTGCGCCGGATGCAGGACCGCGTCGGAGCCGCCCGACCCGGTGCCCTT
>NZ_LABX01000042.1 GCF_001043915.1 Methylobacterium aquaticum | reverse complement strand
CCGCTTCTGCTCTCGCTCTTTGCCCACAAGATCCAGCAGATCGTCAGCCAGAACGGGACCAAGCTCTTGACCAAGCAATAGGGGACGCTGCGGAACCGGGGCGGCGCGCCCCGGTTTGGGTTCGACAGCAAAGAGGAGCGCCCGATGTCGAATCCCGGTGGGCCCGCGCTGCCGAGCGAGGCCCCGGGCGACCGGCCGGTCGAGATCCCGGTAAACGATCCCGGCCACTCGCCGGCCATCACCCCCGACCCGTCCCCGACCGGTCCGGCCAACCCGACGATGTAGCGACCCCTACCGTCCCGCGGCGTAACCCTGCATGCCGCGGGGATTGGCGGCGGCCCGGAGACGCCGCCCGTCGCGGCTCGCCGCCGTGAGCCGCCCCTCCGACCAGTCGGCCCCGACCTCGACGATGTGGCCGCGGCGGCGCAGCTCCGCGACCGTCGCAGGGGTGATTCGGTTCTCCACCACCACCACCCCCGGCCGGGCGGTGCGCGGCCAGAACGACGACGGGAAATGCTCGGTGTGCCAGGCCGGCGCGTCGATCGCCGCTTGCAGGTTCATGCCCGCATGGACGTGGCGCAGGAAGAATTGCGGGATCCATTGGTCCTGCTGGTCGCCACCGGGCGAGCCCCAGGCGAGGTAGGGCTGGCCGTCGCGCAAAGCCATGGTGGGCGAGAGCGTCGAGCGCGGCCGCTTGCCGGGGGCGAGCGCCGCCGGATGGCTCTCGTCGAGCACGAACATCTGCGCCCGCGTGCCGAGGCAGAAGCCGAGGGCCGGGATCACCGGCGAGGATTGCAGCCAGCCGCCGGACGGCGTGGCGGTGATCATGTTGCCGTGCCGGTCGATGATGTCGAAATGCACCGTGTCGCCCCGCACCACGCCGGAACGGGCATCGTCCGGCGGCACGGTCGCGGCGAGCCGGCCGACCGTCGGTTCCCCGGCGCCGGACGAGCCCACCGCCGTGCGGGCGCCCTCGCTCACCCGGGCCTCCAGGGCCTTGCCGAAGCCGGGAATCGTGCCCGGCCGCTGCTCCAGCGAGGCGGTCTCGCCGACGAGCCGGCGCCGCTCCGCGTTGTAGGCGTCGGACAGCAGGGTCTCGACCGGCACGGCCACGAAGGCGGGATCGCCGTAGAACGTGTCGCGGTCGGCGAAGGCGAGCTTGGCGCACTCGACCTGGAGGTGGATGACGTCGGGCCCGGCCGGATCGAGCCCGTCGAGAGCAAAGCCCTTGAGCAGGGCGAGCTGTTGCAGGGTCGCCATCCCTTGCGTCCAGGGCCCGGCCTTGAGCACGGTGTAGCGGCCGTATTCGTACCCGATCGGATCCTCGACGCTCGCCTGCCACGCCGCCATGTCGGCCCCGGTCAGGAGGCCGCGATGCGGCGTCCCGGTCACGTCCATCACCGGCTCAGCCTTGCAGAAGGCATCAATCGCCTCGGCGACGAAGCCCTGCGACCAGATCCGGCGCGCCCGCTCGATCTCCTGCTCGCGCGTGCCGCCGGCGGCCTCGCGGACGATGCGGGCATAGGTCTCGGCGAGGACCGGATTGGTGAACAGCGTGCCGGGGGCGGGCACGCCGCCGTCCCGGAGATAGGTCGCCGCCGAGCTTGGCCAGTGCTCGCGAAACAGCCCTTCGACGGTGGCGATGGTGGCCGAGACCCGCTCGACCAGCGGGAAGCCGTCGCGGGCATACCCGATCGCCGCCTCCAGCACGTCGGCGAGGCGCCAGGTGCCGTGGTCGCGCAGGATCAGCATGTAGGCGTCGAAGGTGCCCGGCACGCAGGGCGCCAGCAGCCCGGTGCCCGGCACGAGATCGAGGCCGAGATGGTCGCGCAGGTGCCCGATCGTGGCGGCCTGCGGCGCCGGGCCCTGCCCGCACACCACCTGCGGCCGTCCGACCCGGACATCGTGCAGGATCACCGGCACGTCGCCGCCCGGCCCGTTCAGGTGCGGCTCGACCACCTGAAGCACGAAGGCGGTCGCCACCCCGGCGTCGAAGGCGTTGCCGCCCCGCTCCAGCACGCCCATGCCGACCGCGGTGGCGATCCAGTGCGTCGAGGCCACGACCCCGAAGGTGCCGTCGATCTCGGGGCGGGTGGTGAAGGGATCGGGGGTGACGAAGCTCATCGGGGGTCCTCTTCCGGGCGGCCCGGGCGCAAGGTCTCGCGGCACCACGGCCGCCATTCTAGGCTCTTAGACCAACGGCCGACGATGCTGACGCATCGATTCGATCTCCGTCAGGCCCGAGATCGCCGCGGCCGTTGACTCCATCTCGAATTGTCGATGCCAAGCCGGAGACTTGGCGAAAACTCGAGAGCGGAACCAAAGGTTGTTTCCAATGACCTTTGGTATTACCCGCGGCGAGCTAGATGCAATCCGTCGGGGGCGGAGATGCCACGTCGTGCCTTGTCGGCACCGACGCCTACGGCATCGTCTCGCGCAGCACCGCATTCATCCGGGGAAAAGGTGGGCGTAGCGGGCTTGTTCGCGCTCATTGCACTTCCTCCTCGTGAAGACGTGGCGGTCCTCGCCACGCGGGGTCCATCCGATCGTCACCATGCGCCCGTTGAGGTGCCCGATCGTGATGTTGCGGGGCTCCCCGTCATCGCGCCGGGCATCGGGCCACGTGTGGTGGAGGCCGGCGAACACCGCCTCGGCAGACAGGAAGGCCAGACCCCGCTCGCTGAGGGCGCGGTCGCACTTCGGTGGATCGACGGTGATGGCCATTGATACCAACGGTCGTTGAAAACGACCTTTTGTTCCGTTCTCGCATTGTCGCCAAGCCCAAGGTCCCGGACATCTGTGCTTGGCATCGAGAATTCGAGATGGAATCAACGGCCGCGTCGATCTCGGGCCTGACGGAGATCGAATCGATGCGTCCGCATCGTCGGCCGTTGGTATGATTTATCGTAACGACGATATTCGAGAGGGGCGGGGGTGTCGAGAGGTCCTCGTCTCGGCAAGCCGGAAGCCGTCGCGGAAGGGGGCGATCGTGGTGCGATCGTCCGCTGTGCGAGACCCCCGCCCGGTCTCGCCTTTCCGCCGGCCCTGCCGTAATCCCCTGCCCATGGCCGCTCCTCCGCTCCTCACCCTCCAGGGCATCGCGCTCACCTTCGGCGGCACGCCGCTGCTTGCCGGGGCCGACCTCTCCCTCGCCCCCGGCGACCGCACCTGCCTCGTCGGCCGCAACGGCTCGGGCAAGTCGACCCTGCTCAAGGTCGCCGCCGGGCTGGTCGAGCCCGACAAGGGCGTGCGCTTCCTGCAACCCGGCACCACGGTGCGGTACCTCGCCCAGGAGCCGGATTTCGCAGGCCACGCCACCACCCTGTCCTTCGTCGAGGCCGGCATGGGGCCGGGCGACGAACTGTACCGGGCGCGCTACCTGCTGGAGAGCCTGGGGCTGACCGGCGAGGAGGATCCGGCCCGACTCTCGGGCGGCGAATCGCGCCGCGCGGCGCTCGCCCAGGCCCTGGCGCCGGAGCCCGACATCCTGCTCCTCGACGAGCCGACCAACCACCTCGACCTGCCGGCGATCGAGTGGCTGGAGGCCGAGCTGAAGGGCAGCCGCTCGGCGCTGGTCCTCATCAGCCACGACCGGCGCTTCCTCGAAGCCCTGTCGCGCTCGATCGTCTGGCTCGACCGCGGCACGACGCGCCGCCTCGACCAGGGTTTTTCGGCCTTCGAGGGCTGGCGCGACCAGGTCTTCGAGGAGGAGGAGCGCGAGCGCCACAAGCTCGACCGCAAGATCGCCGCGGAAGAGGATTGGCTGCGCTACGGCGTGACGGCGCGGCGCAAGCGCAACGTCAAGCGGCTCGCCGGCCTGCACGACCTGCGCCGCCAGGCCCGCGAGCATCGCGGGCCCGTCGGCGCGGCGACGCTGACGGTGAGCGAGACCGAGACCTCCGGTACTCTGGTGGTCGAGGCACGCGACGTCGCGAAATCCTACGGCGACCGTCCGATCGTGCGCGACCTGAGCCTCCGCATCGCGAAGGCCGACCGGCTCGGCATCGTCGGCGCCAACGGCACCGGCAAGACGACGCTCGTCAACCTGCTCACCGGCCGCCTCCCGCCCGATTCGGGCGAGGTGAAGGTGGGGGCCAACGTCACCCTCAACCTTCTCGACCAGCGCCGCAGCGCGCTCGACCCCGAGCGGACGGTGGCGGACGTGCTGACCGGCGGCGGCAGCGACAGCGTCCAGGTCGGCGGCCAGAGCCGGCACGTCATCGGCTACATGAAGGACTTCCTGTTCTCGCCCGAGCAGGCGCGCACGCCGGTGGGCGTGCTCTCGGGCGGCGAGCGCAACCGGCTGCTGCTGGCGCGGGCGCTCGCCGAGGCCGGCAACCTGCTGGTGCTCGACGAGCCGACCAACGACCTCGACCTCGAGACGCTCGATCTCCTCCAGGAGATGCTCGGCGACTATGCCGGCACCCTGATCCTGGTCAGCCACGACCGCGACTTCCTCGACCGAGTGGTCGATACCGTGCTGGTCTCGGAAGGGGAGGGGCGCTGGGTCGCTTATGCGGGCGGCTACAGCGACATGGTCGCCCAGCGCGGCGTCGGCGTGCAGGCGCGCGGGGTCGTGGCGTCGAAGGGAGCCAAGGACGCGTCCCGGGAGGCCGCGAAGCCGCCAGCCCGCCCGGCCGCGAAGAAGCGCCTCGGCTTCAACGAGCAGCACGAACTGAAGACCCTGCCGGCCCGCATCGCGGCACTCGAGGGCAACCGCGCCAAGCTGCGGGCCGCCCTCGACGACGCGACTCTCTATGCCCGCGATCCCGCCCGTTTCGAGGCGATCTCCCGCACCCTGGCGACGACCGAGGCCGATCTCGCCGGCGCCGAGGAGCGCTGGCTCGAACTCGAGATGATGCGCGAGGAGCTGGAGGGCTGAGTGCCCGGCTCCTCCGGGGCGCGGCCGCGGGACGGGCGCCCCGTCCTGGTCACCACAGCCGAAGCGCACAATGCTCAGGTCCCCAAGCGCAAGGCTCCCTGAATTTCGCTGACCCGCGTGAGGTTTCGTGGCGTCCATGCAACATTGCGGCCGAAAGCCGGTGACTTGGCCGTCCGGGACGCGGATCCCAGTTGATCGCCGTTAGAGCCTCGCACATGGTGCCTCTGCACCGGGCAAGACCCGGTGCAGCCCGGATGACGTCCCTCAGGGAGCGCCGGGCATAAGGGGATAAGAGTGGCGTGGTTCGGCTCCCGTAGGATCGTCGAGACACAGTCGTTCACCCCCAGGGTCTCGAAACTTTGGAGGTCTCGATGAAGCTCGTGAAGAGCCTTCTGCTGGGTTCGGCTGCTGGCCTGACCGTCGTCGCAGGGGCGCAGGCTGCCGATCTGCCGATCAAGAAGGCGGCGCCTGTCGAATACGTTCGTGTCTGCTCGGCCTACGGTGCCGGCTTCTTCTTCGTTCCCGGTACGGATACCTGCCTGCGCGTCTCCGGCCGCGCCCGCTTCGAAGCCGGCTACTCGCAGGGCTACTCGCGCTCGGGCAACAACGGCGACCTGATGGGCTACCGCGGCCTCGGCCGCCTCAACCTCGACGCCCGTACCCAGACCGCCTACGGCACGCTCCGCGCCTTCGTGCGCTTCGAGCTCGCCTCGCGGACCGGCGCCTACCTGAAGTCCGGCACCCAGGAGCGCATCGCCAACGCCTTCCCGGCGCTCGGCGTCGACACCTTCGCCCGCGCCCAGCAATACGTGAACGTCGACAAGGCGTTCATCCAGTTCGCCGGCCTCACCGCCGGTCGCGCGGCCTCGTTCTACGACTTCTACGCTCACGACTTCGAGATCATCGGCACCTCGCTGGGCTCGGACGTCGCCTCCACCAACCTGCTCGCCTACACCGCCACCTTCGGTCAGGGCTTCTCGGCGACGATCTCGGTCGAAGACCCGATCTTCCGCAAGACCCCGCTGTTCGGCACCGCCACCCCCGGCAACGCGGCGAGCCAGTTCGCGGTCTTCACGGCGGGCGCCGCCAACCTCACCCCGGTCCTCGCGACCAACGCGGCCGGCGTGCCGATCGGCGAGGCGTTCTACGACGTGCGCCAGACCTCGCGCATGCCCGACTTCGTCGGCGCGCTGCGCTACGACGCCGCCTGGGGCTCGGCCCAGCTCTCGGCCGCCGTGCACGAGCTGAACGCCGGCAACGCCTCGACGGTCCTGACCTTCGGCGGCGCGACGATCCCGGCCGGCTCGGTCGTGACCCCGCGCATCAACACCGAGTACGGCTGGGCCGTGCAGGGCGGTCTGAAGTTCAACCTGCCCTTCATCGCTCCGGGCGACTCCCTGTACCTGCAGGGCTCCTACGGCGAAGGCGCCCAGCTCTACACCGGCTACTCCTCGTATATCGGTTCCTACACCGCCAGCGCCGGCAACACCCAGGGTGCGCCGTTCGCGACGTTCTTCACCGATGCCGTCGTGAACCCGCTGACCGGCAAGATGGAGCTGTCGACCAGCTGGACGGTGGTCGGTTCGTACCTGCACTACTGGGCGCCCGAGTGGCGGTCGGCGGTCATCGGCAGCTACGGCGAGATGTCGTTCGGCAAGACCAGCCGCAACCTGCTCGGCGGCCTGAACTTCAACGGCCTCGGCAACCCGGTCAACAGCGGCGGTGTCGCCCTGTTCGGCGCGACGCTTCGCGACACGAGCCAGATCGTCGCCGGCGCGAGCCTGATCTGGTCGCCGGTCAAGGATCTCGATATCGGCGTCGAGGGTCTCTACAACCGCGTCGACATCAAGAACGGTCGGGTCATCGACGTCAACAAGGCTCCGGGCGGCGTCGCCGCTGGTGTGAACGCGGCCGGCCTGCCGGTGGCCGCCAATGGCGCGATCCTGCCGACCACCAACTTCGCGGACACGTTCCAGGTCCGCATGCGCGTCCAGCGCGACTTCTAAGTCTCGGGCGCGGCTCCTTCGGGAGCCGCATCCCAATCTCGTCAGGGTCCCGGCTTTCGCGCCGGGGCCCTTTTTCGATTCGGCTGCCGATCGTCTGTCGCGCCTTGCTGATGCCGGAAACCGGCGCCACGGTCACCGTTTCGGCGCCTGAGATCCCCCGCTCCGCGCGTCCCGTGACGAGGTCTTGTGTGGCGATTCGCGCGATCGGCTGGCTCGCCGGCCTCCCCCTCCTTGCCGGCGCCTGGGTGGCCGCCACCGCCTGGACCGAGCCGCGGCTCGAATCCGCCCTGGAGGCGCCGGCCGCGGCCGTCGCGGCGGGCACCGGCCGCGACGGGGCCGAGCCGTGGCTGCGGGTCGAGGCGCGGGGCCGCGACCTCCTGGCGAGCGGCGAGGCGCCGATGCCGGCCGCCCGCGACGAGGCCCGCGCGGCGCTCGCCGCGCTCCCCGGCCACCGCCGCATCCTCGACCGCCTCGGCCTCGTCGCCGAGGTCTCGCCCTTTACCTGGGCGGCGATCCACCGTGCGCCGGACCGCCTCGACCTCATCGGCCACCGTCCGGCAGAGATCGGCCGCACGGCCCTCGACGACGCCTTGAGCGCCGGTCTGCCCGCCGGGCTCTCCTTGCGCGACACCGCGCGGGCCGCCCGCGGCGCACCGGAGAATTTTTCCGAAGCCGCCCGCTTCCTCCTCGCGCAAGCGCGGCACCTGAAGCCCGGCGCCATCGCGGCGATGAGCGGCCGCGTGCTTTCCGTCCGCGGCGAGGCGGCGAGCGTCGAAGCCTATGCCGGCCTGAAGGCCGACCTCGCGCAGCCGCCCGCCGGCTTCGCGATCGGCGAGGTCGCGGTCGAGCCGGCCCTGGTCTCGCCCTTCACCTGGTCGGCGAGCCGCGGTCCCGATGGCCTCCGCCTCGACGGCTACACCCTGTCGGAGGCCGACCGGGCCGCGATCCTGGCCGCGGCGCGGCTCGTCGCCGACGGCGCCCCGGTCGTCGACATGATGCGCACCGCCCGCGGCCTCTCGGCCGGGATCGACGCGAAGGCGCTGGTCGACCGCGCCTTCGCGGCCCTCGCCCTCGTGCGGGAGGGCCGCGTCTTCCTCGACGGGTCGGCCCTGTCGATCCAGGGCTCCGCCATCGACATCCAGGCGGTGCGCGAGGCCGAGGCGCTGGCGGATCACCTGCCGGCGGGCCTCTCCCGCGGCACGGTGGCCCTGACGGCGAGTCCGGTCTCGCCCTATCTCGTGGCGGTCCGGCGCGGATCGGACGCCTTCACCCTCACCGGCCACCTGCCGGATGCGGAGGCACGCCGCGTGCTCCACGCGGCCCTGCGGCCCTACCTCTATGGCGAGCGGATCATCGACCGCACCCGCTTGGCCGAAGGTGCGCCGCCCGCCCTCCTCGACGGCCTGACCGCCGGGATCGGGGTTCTCGGCCAACTCGCCGAGGGCCAGGTGAGCGTGCGCGACCGGAGCCTGCGCATCGCCGGCGAGGGCCTCTATCCGGAGAGCACGCGCCGCATCGCCGCCGAGGCGGCGCGGATCGCGCCTCCCGGCTGGCGCATCGACGTCGCGGTGGAGGCCCGCGGTGCCGCCCCCTCGCGGGATCCGGCGGCCTGCCGCGAGACCTTCGCGGCGCTCGCCACGGAGCCGACCCTGCGCTTCGATCCCGGCAGCGCCGACCTGAAGCCAGCCTTCTACCCCGTTCTCGACGGGGTCGCGGACCTCGCCCGTGCCTGCCCGCAGGCCCGGATCGAGGTGGCGGGCCACGACGACCCGCCCGGCACCGTCGTGCCGTCCGTCCCCAAGGAGGCGCCGGCACCCGCCAAGGGCAAGCCGGCGGCGAAAGCCGGCAAGCCGGCCGACAAGGCGGGCGCGAAATCCGCTGCCGACAAGCCCGCCGAGACCGCGCCGATGCCCGATCCCGGCCTGCCGCAGCGGCGCGCCGCGGCGATCGTCGATTACCTGCTCAAGGCCGGCATCCCGTCGAACCGCATCGCCGCCGCACCGGCCGAGGCCGCCGCCGACCGGCGGGCGGTCGCCTTCGTCCTGCGCTCGTGAGTCGCGTCGTGCTCATCCTCGCATCCGCCGCCTGGCCGGGTCTCCTCGCCGCCCTCGTGATCGGCACCGCCACCGGGTTCTGGGCCGGCCCGCCTGCCGGCCGTGGCCCGCGCCTCGCCGCCGGCTTCCTCGCGCTCCTCGCCGTCGCGACCATCGCCACGGCGTTGGCCGGCGTCGTGCCGGGACGGGAGGGTTTTTGGGTCGAGAGCGCCGCCCTGATGCTGACGGCCTATCTCGCCGGCTGCGGCCTCGGCGGCTTCGGCAAGGAGCGTCGGACCGGGTCCTGACCGAAACGGTGCCGCTCGCGCCCGGGACGGCAATGAGTTCGGCACCGGTCTCCCCTCTCTGCCGCGAAGGCTTCGCGGATTGCGCGTGGCGGTCAGGGGGCGGTCTCCACGAGAGGTGGAGCGCGCGCGGCGCGGCGCGGCCATGGCCGGGAAACTGGCCTCTCGTGCGGATGCGGCTGTCCTCCTGGCGAAGGATCACGTCGCGGCGCCCGTGCAAATCCCACAGGCTGCCAGCGCCCGCGACGTCCCGTGCTGCGGCCACACGGCCCTCCAGGATCATCGTCCGGACCCTGACTAATCATACCAACGGTCGTTGGAAACGACCTTTGGTGCCATTCGCGAATTGTCGCCAAGCCTCTGGCTTGGCATCGAAAATTTGAGATGGTTCATCGGCCCGATGCGTCAGCATCTTGGGCCGATGGTATCAGTCGCGCCAGCCCGTCACGCCCTCAGTCGCCTTCTCGGGATCACGCCCGTCCAGATGCGCTCTCCGCCCCGCCGTCAAACTTTGGGACCAAACATCCGGCAAGGTTTTCGTAAGAAACGGCCGGCACGATCCCTGCCTGGCCCGACCGCGAATCGCTTCGCGCGCAGGAGGACGGTTCCATGCTGATGGCTTTCGTCGGACGCCTCACCCAGCGTTGGCGGGACCTCGTCGCCGAGATCGTGGATCCCTATCGCCCCGAATTGCACTACATGCGCGGCCCCGGCCCGCGCTGGCGCGAGCGTCACCCGGAGGGGTGACAACGGCTCCCGACGGGGCCGTCCCGACGCTTTATACCAACGGTCGTTGAAAACGACCTTTGGTTATGTTCTCCAATTTTCGCTCAGCCTTTGGCTTGGGATCGAAAATGTGAGATGGTTCATCGGCCCGATGTGTCAGCATCTTGGGCCGATGGTATTCTTACGAGTTCGCGCGGTGCGTCGAAAGGCTCCCACCGCGACAGCGGACTCGGATTCCGCAGGGCGACACCATCGATCGGAAGCCGTGGAAGGGTGCGCCCCTTGCGTCCCTGCGCCGCGCGGGTGCACGGCATTCTGCGTTCCACCACCGGAGCCGGGCCGTGACCATCGCGCAAGACGCCGCCGGGAAGTTCGATGCATCCCGTGCCGGGGACTACGAGCAGCAGAGCCGCATCGCGCTCGCCGGCTACGAGGCCTGCCACGAGCTGGCGTCCTGCATGCTGGCCGCCGCCCTCGGATCGGGCTCCGCGGCGCGGGTCTTGGTGGCCGGGGCCGGCGGCGGCGCCAAGGAAATCGTCACCGCGGCGGCCCTGGAGCCGCATTGGCGCTTCACCGCGGTCGATCCCTCGGCGCCGATGATGGCGCTCGCCCGCGCCCGCCTGGAGGAGAATGGCCTGGACGCGCGGACCGAGGTGGTGCTCGGCACCGTCGACGACCTGCCGGACCGCGAAGCCTTCGATGCCGCGACCCTGATCGGAGTGCTCCACCATCTGCCGGGGGACGCGGCGAAGCGCGCGATCCTGGTGGCTCTCGCCCGGCGCCTGCGGCCAGGCGCGCCGCTGATCCTCGCCTGCAACCACCAGACCTATGCCAGCCAGCCGCTGCTGCTTGCCGCCTGGGGCGAGCGCTGGCGCCAGCAGGGAGCGGGACCCGAGGAGGTTGAGGCCAAGCGAGCGAAGATCCTCCAGGGGGCGGACCCGCCGCCCTCGGAGCAGTCGGTGGCCGACCTGTTGCGCGAGAGCGGCTTCGCGCCGCCGCTGCGCTTCTTCTCCAGCCTGTTCTGGGGTGCTTGGCTCGCCCGGCGCGCCCCGGGCCCGGCCTGATTGCCGGAACGCCCGGGGGAGGGGGGCGGTCCCGGCTCAGCCGGAGGCCGGCACCGCCTCGGCCAGCGTCGCCGGCCGGTCGGAGAGCCGGCTCGCGACCACGAGCCCGATCAGCGCCGCGGCCGCGATGATGAGGCTCGGCGCGGCCGCCCAGCCGGTGGCGCCGATCAGCGCGTTGGCGGCGAGCGGCCCGAGGCCGCTGAGCAGCGTGAAGCTGAGGTTGAGCGAGAGCGCGACGCCGCTGAACCGCACCCGGGTGGGAAACAGCCCGGCGAGCAGATAGGCGAAGCTGCCGTTGGCCCCGGCCACCGCCATGGTGAGGAGCGGCAGCACCAGGAACAGGTTCGCGTCGCCCCGGGCCAGCACCTGGTAGGCGGGGATCACCCCGATCAGGATGACGAGCGCGGAGACCTGCATCAGCCGCCGCGGTGGCACCCGGTCGGCGAAGAACGAGGCGACGAGCAGCGACGCCGACATGGCGAAGAGCGCCAGGTTCATCGCCAACGCCACGGTCTTCGACGGATACTTGAGCACCTGGATCAGGTAGGCCGGCATATGGGCGAACAGGATGCCGTTGAAACCCGCCGTGAGCGCGACGACGCCGATGCCGACGAGCACCGGGCCGCGATGGTCGCGCAGCACCTCACCGATCGGCCGGCGGGCGGCGCGATGCTGGAGGCGCAGGAACTCCGGCGTCTCCTCCAGGCTCCGGCGCAGCCAGAAGCTGACGAGCCCCACGACCCCGCCGAACAGGAAGGCGATGCGCCAGCCGTATTCCGCCATCATCGCGGGCGGCAGCCAGGATTGCAGGGCGAGGTTGACGAGGGCCGCCAGCAGCACGCCGCCATTGACCAGGCAGAAGACGATGCCGCAGGCGAGCCCCGGGCGTCGCGACGCGGTCTCGACCACGAAGGTGATGGCGCCGGGCAGTTCGCCGCCGATGCACAGGCCTTGCACGAAGCGCAACAGCACGAGGAGCAGGGTCGCCCACACGCCCCACGAGGCATAAGCCGGCACCAGCCCCATGCCCAGCGTGCAGGCCGACATGGTGAAGACGGTGACGACGAACACGGTCTTGCGGCCGTAGCGGTCGCCGAAATGGCTCAGCACCAGGCCGCCGAGCGGCCGGGCGAGATAGCCGACCGCGAACACCGCCAGCGACAGGGTCAGGGCCGCGACCGGATCGCTCGCCGGGAAGAAGGCGGCAGCGATGTCCTTGGCGAAGATGCCGTAGACGATGAAGTCGTAATATTCGAGCCCGCCGCCGAGGCTCGCGAGCAGCGTCATCTGCCATTGGCGGCGGGTGAGATCGCGCCCGCCGCTCGCATCCGGTGTCATTGCCGTGTCCTCCGGAGCGTTCTTGTTGGTGTGCCCCGGAGCGCCCTTAGAACGGTTCGGCCGCCGCCGCCATATCCGCCGGCTACATCACCGCCCCGATCTGCCAGGGCACGAACTCGGCATCGCCGTAGCCGAAGCCCTCGGACTTGGTGCGCTCGCCCGAGGCGATCCGCAGGATGGTCTCGAAGATCTGACGGCCCTTCTCCTCGATCGAGACGCCGTCGAGCACGTCGCCGCAATCGATGTCCATGTCGTCCTGCATCCGCCGGTACATCTCGCTGTTGGTGGCGAGCTTGATCGACGGGGTCGGCTTGCAGCCATAGGCCGAGCCGCGGCCGGTGGTGAAGCACAGCACGTTGGCGCCGCCCGCGACCTGCCCGGTGGCGGCCACCGGGTCGAAGCCGGGGGTGTCCATGTAGACGAAGCCCTTCGCCGTCACCGGCTCGGCGTAGCGGTAGACGCCCGTCAGCGTCGTGGTGCCGCCCTTGGCGGT
>NZ_LABX01000419.1 GCF_001043915.1 Methylobacterium aquaticum | reverse complement strand
GGATCGCGAGCTTGGCGCCCGAGGACGAGGGGCTGGCGGGCGCCAAGCTCGCGATCCAGGACAACACCACGACCGGCCGCTTCGTGCGCCAGAGCTTCGCCCTCGACGCGGTGGCCCTGGGCACCGCGGCTCCCGGCGAGCCGCCGCCCCAGAGCCCGGTCGAGGCCGCGCGCGACCTCGTGGCGAAGGGCCTGCGCTTCCTCGTTCTGGCGCTTCCCGCCGACGAGATGCTGGCGGTGGCGGATGCCCTGAAGGGATCGGGCACCGTCCTGTTCAACGCGAGCGCCCCCGACGACCGCCTGCGCGGGGCCGATTGCCGGGCCGACCTGTTCCATATCGCCCCGAGCCGGGCGATGCAGACCGACGCGCTGGCGCAGTTCCTCGCCTTCATGCGCTGGCGCAAGCTCTTCCTCATCACCGGCCCGCAGGAGAGCGACAAGCTCTGGGCCGAGGCGATGAAGCGCTCTGCCAAGAAATTCGGGCTCCAGATCAGCGCGGAACGCCCCTGGACCTTCGGACCCCTGGCGCGGGCCCGCGGCGACACCCCGACCCGGGCCGAGGCGCTCGTCTTCACCCGCGGGCTCGATTACGACGTCGCCGTGGTGGCCGACGAGGCCGGGGATTTCGGCGATTACGTGCCGTTCCACACCGTCGATCCGCGCCCGGTGGTCGGCACGCAGGGGCTCGTCCCCACCACCTGGCACCCGACGCTGGAGGTCTGGGGTGCCGCCCAGGCCCAGAACCGCTTCCGCCGCCTCGCCGGCCGGCTGATGCGGCCCCTCGACTATCAGGTCTGGGCGGCTTTGCGGGCGGTGGGCGAGGCCGCCTTCCAGAAGAAGACCACCGACCCGGCGGCGCTCGCCGCCGCCATCGCCGATCCGGCCTTCACCCTGCCAGGCTACAAGGGCGTGGCCTTGAGCTTCCGCCCCTGGGACCACCAATTGCGCCAGCCGATCCTGCTGGTGCAGCCCCAGGCCCTGGTGGCGGTGGCGCCGGAGCAGGGCTACCTGCACCAGCGCACGCCGCTCGATACGCTGGGGATCGACCTGCCGGAGACGCAGTGCAAGCTAAAATAATGAAATAAATATTTTTTAAAAATTATAATCAGCAAAAACGAAATAA
This sequence comes from Methylobacterium aquaticum, assembly GCF_001043915.1. Classification (GTDB taxonomy): domain Bacteria; phylum Pseudomonadota; class Alphaproteobacteria; order Rhizobiales; family Beijerinckiaceae; genus Methylobacterium; species Methylobacterium aquaticum. The sequence goes on along the minus strand of NZ_LABX01000419.1, from coordinate 1,993 downwards.
TACTTTATATTTTTTAATATTACTCAATGTTCTTATAGAAATCGTGATGGATTTCAGACGCGGCGCCAGTTGATTCTAAAAAATCGCAACTCCGCCGGAAGCGCTCACGGCTGTTGACAAAAATAGAAAAACCTGGGACGATCTGCTAAAAACAAAAAACTGCCTGCACGAGTTTCACCGCGCCTTCCAATCGATCAGGAGTGACGCATGGCAAAGGTGATTCTCAAGGCCGCAATGGCACTTATCGTTGGTTCGGCAAACCTTGAATTTGTCGAATTCAAGGTTGCACACAAACACTTCGAGCTGCGCTGCAGGGCAACGATAGAACGAGTAGCCTGCAGAATCAACATACCGAAGCAGGACGGCCAATTTTAACAATGGCCGCCTGCCTGATTTTAGAGCACACTAAGCGACAACTCAGAGACATTCGGCGCTCGCTGCAGGAACCTAGCAAAGCCGACCTTCACTCGGCTTTGCCGTTTCCGCATATTCCCTATTGAGAACATGCACACAGCCATTCACATCGTACTACAATGAGAGTTAAGGAGAAGTCTGGCGCAAACGATAGCCCAACATCCGCAATGGTGCGCAATGGTACGCAATTTTCCCTCAGACTCAGCGCTTATGCGTTTCGCAAGCCTTCTGGATGGGCATAGGCGCAACGGCACTCGACCAGCGGCGGCAACGGGGGAGCCCTGGACCTATGCCGGCCTCGCCGCCGAGATCCCGAGTGGCCGCGCCAACGAGTTCGTCTCGCCCCGCAGCGTCTCGAACTGGTGCAAGGGCACGTCGCTGCCCGACGAGATCGAGCCGATCCTGCGGGCCCTGTTCGGGCCGAGCGACCGCCATGCCGCGGCCCGGTCGGAGTTGCGGTCCGCCTTCCAGGCAGCCCGCGACGAGAAGGCCGCCCGCATCCTCGCCAAGGCGAAGACGGACCCGGCCGGCGGCCAATGGGTGATCGAGGACGACCAGTTCGTCCTCGACCGCTCGCTCCGCCCGACCGACCAGCGCGCCGCGAAGGACCCGCTCCGGCGGCAATTGCAGGCCGCCATCCTGCGGCACGCCGCCGATTTGGCCGAACGGGCCCGGCGCGTCGGCAACACGCGGAGTTGGGGCGGGCTGGGCGACGCCGCCGCCCGGTTCCACGCCGCCCTCCAGGGCGAGCCGCGCGACGTGCTGGACCGCCTCGGCGACGCCTATGCCAGCCTGCTCGAACTCGGCAGCTTCCTGGAGACGGATATCCGGCTCCAGAACGACCCGGCCCGGTTCGACGACCCGCTCGACGCGGACATCCAGGGCGTGCTCAGCACCCTGGTCCGCACCGCCGCCCCCTGGCTGCGCGGCTTTCCGACCGTGGCGCGCTGGGACGACGAGGCCGGCAAGGCGCTGTTGCGCGCCGACCTGTTCCAGCCCGCCCGCGAGTTCATCCGCATCAACCGGAAGCGTCAGGCGATCCCGGAGCGGGATGCGGCTGAGATCGTCGCGCTCGCCGAGACGGCGGAGACGGTGGGGTTCCAGGGCCACAAGGCCGGGACCCGGGCCGTGGGCCAAGCCACGAACCTGCTGCTGGCAGAGGCGACGGCCGTGGCGGTGTCCCGGATCGGAAACCAGGACGAGGCCGCGCTTCCCATCACGGCCCGGGCGCTCTCCACCCTCTCGGCCGCCCAGGCAGAAGTCGAGGCGTTCTCGGCGCATTGGCCGCCGGATCTGCGCCTCGCCCTGCGGGCGATCCTGGAGGATCGGCAGGACCATCTTGGGGTCTCGCCTGCCGCCTCGCTGCCCGCGGCAGTGCCGGACGACGTGGAAAAGCAGGCGGCTGCCCTGATCCTCCAAGGGCAAAGCCCACCGGCCGCGTGGCGGCCCTTCATCCGCAATCTGGATTTTTCATTTCAGGAACTAGGCGACGTCGCGCCCCTGGCAGGTCTCACCAGCCTCCAGACCCTCGACCTCAGCAACACCCAGGTCACCAACGTCGCCCCCCTGGCAGCTCTCA
>NZ_LABX01000418.1 GCF_001043915.1 Methylobacterium aquaticum | reverse complement strand
AGGCAGGCGAGCGCCATCGCGCCGGTGCCGACCGGGTTCACGTCGTAGAGGTGGGCGCGCTTGAACTCGATGCCCGGCGGCGACAGCCCGAGCGGCTTGTTGACCGCCAGATCTGCGACGAGCGCCCCGATCCAGGCCGCCGCCACCAGGGCGTAGATGCCGAGCGTCCGCTCCAGGGTCTTATAGACCCCGAGTTCCATCAGCAGGAGCGCGATGGCGACGTTGAAGACGAGCCAGACCACCCGTCCCGGATGGCTGTGGGTCAGGCGCGAGAAGAAGTTCGACCACGCGATCGAGCCCGCATAGGCGTTGGTCACGTTGATCTTGAGCTGCGAGAGCACGACGAACAGGGTGGTGAGCGCGACCGCGGCGCCGGGCGCCGACGTCACGTAACCGAAGGCGACCGCGTACATCTGGGTCGGCTCGCTGGCGCGCTCCGGCGGAACGCCGTGGGCGAGCGCCAGGACGGCGAGGAACGAACCGAGCAGGATCTTGAGGGCGCCCGGCGCCGCAGTCGCGCTCACCACCATGTTCGTCGTGCTCTCGCAGCTCTAGATCAACGTGACCAACGCCTATGCGGGCTCGATCGCGTGGTCGAACTTCTTCTCGCGCCTGACCCACAGCCATCCGGGACGGGTGGTCTGGCTCGTCTTCAACGTCGCCATCGCGCTCCTGCTGATGGAACTCGGGGTCTATAA
>NZ_LABX01000417.1 GCF_001043915.1 Methylobacterium aquaticum | reverse complement strand
GCCTGCGGCACCGCCACCACCACGGTGGCCTGGCCGAAGCCGAGCGGCGTCAGGAGCTCGACCTGGCCGGCGGCGTCCGGCAGGGTCTCGCGGATCAGGTCCTCGCCGGTGATGCCGAGATGGGCGGCACCGCTCGCGAGCTGGCCGGCGATCTCGGAGGCGGAGAGGAAGCGCACCTCGACCCCGTCCACGCCCTTGAGCTGGCCGCGATAGTCGCGGGCGCCGCTGGTCTGGGCGAGCGTGAGGCCGGCGCGGCCGAAGAAGGCGGCGGCGTTCTCCTGGAGGCGGCCCTTGGAGGGCACCGCCAGGACCAGGGGGCCGTCCATCATCGCGTCGCTCATCAGCGCTCGCCTCCCAAGCGTTCGAGCCAGAACGAGCAGCCCACGGCCGGCAGGGCGTCCTTGCTGCCGAGATGCTGGAGCAGGCCGTCGTAGCGCCCGCCGCCGACCACCGGCTTCTCGCCGTCCTGCCCGACCTCGAAGATGAAGCCGGTATAATAGTCGAGGTTGCGGGCAAAGCTGCCGGTGAACACGAAGCGCTCGAGCGGCAGGCCGCGGGCGG
>NZ_LABX01000416.1 GCF_001043915.1 Methylobacterium aquaticum | reverse complement strand
GGCGGACCTCGACGGCATCGACGGGGTGGCGGCGGTCTCGGGCGGGACGATCACGAACCAGAGCGCGGCGGGGGGGGTGTCGGGCCGCTACGCGCTGGCGGGCGACCTCGACGCCTCGGGCACGACCTACACCGACGCCCTGGTGGGGATCAGCGACACGAACTCGTTTGCGGGCAGGTTCGAGGGGCTGGGGCACACGATCACGGACCTGACGATTGGCAAGAGCGGCGACTATACCGGTCTGTTCGGGCGCGTGTTGGCGAGCGGCGTAGTGCGCGACATCGGGCTGGTCGGCGGCAGCGTCATCGGCAGCAGCGACGCGGGCGGGCTGGTCGGGACCAATTTCGGCAGCGTCGTCTACGCCACTGCCACCGGCAGCGTCAGCGGCGGCAGCAACGTGGGCGGGCTGGTCGGGCGCAATTTGGGCGGCAGCGTCGTCCAGTCCACCGCCACCGGCCACGTGAGCGGCAACAGCGACGTGGGCGGGCTGGTCGGGGCCAATTTGGCCGGCAGCGTCGTCCAGTCCACCGCCACCGGCCACGTGAGCGGCGGCAGCGACGTGGGCGGGCTGGTCGGCGGCAATTTTGGCGGCAGCGTCGTCCAGTCCACCGCCACCGGCCGCGTGAGCGGCGGCAACAACGTGGGCGGGCTGGTCGGTGGCCTTTTTGGTGGCAGCGTCGTCCAGTCCTACTGGGACACGCAGACGAGCGGCGCAGGTTCGAACGGCGGCGGAACCGGCCTGACCACGGCACAGCTTCAGCAGGCCACCCTGCCCGGCGGCTTCGACGCGGCCGTCTGGGGCAGCGGCCCGGGCCTCTATCCCTACCTCAAGAGCTTCTACCCGAATGGCGTGCAGGCCGTCTCCGGCACCACCTACCGGGACGCCGGCGCGACCCTCGCGGCCTCCGGGGCGGCCGGAACCGTCACGGTCTCCCTCGACGCCGGCGGCAGCCGCCTCGGCCAGGCGAGCACCGGCGCCAACGGCGCCTACTACATCGCGCTGCCGGCCGGGACGCTCGCCAACGGCGCGAGCTTCGTCGCCTCGGTGCCGACGAACGGCAGCCTGTCCACCGCCGCTGCGACGCTGGCCACCTCGACCGGGGCCGCCGCGCTTGGCGGCGCGAACCTCTACGGCGGGGCGCTCACGGCCCTGACATCGGCCGACCGCCTGTCGCAGGCGCCCTCGCTGTCCGACGCCCGCACCAGCGCCACCGCGGTCGCCAGCAGCGCGACCCAGACCCTGATCTCCGGCCTGACCGGCCGGGGCCTGATCGCCTCGAACGCGGGCGGGTTCACCCTCGACCAGGCGGTGACGACGGGCGGGACCTTCGTGGTCCAGACCACGGCGGCGGGGGCACCGCTGACCGTGGCGCAGCCGATCACCATCCAGGACGGCGGATCGCTCGGGCTCGCGACCGCCGGGACGCTGTCGATCAACGCCGACGTGACGGCGAACGGGGCGGTGGCGGTGACGCTCGCCTCGGGCTCGCGCCAAGTCCTGAATGAGTACAACGCGGTCGTCGCCACGATCGAGGACTATGCGTTCGCGGCGGGCAAGGGGCTCACGTTCACGGGCGCGGCGACCGGCCAGTCCCTCACCATCAACGGGCAGGGCTACACGCTGGTCCGTTCCATGGCGGACCTCGACGGCATCGACGGTGTGGCGGCGGTGTCGGGCGGAGCGATCACGAACCAGAGCGCGGCGGGGGGCCTGTCGGGCCGCTACGCGCTGGCGGGCGACCTCGCGGCGGCGGGCACGACCTACACCGACGCGCTGGTGGGCACCAACAGCAGCACCAGCGCGGCCACGCAGTTCTCGGGCACCTTCGCGGGCCTGGGCCACGCGATCACCGGCCTGACGATCGGCAAGAGCGGCGACTGGGCAGGGCTGTTCGGCTTCGTCGCGCGCGACGGCGCTGTGCGTGACGTCAACCTCCTCGGCGGGAGCATCGCGGGCTCGAGCATCGTCGGCGGCCTCGTCGGCGAGAACCGGGGGATCGTGACCCAGTCCACCACCAGCGCCGCCGTCTCCAGCACGGGGCAACTGACGGCCGGCTTCGGCGGACTGGTCGGGATCAACGGCGGGACGGTGAGCCGGTCCATGGCCAGCGGGCCCGTCTCGGGCAGCTACTCCGTGGGGGGCCTCGTCGGATCGAATTCCGAGACGATCAGCCAATCCCTGGCCAGCGGGCCCGTCTCGGGCATCGAGTCCGTGGGGGGCCTCGTCGGTTTTCACTTGAACGGCCTCGTGAGCCAATCCCTCGCCCTCGGCGCCGTCTCGAGTTCCGGTGCGAACAGGAACGTCGGCGGCCTCAACGGCGACATCGCGATCGCGTTCGTGACGCAGAGCTACTGGGACACGCAGGCGAGCGGCCGGGCGACGACCGCCAAGAATCAGGGCTCCGGCCTGACCACGGCGCAGTTGCAGGGCAGCCGGCCGACAGGCTTCGGCCCGACCGTCTGGGGCAGCGACACCGGCCTCTATCCCTACCTGAGGAGCTTCTACCCGAACGGGGTGCAGGCGGTCACCGGCACCGCCTACCGGGATGCCGGTGCGACCCTCGCCGCCTCCGGCGCGGCCGGCGCCGTCACGGTCTCCCTCGACGCCGGTGGCAGCCGCCTCGGCCAGGCGAGCACCGGCGCCAACGGCACCTACTACCTCGCGCTGCCGGCCGGCACGCTCGCCAACGGCACGAGCTTCGTCGCTTCGGTGCCGACCGTCGCGGGCCTGTCGAACGCCGCTGCGACGCTGGCCACCTCGACCTACGCCACGACCGCGCCGGCGCAGGGCGGCGTGAACCTGTACGGTGGGGCGCTCACCGTGCCTGCCACCGCCGACCGGCTCTCCCTGGCGCCCTCCCTCGCCGACGCGCGGAGCGCGACGAGCGGGGTGGCGAGCACGGCGACCGCGACCCTGATCTCCGGCCTGTCCGGGCGCGGCTTCGCGACGAGCGCGGCGGCCTTCACCCTGGACACGGCCGTGGACCCGGCCGGCACGACGGTGGTGCAGACGGGGGCGGGCGCGGCGATCACGGTGACGGCGGCGCAGGTGCTGAACGCCGGCGGGTCGCTCGGCCTGATCTCGGGCGGGGCGCTGCGGATCA
>NZ_LABX01000415.1 GCF_001043915.1 Methylobacterium aquaticum | reverse complement strand
AAATGGCCGAGGAACAGAAAAAGCGCGGCAGGCCGCCCAAGCCGGCCGCTGAGCGCCGCCGCCACAACCAAACGTTTCGATGCACCGATGATATGCTCGCGAAGCTCCAGGCTGCTGCAGATGAGGGGCAGCGCTCATTGAGTGAAGAGGTTGAGCGCAGGCTTGAGACAAGCTTTCGAGAGCCGGAGATCGTGAATAAAGTAACTGAAATGGCGATGAACAGTATTATTGACACTACAATGAATAACGTTGTCGCCGATTGTGGCGGTCAAGACGGCTACGAAAGTGGAAGATTATTCGGAAGGGCTGTTGCTAACAGGCTAGAAAAAACCAAAAACACATTCGAGGGCGCTACGGAGCCGTGGTATAGGGATGCTCAGCAGATTAATTTTTTGCTGACCGAACTTAATGGTGTCAAAGAGTCTGTCATAGAAAGCTTGGCCCAGCAAAAAAGGCGCCGCAATCCAACAGATACCGAGTTGCTTCTTCAGATCATAGAGATTGCAAAAAACCTCGGCATAAAAACCGAAGGGCTTGGTGAGCGCGAGATTGTTATGAAAATCAGCGAATTTTATCAAAGTCGGAGTGGATCCAGCCCTGAAGACTGGCCCAACGATGAGCCCCCTATGCAGCAGAAGCATGGGTGAAAGTCAACTAGACGTCATTAGAAATCACCAGAAACCACGAAAAGCAATCAACGATAATTTAGCCTCAGGTGTGACTATACAATATTAGCGCGCCTCCCTTGGCCCGACGCGCGTTAAGCTGCCAGCAACCTCCGAGAGGTCGGTCATGGCAGTTGCATACCCGCGTCAGCTTTATCTCAGGGTCGATAAGCCCTTGCTGGCCGCCCTTGAGAAGGCGGCCGGTGATGCTGGCGAGAACATCTCCGCCTTCTCCCGGAAGCGCCTACGCGAAGCTGTAGGTCTCCCGCCGGAAGCGCCGATGGTCTCGGCCGATCGGAACCCGCGCTCTGACCGGAGGAGCGCGGCGTGACCGACATCGCAGAACTCGACATCCGCGCCCAC
>NZ_LABX01000414.1 GCF_001043915.1 Methylobacterium aquaticum | reverse complement strand
CCGGCACCGCGGCGCCGGCGAACACGCTCGCCTTGCTCAGGGTCGCGGCCTCCTTCGACGGGGTGAACCGGCCCTCCACCACCACGCCCTTGGCGTGGTTCGAACGCTTGCCCGGATGCTCGCCGAAGATCCTGGTCATCGCCGCGATGGTCTGCTCGGCCGTGGACGAGGCCTCCTGGGCGAGGGCGGCCGGCGCGGCGAGCATCATCGCGGCGCCCAGGAGCGCGCGCCGGCCGCCCTCGCCCAGGAGGCCTCGTCCACGGCCGAGCAGACCATCGCGGCGATGACCAGGATCTTCGGCGAGCATCCGGGCAAGCGTTCGAACCACGCCAAGGGCGTGGTGGTGGAGGGCCGGTTCACCCCGTCGAAGGAGGCCGCGACCCTGAGCAAGGCGAGCGTGTTCGCCGGCGCCGCGGTGCCGGTCACCGTGCGCTTCTCCGACGCGACCGGCCTGCCGCAGATCCCGGACGGCGCGCCCGAGGCCAACCCGCACGGCCTGTCGATCAAGTTCAAGCCTGCCGACGGCGCCGAGATGGACGTCGTCACCAACTCGCTGAAGTTCTTCCCCGTGGCGACAGGCGAGGAGTTCCGCGATCTTCTGGTGGCGATCACCAAGAGCGGCCCCGACGCGCAGAAGCCCACCCCGGTCGAGCAGTTCATGGCGGCCCACCCGAACGCCCCCAAGGCGCTCGCCACCGCCAGGACCCCGTCGAGCTTCGGCCGCCAGACCTACAACGGCGTCAACGCCTTCGTGCTGGTCGACGCCGCCG
>NZ_LABX01000413.1 GCF_001043915.1 Methylobacterium aquaticum | reverse complement strand
GCCGGCCCGGCCGGCGCCGCTGATCGATCCGTTTCAGCGCGCGATCACCTATCTGCGCGTCTCGGTGACCGATCGCTGCGACCTGCGCTGCGTCTACTGCATGTCCGAGGACATGGCCTTCCTGCCCAAGCGCGACCTGCTCACGCTGGAGGAGCTGGATCGGGTCTGCTCGGTCTTCGTCGCCCGCGGCGTGCGCAAGCTGCGCATCACCGGCGGCGAGCCGCTGGTGCGGCGGGACATCATGCGGCTGTTCCGCAACCTCTCGCGCCATCTCGCTTCCGGGGCGCTGGAGGAGATGACGCTGACCACCAACGGCACGCGCCTGCGCCAGCACGCCGCCGAGCTGGCGGCTCTCGGCATGCGCCGGATCAACGTCTCGCTCGACACCCTCGACCCCGAGAAATTCCGGGCGATCACCCGGCGCGGCGACCTCGACACGGTGCTCGACGGCATCGCGGCGGCCCGCGAGGCGGGCCTGAAGGTCAAGATCAACGCCGTGGCGCTGAAAGGCG
>NZ_LABX01000412.1 GCF_001043915.1 Methylobacterium aquaticum | reverse complement strand
GCGATTGACAAACCCCGCCCGCCCCACGACAGTCACCCCGTTACCGAGGGGGGCCCCGCCAGCAGGGGCTGAGAGTGGACGAGCGCGCGTCCTGACCCTTGAACCTGATCCGGTTCGTACCGGCGGAGGGACGGGAACCTGCCATGACCGATGTGACCCGTGCGTCCTCGCGCCTCGAGGCCGGATCGACTCCCAGGGAGGGATCCATGAACGCACCGATCCTCGCCAAAGATCTTCCAAAGAGCGTCACCACCGGGCCGATCACCGGCTCGGCGAAAGCCTATGCCTCGCCGAAGGACCGTCCCGACCTCCGGATTCCCTACCGGGAGATCGTCCTGACCGATCCGGGCGAGGCGCCAGTGCGGCTCTACGATCCGTCCGGCCCCTATACGGAGACGAATGCCCGCATCGACCTCGCCGCCGGTCTGCCGGAGATCCGTGCCTCCTGGATCGAAAACCGCGGCTATGCGGCGGTCGCGCCCCGGGCGGTGAAGCCGGAGGATAACGGC
>NZ_LABX01000411.1 GCF_001043915.1 Methylobacterium aquaticum | reverse complement strand
GTGATCCTGGAGCGGCTGCTGATCTCGCGGCTCTACAAGCTCGATCACCTCTACGGCCTGCTCCTGACCTTCGGCCTTGCCCTCATCATCCAGGGCCTGTTCCGCAACGAGTACGGCGTGTCGGGCCTGCCCTACGCGATCCCCTCGGAGCTGTCGGGCGGCCAGCGCCTGCCCTTCATGTTCCTGCCGAACTACCGCGGCTGGGTCGTGGTCGCCTCCCTGGTCGTCTGCATCGCCACCTGGCTGGTCATCGAGAAGACCAAGCTCGGCGCCTACCTCAGGGCCGCCACCGAGAACCCGACCCTGGTCCAGGCTTTCGGCGTCAACGTGCCGCTGCTCCTCACCCTCACCTACGGCTTCGGCGTGGCGCTGGCCGCCTTCGCGGGCGTGCTCGCCGCTCCCGTCTACTCGGTGAACCCGAACATGGGCGCCGACATCATCATCGTGGTCTTCGCGGTCGTGGTGATCGGCGGCATGGGGTCGATCCTCGGCTCGATCGTCACCGGCTTCACCCTCGGGCTGATCGAGGGCCTGACCAAGGTGTTCTACCCGGAAGCCTCCTCGACCGTGATCTTCGTCATCATGGTGCTGGTGCTGCTGGTGAAGCCCGCCGGCCTGTTCGGCCGCACCGCCTGACCCGCCTCGCCTGAAGGAACACCCTCAGATGTCCTCCGCCGCGGCGTCCACCGACGCCTCCCCGATCGCCCCCACCCTGCCCGAGGGCAAGGACGCCAAGGCGTTCCACCGCCTCGTCTTCGTCATCATCGCGGTCCTGCTCGCGGTGCTGCCCTTCGTGCTCTATCCCGTCTTCCTGATGAAGGTGCTGTGCTTCGCGCTGTTCGCGCTGGCCTTCAACCTGCTGCTCGGCTACGGCGGCCTGCTGTCCTTCGGCCACGCCGCCTATTTCGGCATGGCGAGCTACGTCACCGCCTACACCGCGAAGAACTGGGGCCTGACGCCGGAACTCGCCATCCTGGGCGGCACCCTGATGGCGGCGCTGCTCGGCCTCGTCTTCGGCGCGCTCGCCATCCGCCGCCAGGGCATCTACTTCTCGATGATCACCCTGGCGCTCGCCCAGATGGTGTTCTTCTTCTCGCTGCAAGCCAAGTTCACCGGCGGCGAGGACGGCATCCAGGCGGTGCCGCGCGGCAACCTGTTCGGCCTCATCAGCCTCGCCGACGACCGGGTGCTCTACGTGCTGGTCGCGGTGATCTTCTTTCTCGGCCTGCTCTTGATCTACCGCATCATCCACTCGCCGTTCGGCCAGGTGCTGAAGGCGATCCGCGACAACGAGCCCCGGGCGATCTCGCTGGGCTACCGGGCCAACCAGTACAAGCTCGCGGTCTTCGTCCTCTCGACCACGCTGGCGGGGCTGGCCGGCTCGACCAAGGCGATCGTGTTCCAGCTCGCCTCGCTCACCGACGTGCACTGGTCGATGTCGGGCGAGGTGGTGCTGATGACGCTGGTCGGCGGCATGGGCACGGTGTTCGGCCCGATCCTCGGCTCCTTCGTCATCATCGCGATGGAGAACTACCTGGCGCAGTTCGGCGCCTGGGTGACGATCATCCAGGGCTTCGTGTTCGTGATCTGCGTGCTGGTGTTCCGCGAGGGCATCCTCGGCCTCGTCGCCCGGACGCTGAAGCGGCCGCTCTGAG
>NZ_LABX01000410.1 GCF_001043915.1 Methylobacterium aquaticum | reverse complement strand
CCCGTAGATCCGGCTCTGCGCGTCGGCCGTGAGGGTGATCGAGCGCGGCGTGACTGTCAGGCCGGTGGGCGCATTCTGATACGTAATTGTGTAATTGGCGAGGCCTGAGCCCTGTGCGGCCGACGGCGTCAGCGTGTACCTGCCTGCGCTGGCCGTCGAGGCCGCGCCCAGGCTCGCCAGTGCGACACCCGTAACCGTGTCGCCGTTGGCTGTGACCAGGCCCGACGGGATGAAGCCGGTCGTCCCCAACCCTGCCGGCGTGCCGTAGACTTTGCTCTGATCCGTCGCCGTGAGGCTCAGGGCCGCCCGGTACACGGTGAGCACGCCCGTATTCGAGAAGGCGAGTGCGTAGCCGAGTTGCGGTGCCAGCGAGCCGGCCGAGGCTGTGATCGCGTAGGGACTGCCTGCGACCAGCGCCGACACGGCGGATCCGGGCGAAGTCACGAGCGGCGCCCCGGTCGCCGCGGTGACGAGGGTGTCGCCCAGATAGGCCCCGGCGACACCCGACTGGACGCCGGAGATCCGGTAGGCACCCGCAACCTGCGGGGCCGCATCGTCCCCGTAGGTTTTCGTCAGGCTGGTCGTGGCGACGGTGAGCGTCGGCTGGAAAGCGAAGACGTACCGGTGACCCGCAGCCGCGACGGTGCCCCCCGCGGATGTGGCCCACACCGCCGTGTTGCCGCTGTCGAGGCCGCCGAAGGTGTCGCTGGCGGAGCCCGCCGAGTAGACGAGCCAGCGGCCGCCCATGTCCGTCGCCGAGACGGCGGCGCTGCCGGCCTGGTTGATGAAGACGCCGGGAGTCGATAGGATCGGGCTCGCCCCGGCGACTGAACCGCCGGAGGCGAGCGTCAGGTCGCCACCGCTGGTCAGCTGCAGCGCACCGCCGGCCGAGACCGGGGCGGCGACCGAGAGCGGGACCGTGCCGACCGTCGTAACCGTCAGCGCATTGCCGGTGGTCAGGGCCTCGTCGATGACGAAGCTTGGCCCATTCGCCACGATCCGGCGTGTGGCCGCCCCTGCGAGCGCGGTCGCGACATCAGCGTCGGCGCCGGAGGCCGCTGCGAGCACCGCAGCAGCCCCCGACGAGGCCGACAGCGCGGTGGCGTCCGTATGGGTCAGCAGGGTTCCGCCGAGGATGTCGAGCCCGGACTGGACCGGCAGCGCCACCGCGTAGCGCGACAGCGCGGTCGTGCCGGCATCCGCCGCGCCGGTCGCGGCGTTGGCCCGGAGGGTCGCCACCAGCGCCTGCCCGCCGGGGATCGATCCAGCCGGGGCCGCGACGTAGTAGGACCCGTCCGCCCCGGTGCTCGCCCGCCCGACGAGTCGGCCGCCGGACGCAACCGAGACCGTGACGGCGCCGGCGGATCCCGAGGCAAGCGGGATCATGCCCGCCGCATCCGCGTAGGCCGCGCCGGCCACCGCCTGCACGCCGTCCGGGT
>NZ_LABX01000041.1 GCF_001043915.1 Methylobacterium aquaticum | reverse complement strand
GCCCTGGGCATGGCCCCCGTCCGACTGGGCGCAGACGGGGGCCGTGCCCAGGGCGACGAGGGCAACGACTGCGATCCATTCGAAGCGCTGTCTTCCGCTCAGTGGAGCCATGATGTCCTCAGAGGCATGAACAGCAATCTCCGCTCCTCGCCTCTGTTTAATTGCTGGGACGGTGGGATTGCGACAACCTAGGCAGCGCGAACTCAGAAGGTCGCCAGGAACGGCACGACGAGTTCATCGGCGGCGTGCTTCTGGTGCTCGTCGAGCGCAGCGTAGAGAGTGCTGAAGGCGGTGCGCGCGGCGCGGATCGCCTCAAGCCGTGCCGTCAGGTGGCGCTCGTATTGGTCGAGACGTGCGGTCGGGGAGGAGGCGGGGGCCGCGAGTTGCTGGCGCGCGTCGAGCAGGTGCTGGCGACTGGAACGCAGGGCGTCGGCGAACTGGTTCCACGCACCGGATTGAGCATCGGTAATCCTCAGCTCGGTGCGCAGGAACGCGATGCGCCCGTCGATGCGGTCCATCATGTCGACGCCGTTCGAGCCCATGCCCGGCACAGCCTGGTTCTGCTGCATGCGGCGCATTTGATCGCCCATCATGCCCATGCCGCCAGAGCCCGATCCCATGCCTTGTTGCATGTTGGGCCGCCCCATCGAGCCCTGCTGCATGCCGCCCATGCCGCAGCAGCCCATACCCATGCCGCCGGTCTGGCCGCCCTGGGACCCGCCCTGCCCCATGCCGCCGGAAGACTGCATGCCCATCATATCGTCCTCCGCGACGATGATGCGGTCGGCGCGTCCGGCCGCGGGTGCCGCCGCGGACTGGCCGGACAGGAGGCCGGCGACCACTAGCGCGGAGGCTGCGCAGAGAAGGCGCGATGATTGCATCGGACTGCTCCCTAATGGTGAGTAGATCGCGGCTGTCGCGGCCGTTCGCTCCACGGGCGTTATCGCTAGCGCAGCCACCGGAGTCATTGATCGAAATCAAGCAGGCATGCTCGGCTTGGCCCGCACTGTCGGCTCGAACGGGCGGCAGGACCGGAGTGACTTGATTTCCCTCAATGCATAACCGCACACCCCGCCCTCATTCTCTGTCGGACGATTCTGTCGTGCAGCAAACGAACTGGTGCCGGTGCGATGCCCCGCTCCTCTGAAACGGATGCGCTACCCGAGGCGGTGGGCTGCCCCTGCTCGGACACGCGGGGATGGCGGGAGGAGAACCTGCCTTGCGACCTGCGGGATGAGGAGGAGGCCCAGAAATTCCTTCAGCGGCAGGGCGGCCGCCGCGTCGCGGCGGCGGACGCGATCATCTCGACAGGCGGGGTCACGGAACACCGGTGCTTCCGCGTCATGGAAGGTGTCGCGCGCGTCGTTCTCGTCGACGTGGAAGGGCGTCGGCAGGTTGTCCGGTTCGCCTTCCCGGGCGACTACTTCGGCCTCAGCCGGAGGGAGCGCGAGTTGACCGCCGAGGCGGTGTCCGATGCTGCGTTGCTGGAATTCGACGTCGGTCGGCTGCAGGGGCTGAGCGAGTGCAACCCGCACCTGGCGAGGCAACTCGCCACGGCGATGAGGTTGAACCTCAGCCAAGCCATGGAGCACGTGGTCCTGCTGGGCAGGAAGACCCCTCGCCAGAAACTGGCCGGGTTTCTCCGGATGCTGCACCGACACCTCGGTCTCGGCGACGTCGTGCCGGTTCCCATGCCACGCACCGACATCGCCGACTACGTGGGTCTCACCCCCGAGACGGTGAGTCGCGCGTTCGCCGACCTGCGCCGGCGTAAGGTGGTCAATTTCGTCGACCGTCACCTGCTCCGGGTTGACCTACCGGCGCTGGTGACCATTGCCGACGGGGGAACATGACGGGCTGCCGTCCGGGCCGCTGCAAGAGGGGCTATCTTCGGGCGATGTCGGCTGGGGCTGTTGCTGTGATTGTGGCTGGATGCGCTGCCAGGGCCACGCGCCCTCGATCTCGGCCTTGAGCGAGATGCTGAGGAAGGTGCGGATCAGGATGATCAGGGCGAGCACGGTAACGCTCTGCACGGTTGGCGTGACGGCGACTGTGCGGATGATGTCCGCCGCGACCAGGAACTCCAGCCCGAGCAGGATGCCCCGGCCGAAAGACGCCCGGTACAACCCGTAGGCGCCCGACCATCCCGAGGCACGGCGTGCGCCCCGGACGGCAATGAGCAGGGAGAGCACGGAACTGGCGCCGATCGTGAGGACACCGGCCGCTTCCATGCCGACCGTCATGAGGCGGGTCAGAGGAAAGGCGTCTTCCATCGCGGACCCGCCCCACTGGTGGACGCGACCTACCGCAGCTTGCGGATCTGCGTGATCATGATGGCTCCCTTGTGCCGGCCGACCACGGCGTGAACTTGGTCTCCGGCGGCGATGCCGCGCAGCTTCGAGAATGCAATGACATGGAAAGTCATGTGCATCCGGGGCATCACGATGGAGCCGTCGCCACTGCGCATCTCGGGATGTACCATGGTCACGGTGCCCGAGCCGCGGTCGACCGACTCGACCTGGGCGTCGAAATGCACGTGCCGCGCCGGGTCGCCACGCTCCGCTTGCAGGCGCTCCATGCGCGAGAGCCACTCGTAAGCTTCCGGGGAAGCCTCGCCGGCCATTGCCGGATGGGCGGCGATGAGAGCGCCCCAGAGCAGAGCACCCAGGACCGACCGTGCGGTCAGTCCTGCCGCCTCGCGCAGCCCACTCGTGCGGTCCGGAGCCGCACGCGCACCGCGCTGCTGGGGACTGGCCGGGCCGTATCTCATCGCGGGACCTCAGTGCTGCATGCGGTAGTTGATGATCCTGATCACCCCGCCAACGTCGGCGACCTGGATCTGGACCTTGTCTCCAGGCCTGAGCATGTCGAAGTGAACCGACTCGCGCACCGGGAAGCTCATCGTCATTGCCGGCATGCCCACCTTGGGCAGCGGCCCGTGGTGGATCGTCAGGGCCCCGTTCTCAACGTCGACGCCGTGGACCTCGGCGCTGACCCAGGGGCGCTCGTCGTCGGACCGGTGCTTCTGATAACCGGGATCGACCTTTTTCATCCAGATGCGTGCCTCCGGCTGAACACTCTCCCACCACGCGGCCTGAGCCGTGCTCGTGAACGGCGCCAACTGGCCCAGGGCGAGCCCCGCGGCGAGCAGCAGAACGATGCGCTTCATCTTTGATCTCCAGAGTTGGGGACTGCTGCCTTCCATTCCGGTGGGTGCCGACAGGGACACCAAGACCTCAATCACAGCGCCCTCACCCTATCCATCCTGGATCGTCACTCGTTGATTTAAATCAAGTGGAGGCCAGCCCCAACTAGGCCGGCACGGCGGATCTCCAGAGAGCAGGACCATTGATCTCAGGCGGTCCAAGATTGAGTCCGGCCTAAACTTTGCGAGGCTGCCGGGACTAGAGAGAGCACGCCTCAACCCTCCCGGTCAGTCTTCGCTACCGCTCTTTACTGGCCGCAAAGCCGTCGTGAGCGACTCTCGTGCAACACCTTCGTAAAAAGCGACTGAATGGCAGCCGTATGTCATGGAACGACCCGGCCGCGTGATTTCAATCAATCCCAGGCGGGTCCGGGCCTGCTTAGTGTATGCGGACGAGCACGCGCCCCGCCGCATCATCAACCACGCCCCAGGAGTACCAGGGAGGGATCACACCTTGAAGCAAGCAGGACGTTTCACTCCCGCGTGGGCCGCCGCGCTCCTCCTCTCGCTCGTGCTCGCCCAGGCCAGCGTCGCCGGCACCCACGACCTCGTCCTTGAACGCAGGGTGGTGAACGTGACGGGCCGGGAACGGGTTGGCATGCTGATCAACGGCCAGCTGCCCGGCCCGACGCTGCGGCTCAAGGAGGGTGAGGAGGCCGTCATCAATGTCACCAACCACCTCGGCGAGACCGCCTCGATCCACTGGCATGGGCTGATCGTGCCTCCCGAGATGGACGGCGTTCCGGGCATTGCTCCCGGTTATGGAGACGGCATCCGGCCTGGCGAGACCTTCACATACCGCTTCAAGGTGAGACAGTCGGGAACTTACTGGTTTCACAGCCACTCGTCGGGCGAGCAAGAGCAACTCGGTATCTATGCTCCCCTGATCATCGAGCCGCGCGAGCGCGAGCCTTTCCGGTACGACCGGGACTACGTGATCATGCTCTCGGACTGGACCGATGATGACCCGCGACGCATCCTGAAGAACCTGAAGACCGACAGCAGCTGGTACAACTTCAATCGCCGCACCATGGTCAGTCTCTTCGACGAACTGGCCCGGGCCCCCGGGCCCGACGCGAGGCGCGCAGTCGTTGAGGATCGCGCCACCTGGGACATGATGAGAATGGACCCCACGGACATCACGGATGTCGGGGGGCTCGTCTTCTTGGTCAACGGGCAGTCGCCCGAGCGCAACTTCACGGCCCTGTTCCGGCCAGGCGAGCGGGTCCGCCTGCGCTTCATCAACGCGTCGTCGATGACCTACTTCGATGTGCGGATCCCCGGCCTCAAGATGACGGTTGTCCAGGCCGACGGCAACAACGTCCAACCGGTACGGATCGATGAATTCCGCTTCGGCAATGCTGAAACCTACGACGTGATCGTGCAGCCGACAGAGGACCGGGCCTACACCCTCGTCGCCGAGCCCATCGACCGCACGGGCTACGCGCGAGCGACCCTCGCCCCGCGGCCAGGGATGGTTGGGGACCTGCCGCCGCACCGCCTCCGCCCGCTCGTGTCGATGGCCGAGATGGGCATGAACTTCGGACCGAAGGGATATGATCGGGGAACTCCTCTGCCCGAGGAGGACATGCCGGGCCACGTGGCGCCGGAGATGCCGATGGGAGCCATGGGGGGCAGCGGCATGTCCGGGATGGAAGGGCAGGCGGGCGGGCACGGCGGAATGCCCGGCATGCAGAGTGGCGGATCCATGCCGCCGGACGGCACCTCGGACGCGAACCATGGCCGCGTAGCTAAAAAAGGTGGGAAGAGGGCCAGGAAGCCCACCAAGTCTCCCGCGATGCCCGGGATGGATCATGGCTCCATGCCCGGCATGAGCAGCGCTCCGCCCCAGCGCGGCGGCAGCTGGGCGCAAATGGAAGGTATGAACCACGGCTCGATGCCGGGCGTGGCTGCCGGCGCCCCTCCGGCCGGGGTGCTCGCGGCGGCGACCGCGGGCTTGCAGCAGGGCCCCCAAGCTTACACCCTTCACGGCGGCGAGGATATGCAGAACGAAGGGCCCATGCTCGGCCACGCCACGCTGGACGCGCTCGTGAACAGAACCGGCGCACCGCCCGGCACGCGGGTTCTCTCCTACCGTGACCTCAAGGCGCTCAAGCCGTACCCCTATAAGAAGTATGACCGCATTATCGAGATGCGCCTGACGGGGAACATGCAGCGTTACTTCTGGTCGATCAATGGCCGCAAGTTCAGCGAGGCGCAGCCCATCGTCCTCCGCTACGGTGAGCGGGTCCGGTTCCGGTTCATCAACGAGACGATGATGCCGCATCCGATGCACATTCACGGCACCTGGTTCCTGCCGGAGGTCGGCAATGGCGCCCGCAACCCGCTCAAGCACACGGTGAACATCAACCCCGGCGCGACGCTCGACGTCGACGTTCCCGCCGATGCGGAGGGACCCTGGGCCTTCCACTGCCACCAACTCTACCACATGGAAGCCGGCATGATGCGCAAGATCATCGTCCAGCGGCAGCCTGTGGCCCAGCAGTGAGGAGGCGCAGATGAAGCCGCTCACCTCCCTTGCTCTCGGCCTCTGCCTCCTCGCTCCTCCAGGATTAGGGAGCGCCGCCCTCGCGCAGGGCGTTCCGGCCCTCGCTCAAGATCAGCCGTACGCGGGGCTGCGCAGCCCCCCCACGGCGGCGTTCCCCGACCAAGCGCTGTTCGGCAGCGTGCGGTTTGACAAGCTTGAGTGGAACCGCCTCGGTGGGCGCGACAGCGCCCGCTGGGACATGGAAGCGTTCTACGGAACCGATTACGACAAAGTGTTCCTCAAGTCGGAAGGCTTCTATAGCGGCCGCGCGCGGAAATTCGACGAAGCTCAGTTTCAGGTGCTATATTCCCGCCTGATCAGCTACTTCTTCGACGTACAGGTCGGCGTCCGCCACGACATCTCGCCCCGTCCTTCACGCACCTACGCCGTGATCGGCGTGGAGGGCTTGGCGCCCGGCCTGTTCGAGATCGATGCGGACGCGTATCTCAGCCAAAAGGGTGAAGTTTCTGGAACGTTCACGGCCTTCTATGACCTGCTGATCACGAACCGCCTCATTCTGCAGCCGCGGACCGACATCAGGCTCCAACTGCAACGGGTCCCAGACCTGAACCTCGGCAGCGGAGTCACCGACCTGGAGCTTGGCGCGCGCTTGCGCTACGAGTTCACGCGGGAGTTTGCGCCCTACGTCGGCGTGACCTGGGACCGCAAGTTGGGCGGGACGGCCGCCATCGCCAAGCGCATCGACGAGCCCACCTCAAGCGTGTACTTCGTCGGTGGTGTTCGTTTGTTGTGGTGAGCGAGGCTCGGGCGTGGAACCGCGCGGACAGAGACAGCCGGGTGAGTGGCGCGTGGCTCTGAGGGCACAGCTGTGGCCGCACCCGGTTCACGCAAAGCCATGCGGAAACGCTCGAAGAAGATGAACATGAAACACGACCGTATGCGCGGTCACGCGATGTGAGATCTGCGTGACCCGGCTGAGGCATCTGCTCCTTCCGACCGGCCTGACCCCATAGACCGAACCTACCGTCGTCTGATCGCCGCCTTGTCGCCCCGCATCACCTCGTGGTGCGTGGCCTCCCCCGCGCGCCAGAAGCGGATGTCGAACCTCTGGCTTCCGAGCCGTAGGTCGGTCACCGTGATGTCCGGCAGCCAGGGCGGCAGCAAGGGGTCGATGTGCAGGTGACCGCGCGGTGCATCGGGCTGGAGGCCCAGGATCGCCTGCAGCAGCATGAATGCGGAGCCCGCTGCCCAGGCCTGCGGAACGTTGGCGCCGAGATACTGGACCGGGAAGCCATCCGGTTCACGTTGGATGCCGGCATAAAGTTCGGGCAATTGGTTCAGCAGGAAGTGGCTGGCCGCCTCGCTGATATCCCGAGCGATGCAGGCCGCTTCGGCAGCATAGCCATAGCGTTTGAAGCCGAGCGCGATGATGGCATTGTCGTGCGGCCAGACCGAGCCGCACTGGTACGAGTGGGGATTGTAGGACGGATGCCGCGCGGATAGCGTGCGGATGCCCCATCCGCTCCACATGTCGGGCGCCATCAGGCGCGTGACGATGCGGCCTGCACGCTCGGGCGAAACGATGCCGGACCACAGGCAATGTCCCGGGTTTGAGGCGACGGTGAGCACCTTCCGCTTCGCGCCGTCGAGTGCATACGCGTAGAAGCCCGTCTCTTCGTCCCAGAAGGCTTCATCGAAGTGTTGGAACAGGGCAAGAGCTTTCGCGCGCAGGACCTCCGCACGGTCGCCCTGCCCGAGAGCGTCAAAGATCTCCGCCATGCAGGTCCAGGCAGCATAGACGTAGCCCTGCAGCTCGCACAGAGCTTTCGGTCCCTTGACCAGCGTGCCGTCCGGATAGGGAACGGCATCGCCTGCGTCCTTCCAGGCCATGTTCTCGTAGCCGGCCGGCGAGCGCGTCTCGTACTCCTGGAATCCGTCACCGTCGCGGTCGCCGTAGTTGTCGATCCAGCTCAGGCAAGCTTCCGCCGTGGGCAGATGGTGCTCCAGCAGGGCTCGGTTCCCCGTCCAGCGCCACGCGCTGTGCAGCGTGATCAGGTAGAGCGGCGTTGCGTCCGCCGTGCCGTAGTAGGGCGTGTGCGGGATCAGTTTGAAATGAGCGAGCTCGCCGTGACGCATCTCGTGCAGGATCTTACCCGGCTCGGCATCCCGATCATCGTCGCGCGCGTGCGCCTGCAGCGTGCCGAGCACGTCCAGCGTGCCGAGACCGAATGCGGGGTCGGCAAGCATGGTTTGCAGGCTGGTGATCAGGCTGTCGCGCCCGAACAAAGCCAGAAACCAAGGCAGACCGGCAGCGGGGATCAGTCTCTTCTTGCGGTTGGAGCCGACATGCGGAAGTTCCAGTGCCGCAATGTCATCGACGGCTTGGCGGAACAGGCGGTAGAACTCCTCGTTCCCGGTGCGGATCTTGAGCGCACTCCGCCGCCAATCCGCGCGGGTTCCCGCAGCATGGGCATCCGGAGCCTGCAGGATGCAGCATGACGGCGCTGCGAAGCCCCTGCCGCAATCCGTCATCTCGTAGAGGAGGCAGCAGTGCCAGGCCTTGCCTGGGGCAAGCTTCACCTCGAAGCTCAGGCGGCCATTCGCATAGACGGCCTCCGGCGTGCCGTCGCGCGGACCAACGGCCACCGCTCGGTGGAAGTCGGCGTTCCGATAGGTGGTGCGCAGACGCTGGTCGATCTGCGACCATTCGGTAACGATGCGGCCGCGGCGCACGATGTGGCCAGCCCTGACCTCGAAGATGTCGGCGAAGTCGCAGCGGAGCGCGATCTCCAGATTGAAGCGGACCGGCTTCAGGCCATGGTTGGTGATGTCGAGGTCTTCGTGCATGCCGCCTCCGACGAAGCGGCCGAGCGCAAGCGCCAACGTCCGGGGTGGGACAGCTCCGTCCTCTGTTGCAAAGGCGCGGTTGGTGAGAAAGATGCGGGCGACGTCATAGCTGACTGCGCCGCCGTTCAGCAGGTCCCAAGGCTCACCGTTCGCATACACGGCCCAGGCGCTGAGCAGGCGGGTGTCGCAGAAATAGAGCCCTTTATCAGACGGATACTCGATCTGCCCGTTGAGTTCGCTCACCAGCACAGTTTGACCCTGATGGATGACGATCTGTGCCGGGCCGACTGGAACTTTGAAGGGCATGACCGCAGGATCCGTGAGCTTGCAGCTGGGCGTGCCGGACGAGTGTAGCATCTCACCAGACCACCTCGTGAGCTCTTCACTCAGTTTGATGGCCTCGGCGCCGCTTATCTGCATGGAGCTTCCGACGTAAGAAGCTGTACGCAAATAAATTCGCTAAAGAATCAAGAAGTTAGGCTTGAAGGGGCTGATGGACGGTGACTGGGAGGTTGCAGCCCAAGCTGTGGCACCAGGGCAGCGAAGCACCGGTCATCGAAGATCGGGCCGAGCTCGTCACGCAAGCTCAGTAGTGATGACCCGCGCGGGAACGCGGGGCGCGCTACCTGCGCAGTATCCTCCGGGACGGCGACCGGATGATTGCTGGGGAGGAGCAACATCACGTTTTCCTCGCTAACACAGACGGATCCGCCTCAACGCGACCTCGACTCACTCGATCCGACGCCCATACCGACTTCGCCAGCAGTATCAAACTGTGTGAGGAGCCACCTCGTGGGGCTGATCATGGTACTCGCACCCCAGCGGCTCCACGCACTTGATTCAAATCAAGGAGTGAACGTCGAACCTGAGTATTATGCATCAGTTAGTACCCTTGAGAGGACAAGACCATGAAGCACATCATTGGCATGAGCTTCGCGCTCCTAACAATCGCAGGTCCGGCCTGGGCCGGCTTCCAAGAAGACATGAGCTCACACTCGAAAGGCCATGCCGCTCCGTCAGCTCAGGAACAGCGCGTTGCTCAAGGAACCAAACATGATACGCAGAGTACGCGCGATACCGGTTCTTCGGAGAGCCGATCAGGGTATCATGGCGACACCAGCAGCAAACATGGCAACGCAAAATTTCCAGAGAGGCCCGAAAAGCAACACGGACATGGCGACACTCCGGGCGGTCCTCAACACTAAGGGGTTGCAGAACCTGATCCATCAATCCACCTTGTCGAACTCTGTATTCTAATAAACCTGAGTTCTGCAAACGTAATCATTTTCTGAACTGGACAAGATTCGTATGGTGAGGTGGACGGCCCCTACTATATCGACAGGAGCCGTCCATGGCACAGGTTCGCACTATCGGCCTCGATCTGGCGAAGAACGTCTTTCGGGCCCACGGCATCGATACGCAGGGCAAGATCCTCGTGCGCAGGGCTTTGTGACGGGGCGAAGTTCTTCCGTTTTTCGTCAAGCTATCGTCTTGCCTGATCGACATAGAAGCCTGCGCCACCGCGCATTATACCAGCGGGCGCCGATTGAGACTCACGGGGTTCGCAGTAGGCGGCGGATCTGATTCCATGGGGCGAACCGGGAGGGTTCGTCATGTCCGCTGCCGTGCCCCTGCGTGAGGACTTCACAGCCGACGATCTGCGGCGGCTGGCCAGAAGCAGCCGAGACGCCGGCCAGAGCCGGCGATTGCTCGCCCTAGCGCAGATCTACGATGGCGGCACACGGACAGACGCAGCCCGGATCGGCGTGGTCGGACTGCAGACGGTGCGCGACTGGGTGCTGGCCTTCAACGCGGACGGCCCAGCCGGGCTAATCGACCGCAAGGCGCCGGGCCATCCGCCCAAGCTGAGTCAAGCGCAGCGTCAGGCGCTTGCCGCGATCGTCGAGAGCGGGCCAGATCCTGACCGGCACGGCGTGGTGCGCTGGCGGCGCAAGGACTTGGCTGCCTGGCTTTATCAATGCTTCCGCGTGAGCCTGGATGAGACCACGGTCGGGCGCGAGTTGAAGCGGCTCGGCTTTGCCAAGCTGTCAGCTCGTCCCCGGCACTATGCCCAGGATCCAGCCGCACTGGAGACCTTTAAAAAACTCTCCCGGCCGAGTTGAAGGCAATCCGGGCACGCCTGCCGGCTGGCACCCGCATCGAGCTGTGGTGGTCGGACGAAGCCCGGGTCGGCCAGAAGAACACGCTCACTCGGCTCTGGGCCCGCCGCGGCACCCGCCCGCGTCTGCCGCACGACCAGCGCACCGAATACGCCTACATCTTCGGGGCGATCTGTCCCGAGAAGGGCAAAGGCGCCGCTCTCGTCATGCCCTGGTGCAACACCTCAGCGATGAACGCGCACCTGCAGGAGATCAGCCAGATGGTCGATCCTGGAGCCCATGCCGTGCTGATGCTCGATGGCGCCGGCTGGCACATCGCCGGCGACCTCGTGGTTCCAGACAACATCACGCTGCTGCCGTTGCCGCCTCGTGCGCCTGAGCTGAACCCGCTGGAGAATGTCTGGCAGTACCTGCGAGACAACTGGCTCAGCAATCGGATCTTTGCCTCCTATGAGGACATCGTCGACCAGTGCTGCTGCGCCTGGAACAATCTGATCGAGCGGCCTTGGATGATCATGTCGATCGGACTGCGCGATTGGGCCTACCGGTTATGATCAACGCCCGCTGGTATTACTGGGCCCGCGAGCTGGTCAAGCTCTGCCACACCATCAAGCTGCCGCCGCGGGCCTACGTGAAACCCTCGCGGTCCTACGTGAAACCCTACGTCAAGCGCGGCAAGACCGATGCTGCTGATGCGGAGGCCATCGCGGAAACCGTCCATCGCCCGACCATGCGCTTTGTCGCCGTCAAGACCGTCGATCAGCAGGCCGTGCTCATGCTGCACAAGGTGCGTGACCTCCTCGTCCGGCAGCGCACGATGCTGATCAACGCCTTGCGCGGTCACCTCGCCGAGTTCGGCATCATGGCGGCGCAGGGGCCCGCCGGGATGAAGGCCGTCATCGCCGAGTTCCGCGCTGACCAGGGCAATCTGCCGGAACTGGCGAGATTGGCGATCCGACGCCTCGTTGGTCAGATTGAGGAGGTCGCCGAGGAGGTCAGAAGGGCCGAAACGGAGATCTCGCCTGGTGCCGCAACGACGCCGCGAGCCGCCGCCTGCTGACAATGCGCGGCATCGGTCCGATCACCGCCAGCGCGATCGCGGCGCCTGTTCCCGATCCAATCCTGTTCCGGTCCGGACGACAGTTCGCCGCTTGGCTCGGCCTGACGCTGCGTCCGCACAGCAGCGGCGGTAAGCGTAACGCCCGGGTTCGTTCGAGCGGTTGATTTAAATCAACGAAGGGCTGTTCCCAGCGGTGTTGAATGACTGCTGAGATGAGGTTGCGGAGCGCGCGTGTGATTGCCTCAAGCCTCTTCAGCCGGCTTCCAACAGGTCTAATGGTCGCCGGCCGAGCGGAGCAGCAGGCTCAGCGGTCCAAGGTGATCCTGTCGGTCGGTGGGCTACGGAGTGCTCGGGCCGCAACGTTATCGGTGTGCGCGGATGGTGAGGGCCGAGCTGTCGTGTTTTCAAGGCGGTGGAGATGCCGCGACCGACATCACGTGGATCCATGCTTGGTAAGGATGCGTCCTGGCCAGCACCGCGATGGCCAGCGGGCGCGTTCAGGGCGCCGGCTCGCCCGAGGCGCCCAACACGGACAAGCGGTCACGTCGCGCTGGCAGCGGGGCCTTCCACCCGGTGGGAGGCGACGCAGAGGCTTGACTGATGCCGTTGCCGGGAAGGTCGCGCAACGGCTCGTTTCACCACAGGGTTCACCATAGGGAATATGCATCGTGAGCGAAGTTGAGCGTTTTCCGGGACCCAGGCGATGCGCCAAGTCGGCAGAAAGCTTGGCGGTTTTGATCGGGCCGGTTCTCATTGGGATCAGCCTGACCACTATCCCAGCTTTGGCTCAGACCGGTCCCCTCGGCGACACCGGTGCCCAAACCGCACCTGGAACTCACCATCCTCAGTACGTGGCACCGACAGGAAGGCGAAAGCCGCCCGGCTCGACCCTGGATGTAAGGGAGGGAAGCTCGCCTGTTCTTGAGCACCACGATAGGGAACTCAAGAAACACACGCTCAAGAGTATTTGCCAAGGAGCGTTTGGTTGCGAAGGAGGGCACAGGGCCACGAGACGTCCATGAGGTCGGAACGGCAACTAAAATTCTACCAAATAGCACAAAATTCTTTGAACTCTTGCTAAAGATGGGCAGCTGAATTCATACAGGCGTCTGGAGATTTTGTCGTACTACGTTAATTGACCTAGCGCTTCAGCTCCAATCCACAATTTTCATGTGGATCTATGAGGAAAGAGGCGTCGTCCGGTTGCTTTGTGCGTCTCGCGAAGTGTAATCTGCGTCTCTGCTATGTCAAAATAGGAGTTGAAAATGCGGAAACTTTTGCTAATTGCCACTGGATTGGCTCTGTTCTCTGCTCCCGTGCTGGCGCAGGGCGGGTCACCGTACAACGACTCCGGTTCGCAGGCCGCCGGCCCTGCAGGAGGCATGGGCCGGCGGATGGGATCCTCGAAAGCTGAGGATCCGACCATGGTGATGCCGCCACGCGGATCCGAACGCGCTGCCACTACGACGGCAAGCCCGCGCAAGAACAAGATGCGAAGGACAAAATCTGGAAAGATGAAAATGAAACATGGCGGCAGCGGCCACCATTCGATGTGATTTTCTTGACATAAAAAATGCGGGAGCAACATCTCTGCTCCCGCACAGACATGTTGCCTCAGCTCGAATTTGGCCATTTTTGGCGATGTGTCGGGCGCGGTCTGGGAGGGGTGACGAAGCGGACGTGACGGGTAGGCTGGCGCTGTTTCGACCAAGAGACACCGCCGTGTCCCGGCCTGCCCGCCCGCTTCGCCGGGCTCATCCTGGCCTTTGCGCCGCTCTTCGTCCACCGCTCCTGGTGCCACGCTCGGATCCTGCTCGTCGGCGCCATTCTGGCCCCAGGTCGGCGCACGGTCGCCAGCCTGCTGCGCATCATGAGCCGCGCCAACGAGCGCCGCTTCGTCAACTTCCATCGCGTCCTCAACCGCGCTGCATGGTCGCCTCGAGCCGGCGCCCGCATCCTGCTCGGGCACCTGGTCGCGGCATTCGCGCCGCGCGGACCCGTGGTACTGGGCCTCGACGACACGATCGAGCGGCGCTGGGGCAAGCGCATCGGAGCCCGCGGCATCTACCGCGATCCGGTGCGCTCCTCCGACAGCCACTTCGTCAAGACAAGCGGCCTTCGTTGGCTCAGCCTGATGCGGCTGGCGCCCATCCCCTGGGCAGGACGGGTCTGGGCGCTGCCGTTCCTCACCGCCCTCGTCCCCTCCGAGCGCGCCTGCCGCGAGCAGGGCCGCCGGCACAAGCCCCTGCTCGCGGTCGGGCGCCAACTCGTCCTCCAGACCCGCCGCTGGCTGCCGGGACGCGACCTCGTGCTGGTGGCCGACAGCGGCTTTGCGGCGCTCGCCTTCCTCGACGCTCTGAGCTGCGGCGGCGTGAGCGTCATCACCCGCCTGCGCCTCGACGCGGCGCTCTACGATCCGGCCCCGCCCCGCCGGCCCGGCACGATCGGGCGTCCCCGCACCAAAGGAGCGCGGCGCCCGACCCTGGCGCAGGTCCTCATGGCCGAGGAGACCGACTGGCATCGGCGCACGGTGCCGGGCTGGTACGGGGTCGGTGAACGCGTGCTCGAGGTCGCCTCCGCGACGGCGGTGTGGCGCCATGCCGGCCTGCCGGTGGTGCCGATCCGCTGGGTCCTGGTGCGCGATCCCGACGACCGCTTCGCGCCTCAGGCGCTGCTGTGCACCGACCTCACCCGCGATCCCGAGCAGATCCTGACCTGGTTCGTACGACGCTGGAGCGTCGAGGTGACGTTCCAGGAGACCCGCGCCCACCTCGGCGTCGAGACCCAGCGCCAGTGGTCGGACAAAGCCATCGCCCGCACCACGGGGTCACTGCAAGGAAGTGACGTCTGCGTACGCTAAGGCCGAACGGAGCGAGAACGCAGTTCCTTACGCGGCGAGGAGCGAGGGTTTGCTCCGGAGCGGTCGCAGTTCGCCCGGTGCCGGTTGGTCCTCGGCGTCCCAGGCATAGTCGCCCGTGAGCGAGAGGTGCTCCCAGCCGAGCGGTGCGACGTGCCGCATCAGGTCGGGTTCGACGCCGAGGTCGGCCGCGGCGCGAGCGAGGTAGCGCGTGTTCCAGAGGATCACGGCCGCCACGATCAGGTTCAGTCCCGAGGCGCGGTAGGCCTGGTTCTCGAACGTGCGGTCGCGCAGCTCGCCCAGCTGGCAGAAGAAGATGGCCCGTGCCAGCGCGTTGCGGGCTTCACCCTTGTTGAGCCCAGCCTGCACGCGTCGGCGCAGGTCGAGGTCCCGCAGCCAGTTCAGCATGAACAGCGAGCGCTCCAGCCGACCGACCTCGCGCAGGGCCAGCGCCAGCCCGTTCTGGCGCGGATACGCTCCGAGCTTGCGCAGCATCGCCGAGGCGCTCACCGTGCCGGAGCGGATCGAGGCCGCCACCCGCAGGAGGTCGTCCCAGTGCCGGGTGGCGTGGGCCACGTCGATCGGCCCGCCGGGGTCGACCAGGGGCGCGAGCAGGGGATCGACGCTCACGCCAGGCGGCAGATGGAGCCTGCGCTCCTTCAGGTCGCGCAGGCGGGGCGCGAAGCGGTAGCCGAAGAAGGGCATCAGCCCGAACACGTGATCGGAGGCACCTCCGGTGTCGACCGCATGCTCCGCGATGGCGAGGCCCGACCGATGGGAGAGCAGGCCGTCGAGCACGTGCGGCGCCTCGCCCGCGGTGGCCGCGATCACCTTGGTGTGGAACGGGCCGTACTGGTCCGAGACGTGGGTGTAGAACGACACCCCCGGCTCGTTCCCGTGACGGGCGTTCACGTCGGCGATGGCCTCGCCCGGGCCGCCGGCGAAGAAGTGCTGCCCGTCCGAGCTCGCCCGGGTGCCGTCGCCCCAGAGTTGGGACAGCGGCAGGGCGCGATGCGCATCGATCAGGCGCGCGAGCGCTTCCGCGTAGGCCGCCTCGCTCACGTGCCAGTCGTGGACGAGGGCGAGCTGGCGCAACGAGGCGCCACGGCAGGTCTCCGCCATGCGGGTCAGGCCGAGGTTGATCCCGTCGGCCAGCACGCAGGTGAGCAGCGCGGCACGATCGTCGCAGGTTCGACCGGTCCGCCGATGCGTGAAGCACTCCGAGAACCCGGTCCAGGCGTCGACGTCGAGCAGCACGTCGGTGACGCGCACCCGCGGCAATCGATCGTAGAGCGCCTGCCGGACGGTCTTGACGGTCGGTGGCGTGAGGGCGTGCAACGGCGTGATCGTCAGCCCCGCCTCGTCCAGGCGGATCTCGGGCAGCGTGCCGGCCCTGGCCCGCGCCGCGACGGCCGCGGCGGCCTCCTCGAGCCGAAGGCTGCGCTCGGCCAGATGGTCCTCGAAGCGCGGTGCGACGGCGAGCGGCAGGGGACCGGCGCTCCTCAAGGCCTCGAAGGCCGGACGGGGCAGGAGATCGTCGTCGAAGGCGCGATAGCGCCGCGAACCGGCGACCCAGACGTCGCCGGAGCGGAGCCGATCGCGCAGTTCCGAGAAGGCGCACAGCTCGTAGGCGGCGCGGTCGACGCGCCCCTGGTCGAGGACGAAGGCCCGCCAGCGCCGCGGCACGAACCGGAGCGGTGGGGCGGCCGGCAGCTTGCGCTTGCCATCGCGGTAGGTCGTGCGGATCAGATCGAGCGCGGCCACGAGGTCCTGGACCGCGGGCGAGCCCTCGAAGGCGAAGGTGTCGAGCAGCCGGGGCGCGAACACCCTGACACTCTTGTGACGGGCGACCAGTTCGGCTGTCGGATCGATCAGCGCCGGCCCGCCGAGCGCCTCGGCGCGGGCGACCGCGGCCTCGAAGCGCGTCCAGCCCACCTTGTCCGCCACGGCGGCGTCGAGATCCTCACCTTGGCCGCGCGCCGCGATCATCGCACGACCGGAGAGGGCGAACACGCGCAGGTCGTCTTGCACCGCGCGCATCGAGCGGACGGCACGCTCGTCGCTCCTGCGTTCGGCCGCGCGACCAAGAGCAGCCATCAGCTTCTCGAACATCGACAGCGTCGCGTCGGTCAGCGCTTCCTCCAGGGCGATGGCCACCGCCGCCAGTATTGCGCGTCGCCGCAACGGGTTCAGGCCAGCCAGGTGCTGCGCGGCGATCCGGGCGGCCTCGTCGGCCAGGCGCTCGAACACGGGCGCCGGCAGCGCACCGGCGCGAGCCCGATCGATCCCGAGCGCTCGCACGTGCTGCAGGCGATCGATCAGCTTGGGGAGGTTCTTCGGTGCCGGTGACTGCGGCGCCTTGCGGAGCCATCCGAGCCAGGTGAGCTTGCCGGTCGGCCGCGCCGCCAGCAGGGTATCGAGGCGGACGAGGGCGGCCTCGTCGAGGCCCGCAGTCAGCCCTTCGTGACCGAGGCGCTCGGCCCGTTGGCGGGCGCGGCGCATCACGGCCTCGAGCACCTGCGGTGAAGGCAGGACCACGCGGCGGCGGCGCAATTCCTCGACCAGGAGGCCGGCGAGCGGGCCAGGTCGCACGATGGTCTGGGCCGCGGCGGTCAGGAACGCCACGGCGGCATGGGCGGCCGTGCGATCGAACGCCGTATATCCGCCCATGCGCATGACCTCGGCGAGGTGGGCGCGGCGCGTGGGATCGCGGCGGGCGTAGTCGTCGTAGACCGAGGCCGGCACTGCGAGCTGGCGGGCCACGTAGGTCAGGACGGGCTCGGGGGGCATCTCGCCGGCCTCCAGCGCCCGCCCGGGATGGCGCATAGACGAGCACGAGCGCGTAGCCGAGCCGGTTGGCGCTGCCCCGCTTGCTGGCGACGGCGTCCATGTCGTCGGGGCCGAGCGTGGCGTGGCGGGCGATCTCGCGCTCGTCGGTGGACGGCATGAGGTATCGCGCCCAGACCGCGTCGCTCAACAACCGTCGCCGCGCCATGCCCCGCCCTCCGCGGAGCCGAGCTTAGACTCGAGACGGCCCTGCCGTGGAGCCCCGGACGGGTGGTCGGAGCGATCCGTCAAACGACCGGACACTGCTGGCGAATTCCGGTGGGCGTCATGCTGGGTGTAGGCTGGCAGTCCCGCTCGGAGATCGCTCATGTCGCTCCGGCCGCAGCCCCCGCTCCCGCCTGTCCCTGACGACACGGCTCGCGTCGCCCAAACCGCGTTCCGACGCGGCAACCCCTACCTGCTGCTACGCACCCGCCTCGGCACCATCTTCGCCGATGCCGCGTTCTCTGACCTCTATCCCACCCGCGGCCAGCCCGCCTACGCACCCTGGCGCCTGGCCCTCGTCACCCTCCTGCAGTTCCGCGAAGGCCTGAGCGACCGCCAGGCCGCTGAGGCGGTCCGCGCCCGGATTGACTGGAAATATCTGCTGGCTCTCGACCTCGCCGATCCGGGCTTCGATCTCAGCGTCCTGTGCGAGTTCCGCGGCCGGCTGCTGCAGCACGAGGCCACGGGACGGCTGCTGACCCGCATCCTCGAGGCCGCGCGCGACCAGGGCGTGCTCAAGGCGCGTGGGCGCCAACGCACCGACAGCACCCACGTGCTCGCGGCAGTGCGTGACCTCAACCGCGTCGAGCTGCTGGCCGAGACGCTGCGGGCGGCCCTCAATGCCGTCGCGGTCCTCGCCCCCGACTGGCTGCGGAGCCTCGCCCCGCCCGAGTGGCACGAGCGCTACGACCGTCGGATCGAGGACGCGCGCCTGCCGCAGAGCGGCCCCAAGCGCGAGGCCTACGTGCTCCAGGTCGGGGCGGACGGCTACCATCTGCTCGATGCGCTGGAGGGCGCGCGCACCCCACCACTCGCCACCACCTTGCCGGCCGTCGCCGTGTTGCGCCGGGTGTGGGCGCGCCACTTCACGCGCGAACGGGACGGCAGCCCGCCCGCCGGCGCCGGCGTGCACCTGCGCCCAGTGCAGGGGCGTGGGCCCGGTGACCGGGTCGAGTCGCCCTACGACGTCGAGGCCCGCTTCCGGGCCAAGTCTGGAACGGAGTGGACCGGCTACATGGTTCACCTGACCGAGACGTGCGACCCCGACCTGCCTCGGCTGGTCGTTCACACCGACACCACCCCGGCCAATGTGCACGAGGCGATGCGCATCGGTGCGATCCACGCCGGCCTGACCAGCGCGGGACTGGCCCCCGGCGAGCACTTGGCCGACGCCGCCTACGTCAGCGCTGAGCACCTGGTCGCGGCGCACGAGCAGTACGGTATCGCGCTGATTGGCCCCGCCCGGCCGAAGCAGGGATGGCAGACGCGTGAGGAGGGAGCGTTCGACGTCACGGACTTCGCGGTCGAGTGGGAGCGTCAGCGCGTGCGCTGCCCGGAGGGCCACGAGAGCACGAGTTGGGGCGCGTACAAGGACAGGGCGAGCGGACGCGCGTTCATCCGCGCGGGCTTCAGCCCCGCCGTTTGTCGCGTGTGCCCCGCCAAGCCGCGCTGTACCCGGGCGGAGAGCCGCCGGCTCAGCCTGCATCCGCGTGCCGAGCACGAGGCGCTGGCGGCCGCGCGACGGCGGCTGGAGAGCGAGGAGGGCTGGCGGCTCTACGGGCAGCGGCAAGGCATCGAGGCGACGATCTCGCAGGGCGTGCGCCGCTTCGGCCTGCGCCAGGCCCGCTATCGTGGGCTGGCCAAGACGACCCTCCAGAGTGTGGCGACAGCGGCCGCTCTCAACCTGGATCGCCTTGCCGCTTGGTTCGCCCTGCGGCCGTTGGCCCCCACACGCACCTCACGGTTCAAGGCACTCACGGCTTAGCCGCTGACTTCGCCAACAGTGTCGTGTCCGACCGTTTGGCGGCCGTTGCCGGACTATTCCGTTTATTGGCCTTGATCATGAGAAAACGGAATGTTTGATTGGCGGACGGGAATGCGGAAAGGAGCACGAGGCACCCGATGGCGCTGATCGGCTATGCCCGGGTTTCCACGGGCGAGCAGGAACCTGCCCTTCAGCACGACGCCCTCGGCTCTGCCGGTTGCGGGCGCGTGTTCGAGGACCGGGGTGTGTCGGGTGCCAAGGCGGACCGGCCAGGCCTGAATGCGGCCCTCGCCTTCCTGCGCGAAGGCGACGTTCTCGTGGTGTGGAAGCTCGATCGGCTGGGTCGCTCGATGTCGCACCTGATCGCGACCGTGGAGGCGTTGGAGCGACGGGGCATTGGCTTCCGCTCGCTGACGGAGGCCATCGATACGACCACGCCCGGCGGGCGATTAGTGTTCCATATCTTCGGCGCGCTCGGCCAGTTCGAGCGCGACCTCATCCGTGAGCGAACCAGGGCCGGTTTGTCTGCCGCTGCAGCACGAGGCCGAAAGGGCGGGCGCAAGCCCGTCATGACGCCTGAGAAGCTCCGCCGCGCGCAGGCTCTGCTCCAGGACAAGCTGACCGTGGTGGAGGTGGCCACCCGGCTGAAGGTGGGCAAGACGGCGCTCTACGCCTCGCTCAAGGCGGCAGAAGCCGAAGATGCTGCTGACGCCGAAGTCGCGGCGCCTCCCCCGGCACCGCCCATGCAACAGGCTCCCGCGACACGAAAACTCCTCAGCCGGCGGAAGCGGGAGACAGCCATTCTGCTCCAGCGATATCTCGGCTCCGAAGTGGGCGTCCGCTATGCCGCCGGTGCGATCGCAGAAGGGTTGCCCCGGATTGATCAGCGCACGCCCTACACGGGCCAACTCGTGCGACGGGAGATGACGAAGATGGTGGCGCTCGGGCTGGCAGAGCCCTCGCCCGGTCCGCGTGGCGGTGCCGGATGGCAACTGACCGCCAAGGGCAAAGCCCTCATCGCGCAACTCTACTGATCCAGCCGGCCGTTCTCGCTCCGTTCGGCCTTAGCGTACGCAGACGTCACTTTCTTGCAGTGATCCCATGGATCCCGGCCACGCGCGCCCCCTCCGCGTGTGTCAATGGCCAGGAGATCGAGGCCACAAAGTCGAGATTGCTGATGGCCGGCCAAAAATCGTCCAGCGCGGCTGAGCCGGTCAGCCATAAGCCTGCGACCCAGCCGGGCAGTTGCTGGTCCAAAAGGGCCAGCAGCGCGGCGGCGGTTTGAATGATCACGGGCGGCAGGCCGTCCGGGACGGCCGTGGTGCGGATCATGGGCAGGTTCGAGCGGCTGTCGTCCGCCCGCCTCAGAGAGCTGTGGCGCGCAGGCGCAGGGCATTGCCAATGACGCTGACCGAGGACAGCGCCATCGCCGCCGCAGCGATGATCGGCGAGAGCAGGATGCCCAGGAACGGGTAGAGCACCCCGGCTGCTACCGGCACGCCAGCGGCGTTGTAGATGAACGCGAAGAACAGGTTCTGGCGGATGTTGCTCATCGTGGCGCGCGACAGCCGCCGGGCGCGCACGATCCCGTTCAGGTCACCCTTGAGCAAGGTGATGCCGGCGCTCTCG
This sequence comes from Methylobacterium aquaticum, assembly GCF_001043915.1. Lineage (GTDB taxonomy): Bacteria > Pseudomonadota > Alphaproteobacteria > Rhizobiales > Beijerinckiaceae > Methylobacterium > Methylobacterium aquaticum. Next base: position 7,824 of record NZ_LABX01000041.1, on the reverse strand, counting down.
ATCGCCACGTCCGTGCCGCTGCCCATCGCGATGCCGACATCCGCCACGGCCAGCGCCGGCGCGTCGTTGACGCCGTCGCCCGCCATCGCGACCACTTGACCCTGCGCTTGGTGGGCTTTGACCACCGCGCTCTTCTGGTCGGGCAGCACCTCGGCCTCGACCTCATCGATGCCGAGCCTGTGTGCCACCGCCTGGGCGGTAGTGCGGTTGTCGCCGGTCAGCATCACCACCCGGATGCCTTCGGCGCGCAGCGCCTGCAGAGCCTCGGGCGTCGTCGCCTTGATCGGATCGGCGATGGCGATGGCGCCGGCCACACGGTCATCCACGCTCATGAAGATCGCCGTGGCGCCGTCCTGGCGCAGGCGGTCGGCCTGCTGGTCGAGCGCCGCCGTCGGGATCCCGGCCTCACCCAGGAATGCCGCATTGCCGAGTCGGATCGTGCGGCCCTCGACGGTGCCGAGGGCACCCCGGCCGGTCGGGCTGTCGAAGTCGCTGACCGGGGCGAGGGCCAGACCCTGCTTCTCGGCCGCGGCGACGATCGCCATCGCCAGCGGGTGCTCGCTGGCGCGCTCGACGCTGGCTGCCAGCCGCAGGATCTCGGCCTCGGTGAACCCTTCCGCGGGGACCACCTGGGTCACAGCCGGCTTGCCCTCGGTGAGCGTGCCGGTCTTGTCCACCACCAGAGTGGTGATCTTCTCCATCCGCTCCAGCGCCTCGGCGTTCTTGATCAGCACGCCGGCCTGGGCGCCGCGACCGACGCCGACCATGATCGACATCGGCGTAGCCAGCCCGAGCGCGCAGGGGCAGGCGATGATCAGCACCGCCACAGCGGCGAGCAGGCCGTAGGTGAAGCGCGGCTCGGGGCCGACCGTGAACCAGGCGATGAACGCCAGCACGGCCGCCGCCATCACCACCGGCACGAACCAGCCGGCGACCTGATCGGCCAGCCGTTGGATCGGTGCGCGGCTGCGCTGGGCCTCGGCGACCAGTTGGACGATGCGCGCCAGCATGGTGTCGCGGCCGACGTTCCGGGCCTTGATCACCAGGGCGCCGCTCTGGTTGAGAGTGCCGCCGATCACCGCGGCGCCGACGTCCTTGCTCACCGGCATCGCCTCGCCGGTGACGAGCGACTCGTCCACCGACGAGCGGCCCTCGATCACGGTGCCGTCGACTGGGATCTTCTCACCGGGCCGCACGCGCAGGCGGTCCCCGACTTGGACAGTGTCGAGACCGATCTCCTCCTCGCTACCGTCGGCCCGGATCCGGCGGGCGGTCTTCGGAGCGAGATCAAGCAGCGCGCGCAGGGCGCCGCTGGTGCTTTCGCGGGCGCGTAGCTCCAGCACCTGGCCCAGGAGAACCAGCACGGTGATCACCGCCGCGGCCTCGAAGTAGGCCGGCACGGCGCCGTCATGGCCGCGCAGCGCGGGCGGAAACACGCCCGGCGCTGTGGTGGCCACCACGCTGTAGAGCCAGGCCACGCCGGTGCCGAGGGCGATCAGCGTGAACATGTTGAGGTTGCGGCTCTTCACCGACGCCCAGCCGCGCTCGAAAAACGGCCAGCCGGCCCACAGCACCACCGGCGTGGCCAGCACCAGCTGCAGCCAGTTGCTGTTCTGCTGGCCGAGGCGATCGACCAAGCCGGTCAGGTGACCGCCCATCTCGAGGGCGAAGACCGGCAGGGTCAGGGCCAGGCCGATCCAGAACCGCCGGGTCATGTCGACCAGCTCGGCGCTCGGGCCGATGTCGGCGCTGACCAGCAACGGCTCCAGCGCCATACCGCAGATCGGGCATGAGCCGGGGCCGACCTGCCGGACCTCGGGGTGCATCGGGCAGGTGTAGATCGTGCCCGCGGGCACGGGTTCGGCCTTGGCGGTGGCGCTCGCCGGGTCGAGGTAGCGGGCTGGATCCGCCGTGAACTTCGCTTGGCAGCCGGCAGAGCAGAAGTAGTAGGGGCGCCCGTTGTGTTGGGCGCGATGCTTGGCCGTGTGCGGGTCGACCGTCATCCCGCAGACCGGATCCTTGACGGTCCCCTCGGCCAGTGGGCCGGCGTGGTCATGCGCATGATGATGGTCATGGCCGTGGGGAGCGTGGTCATGGGCTGCTGGCGCCGCCTTGCCATGCCCCCCGCAGCAACTGTGACCGGCGTCGGCCGCGGCCGCGGTCTGATCGGCGGCTTTGCCCTTGCCCCCGCAGCTGCCGGCGGCGGCTGCAGCCTGATCCTGCGGGTAATCGTGTGCGTGGCGGTGGGCGTGGTCGGTCATGGCCGGGGTCCTGTCTTGATCCTCTTGCCAAGCAGCCTGCACCTTCCCATCATGGGAGGGTCAACAGGAAAGAGGCAGGGGTAATGAACATCGGGCAGGCGGCGCAGGCCTCGGGTGTCTCGGCCAAGATGATCCGCTACTACGAGAGCATCGGCCTCGTGCCGCCGGCGGGCCGCCGCGAGAGCGGCTACCGCGATTACGGCCCGGTCGACTTGCACCGCCTCGGGTTCATCCGCCGCGCGCGTGACCTCGGGTTCTCGATCGAGCGCATCCGGCTCCTGCTGGAGCTGTGGAGCGACCAGGACCGCAGTAACGCCGAGGTGAAGGCGATCGCACTGACCCATATCAACGAGCTGGAGGAGCGGGCGCGGCAGCTGCAGGAGATGGCCGACAGCCTGCGCACCCTGGCGGCGGCCTGCGACGGCGATGGCCGGCCGGACTGCCCGATCATCGAGAGCCTGGAAATCGGCGGGGCGCCGCACTGTCACGGTGGGCGCCCCACACCGCATTAGGCGGCCATCTTGCGGCAGCTCTCGGCGCAGCGGCGACACTGCTCGACGCACTCCTGCATGTCGCCGACCTGCTCACAGCTCCGCGCGCAGGCCTCGCACACCTCAGCGCAGGCGCGGCAGGTGTGCTTGTGCTCGGGGGTGCCGATCAGCATGAAGTGCGCCGAGGTCCGGCAGATCTCCGCGCAGGCCATCATCAGCCGGAAATGTGTGGGCTCGACGTGCTTGCCGCCCGCCGAGAGGCAGTGGTTCGAGGCCATGCCCAGGCAGGTCTGGTAGCAGCGTAGGCACTCGTCGATGCAGGACTGCATCTCGTTCGATATCTGGTGCATGCAGGTACTCCGTCCTTACTATGTTGACAAAACGGCATAGATGGAGATCTGACTCACTAATTAATTGAACAAGTCAGACAGCTATCACCTTCAACAAAAACTCCCGAAGCACGGGTGTGTTCAGAAATAAATACGCTGAACGTTCACGGATCCGGGAGTTGGCCGTCGCCCCGTCCGGGAACCCTCACTCGGTGCCCTTCCGCTTCAGAAATGCCTCCATCTGGGCGATCTCGACGTCCTGAGCCTTGATGATGTCCTCAGCCAGCTTCCGGATCTCGGGGTCCTTGGAATACCGGAGGGCGATCTTGGCCATGGCGACGGCCCCCTTGTGGTGGGGGATCATGCCGCGCACGAAGTCGACGTCGACGTCGTTCGAGTAGCGGATGTCCATGTTCCGGTGCATCTCGGCGTCGACGTCGCGGAACGCCTTGGTTGCAGGCGTGTCCGTCTGGGACGTGGCCTCCGGCACGGGATGGTGGCCGGCATGGTCCATGTGCTCGCCGCCCTTCATCTCGTGGGCGGCCGCCGCCCCCGCAAAGCCGAGGGCCAGGGCCACAGCGGCGACGGTCGTGGTGAGAGTCTTCATCGAGGCATCTTCCTGCTTGAGGGACGGGGTCAGTTGAACTTGCCGCTGGCGGTGGCGCCGTCCGGGCCGGTGAGCTGCACGGCGCCCTTCGGGTTATCGCCGAGCGCGGTTGCGGCCTTGCCGGTCAGGCGGTTGCCGTCGACCGGCTCCAGCGGCACGCGGGCCGGCTTGCCGCCAACGACGAGGATGGCGGTGCCCTTGAAGCCGGCGGCCGGCACCGGCTTCTGGCCCTCGTCGGACACGAACACGTCGACGGTCTCGCCCTTGGCGACGAGCTCGACGTGGAACTTGCCTGCGTCCGCCACCCGGCCGCCGTTTTTACCGGCGGTCTCGTGGGCACAGACCGGGGCGGCGGCCAGCAGCAAGCTACTAAACAGGGCGGCTCTCCAGGGGATCATCAGGGTTCTCCTTTCGGTTGGATGGGGTTGAGGCAGGGGGGCTCAGAACGCCTCCCGCGGCGGCAAATGTGCGCCGGGCGTCGTAGCGGCATGGGCCGCGTGGGCCCCGTCCTGCGCAGCCTGCAGCCGGGCCAGCGGCGTCTGGCCGAACCTGAGGCACAGGATCGGCGTCAGGAACATGTCGAGCAGCGTGGCACTGATCAGGCCGCCGAAGATCGTCACCGCGACCGGGTGCAGGATCTCCTTGCCCGGTGAGGCGGCGTCGTAGAGCAACGGCACCAGAGCGACGCCGGCCGACAGGGCCGTCATCAGCACCGGGGTCAGCCGCTCCAGGCTGCCGCGCACGACCAGGTCCTGGCCGAACGGCACCTCCTCGTGCAGCGCCAGGTTGAGGTAGTGGCTGATCTTCAGGATGCCGTTGCGGGCGGCGATGCCGGTCAGCGTGATGAACCCGATCATTGAGGCCACGCTGAGCGGTTGGCCGACCAGCCACAGCGCCGCGACGCTGCCGATCAGCGCCAGCGGCACGTTGCCCATGATGATTAGCGCCAGCGCGGCCGAGCGGTAGCGGCTGTAGAGCAGCGCGAACACCAGCGCGAGCGACAGCGCCGACAGGGCCGCGATGGTCCGCGTGGCGTCCTCCTGCGCCTGGAACGTGCCCTCCAGGCTGGTGAAGAACCCCGGCGGCAGCTTCTCCTGGGCGATCGCCCGGCGCATGGCCGCCACGATGGTGGTCATGTCGCTGTCGCCGTTGGTGTTGGCCTGCACCACGATGCGGCGCCGGGTGTTCTCGCGCAGGATCTGGTTGGGGCCGTCGGTCTCGCGAATGTCGGCGACCTGGCGCGCCGGCACCCAGCCGGAGGGGGTCTCCAGCAGGAGATCCCCGAGGCCTTCGGTGGTGCGCTGGTCCTCCGGCAGGCGGATCAGCACATCGAAGCGCCGCACGCCGTCGACCACGGTGGACACGACCCGGCCGTTGGACAGCCGGCTGATCTGGTCCACCACCGCGGCGGGCTGCACGCCGTAGAGCGCCGCCCGAGTGTAGTCGACGCGGATCTCCAGCTGCGGGATGCGCACCTGCTTTTCCACCTGCAGGTCGGTCAGGCCCGGGATACTGGCGAACCGCTCGCGCAGGCTGTTGGCGATGCGCCGGAGCGCGTCCAGATCCTCGCCGTAGATCTTGAGCGCGATCTCGGCGCGCACCCCCGACAGCATGTGATCGAGGCGGTGTGAGATCGGCTGGCCGACGTTGACCGACACCGGCAGCACCGCCAGGCGCTGGCGGATGTCGGCCACCAGGGCCTCTTTGGGGCGGCCCTCGCCGGGTTTCAGCTCGACCTCGATCTCCGAGGAATGCACCCCCTCGGCGTGCTCATCGAGCTCGGCGCGGCCGGTACGCCGGCCGACCGCCGTCACCTCGGGGATCTGCCGCAGCAGACTCTCGGCGATCAGCCCGACCCGGTTACTCTCGGCCAGCGAGATCCCCGGGTTGAAGGTCATGTTGACGGTGAAGCTGCCCTCGTTGAACGGGGGCAGGAACGCCCGCGGCAGCTGCCAGGCGGCGATGCCGGCGCCGAGCACCGCCAGCGTCACCGTGCCGACCGGCAGGCGCTGGTGCCGGAACGCGACCGCCAGCAGGCGGGCGTTGCCGCGCTTGAGCGCCTTCAGAAAGCGGCTGTCGTGCTCCTCGAGGTTTTTGAGGCCCGGCAGCAGCCAGGAGGCCAGAACCGGCGTCAGCGTGATCGAGGTGAACAGGCTGGCCAGGATCGAGATGATGTAGGCCTGCCCCAGGGGCGCAAACAGCCGGCCCTCGATGCCCGACAGGGCGAACAGCGGCACGAACACCAGGATGATGATCATCGTCGCGTAGACGATGCCGGAGCGCACCTCGTTGGAGGCCTCGACCACCACCTGGAAGACGCTTTTCGGGTTGCCGGCCTTCCGGTTCTCGCCGAGGCGCCGGAAGATGTTTTCCACGTCGACCACGGCGTCGTCGACCAGCTCGCCGATCGCGATGGCGAGGCCGCCCAAGGTCATCGTGTTGATCGACAGCCCGAACAGGTGGAACACCACCGCGGTGGTCAGGATCGACACCGGGATCGCCAGCAGGGAGATCGCGGTGGTGCGCACGTTGAGCAGAAAGAGGAACAGCACCGCGGCGACCACCACGATGGCCTCCAGCAGCACCCGCTCGACGTTGGCGATCGAGGTCTCGATGAAGTTGGCCTGGCGGAACAGGATCTGGTCGGCCTTGATGCCGTCCGGCAGGGTCTGGGTGATCTCGCCCAAGGCCTGCTCGATCTGCCGGGTCAGCTTGACGGTGTCCACGTCGGGCTGCTTCTCGACCGAGACGATCACGGCCGGCTTGGCCTGGTAGCCGGCATCGCCGCGCTTGACCTTGGCGGAGAACGAGACCTCGGCGACCTGGCGCAGGTAGACCGGGGCGTTGTTGATCGTGGCGATGACGACGTTGCGTAGGTCGTCCAGGTCGAGCGTGCGGGCGATGTTGCGGATCAGGTACTCGCGCGAATACTGGTCGGTGAACCCGCCGCCGGCATTGGTGCCGAACTGCTGCAGGGCCGCCTCCAGCTGGGCGTTGGTCACGCCGAGGGAGCGCATGGCCGCCGGGTTGGGGGCGATCCGGAACTGACGCACCTCGCCGCCGATCGGGATGACCTGGGCGACGCCGGGAATGGTCAGCAGGCGCGGACGGATCACGAAGTCGGCCGCCTCCCGGACCTGCATCGGCGTGGCGGTGTCGCTGGTCACCGCGACCAGCAGGATCTGCCCCATGATCGAGGAGATCGGCCCCATCACGGGGGTGACCCCGCGCGGCAGCTGGTCCTGGACCAGGCTCAGGCGCTCGGCGACCTGCTGGCGGTTGCGGTAGATGTCGGTGCCCCAGTCGAACTCGACGTAGGTGATCGACAGTCCGACGCCGGAGACCGAGCGCACGCGGCTGACGCCGGGCAGCCCGTTCATGCGGGTTTCGATCGGGTAGGTGACCAGCTGCTCGACCTCGGGCGGGGCGTAGCCCTCGGCCTCGGTCATGATGGTGACGGTCGGCCGGTTGAGGTCGGGGAAGACGTCGACCGGCAGCTTGGTGACCGTGAACGCGCCGTAGAGCACCAGCACGGCGGCGACCGCGAGCACCAGCAGGCGGTTTTTCAGCGATTGGCTGACGAGGAAGGTGAACATCGACCGGCCCTCCTCAGCGCACCTGATCCAGCAGCTCGGCGCCCTGGGTCACCACGCGCTTGCCGGCGCCGATCCCCACGGCGACCAGCACCCGGTTGCCGTCGAGCGGGGTCACGCGGACCTGACGGGCGGCGTAGCGTTCGGCGCTGGTGTGCTCGTAGACGACGTCCTGCCCATTGCCGGTGCGCACGACCGCGGCGCGCGGCAGGGCCAGGCCCTGCAGCTCGGTATTGGTGGCGGCCTGGACGGTGACGAACTGGCCGACCCGAAGCCCGCTGGTGTCGCCGCTGATCGCGAACTGCACCGGAATGGCCTGGTTACGGTCGGCCAGGCCGGAGCCGCGGTAGGTGAGCGCCAGAGTGCGGCCATCGGCCAGGCGCGCGGTGGCGTTCTCCGCGGCGCCGAGGGCGTCGAAGCTCAGGGCCTCGACCCAGAGGTTCTTGGGGCCTGTCGCAAACCCGCAGCGTTTACCCCGCGTTGACCATGCAGCCCGCATGGTGCCTCCAGTCCCGGAGGCCACCCCATGATCCTGTCCGCCAT
>NZ_LABX01000409.1 GCF_001043915.1 Methylobacterium aquaticum | reverse complement strand
CCGCGCCGGCGCGGGTCGGGGCGGCACGGGTCGGGGCGACCGAGCCGATCGCCATCCTGGGCATGGCCGGGCGCTTTCCCGGCGCGCCGGATCTCGACGCCTTCTGGGACGCCCTGCGCGAGGGCCGCGACCTCGTCACCGAGATCCCCGCCGACCGCTGGGACTGGCGCCGGCACCGCCACGCGCCGGGCCTCGACGCCGGGGCCGAGGTGCCGCGCTGGGGCGGCTTCCTCGACGGCGTCGACCGCTTCGACGCGCCGTTCTTCGGCCTGTCCCCGCGGGAGGCGATCCATCTCGACCCGCAGGCGCGGCTGCTGCTGGAGGGCGCCTGGCACGCGCTGGAGGATGCCGGCCTGCCGCCGCGACGGCTGGCCGGCAGCGCGACCGGGGTCTTCATCGGCAGCCAGCTCGCGGATTATGCCGAGCTGATCGGCGATGCCGGCACGGCGGCGGCCCAGGCGGTGCTCGGCAACACCCGCACCATGCTGGCCAACCGGCTGAGCCACTGGTTCGACCTGCACGGACCGTCGCAGACCGTCGACACCGCCTGCTCCTCCTCCCTGATCGCCATCCACCGGGCGGTGCAGTCCCTGCGGGAGGGAAGCTGCACCCTGGCCCTCGCGGGCGGCGTCCACCTCATCCTCTCGCCCCGCGCCCAGGTGATGGGCGCGCAGCTCGGCATGCTGTCGCCACGGGGCCGCTGCCGCAGCTTCGACGCGGATGCCGACGGCTATGTCCGCGGCGAGGGGCTCGGCCTCGTGGTGCTCAAGCCCCTGAGCCGGGCCCTGGCCGACGGCGACCGGGTGCGGGCCGTCATCCGCGAGACCGGCGAGAACCATGGCGGGCGCGCCGCTGGCCTGACCACCCCGAACCCCGCCGCACAGGCCGCCCTGGTGGCCGGGGTGCTGCGGCGCTCGGCCGTCGCGCTCGCCTCGATCGGGCATCTGGAGGCCCATGGCACCGGCACCG
>NZ_LABX01000408.1 GCF_001043915.1 Methylobacterium aquaticum | reverse complement strand
AGGCGATCAAGGCGGCCTATAACTGGATCCGGTCGATCGTGGCGGAGGCCGAGATCGGCATGATCTACGAGGGCACGGTCGTGAAGACGATGGAGTTCGGCGCCTTCGTCAACTTCTTCGGCGCCAAGGACGGCCTCGTCCACATCTCCGAGCTTGCCGCCCAGCGCGTCGCCAAGGTCACCGACGTGGTGAAGGAAGGCGACAAGGTGAAGGTGAAGTTCCTGGGGCAAGACGAGCGCGGCAAGATCCGCCTCTCGATGAAGGTCGTCGACCAGCAGACCGGCGAGGATCTCACCGAGAAGCTGAAGGCCCAGCGCGATGCCGACCGCTCGCGCGAGAAGCAGTCCCGCGCCGGCGAGTGATCGGCTCATCGTCGGGACGGAGGCCGGACGGGTCTCCGACCGATGAACGATCGAGAGCGCGGTCCTTCGGGGCCGCGCTTTTTTGCGCGGCTTCATGGTCGCCACCCGCGACACGAGATCTTTCGACGCTGCTGCCGCAGATGGTCGATCCGTGGGAGGCCATGGCGTGAAAGCCGATCGGACGATGGCTGGCGCGGCGTGATGACGGCAACGGTGACGAGGGAGAGCGGTGTGGGTCACCCCTGCCCCTCCGCCCCTGCCGGCTGACCCGCGCTTCTTTCCGGCGATTCCGCCGGCCTTCCCGCC
>NZ_LABX01000407.1 GCF_001043915.1 Methylobacterium aquaticum | reverse complement strand
GGCGGCCAGGGCGGCAACGTCTACTGAGATCAACGGTCGCGACAACGACCCTTGGTTCCGGTCTCGAATGGTCGCCAAGGTTTGAGCGTCCGGCCCAGGGGCCGGACTTTCGGGACCTCGCATCGACAATGCGAGATGAGCCAACGGCCCCGTCGATCTCGGGCGTGCCCGAGATCGACATCGATGTGTCGGCGTCCCGGACTGCTGGCATGAGATCATCCCCTCGCCAGATTATTCCCTCGCCGGACCGTCCCCCGCCCTCTTCCACAATCCGGGTCGCCGCCTCGCGGACCGACGCGGCCGCTCCCCGGCCCCACCCGGGCGCTGCTTGGCCGGCGACCACCCCCGACGTGAGGCAGATCACATGAAGCCCCTCTCCTTGCTGCTCGCCCTCGGCGGCGTGGCGATCGTCGGCACCGTCGCCGTCGCCACGCCCTGGCATGCCGAAACCTCGCCTACCACCAAGGTGGTGCGGACCGGATCAGCCGACGCGACCGGCTATCCTCGCTCTCTGGAGGGCCGGGCCGGTGCGCCCGGTCGCTTCGGCGGCTGGTGGAGCGGGAGCCCGGCGGAGCCGGCGGGCCTGCGCGCCGGCTGCATCGCCCTGCTCGACGGGGCGGCCTCGACCGTCCGCCCGGCCGAGTGCGTCGGCCTGTTCGGCGCCGCCTTCCGCCCGGATCGCGCCGACGACGAGGTGGACGCCACCGGCGACCTCGGCCGCGCCTGCGCGGCCCTGCTGCGCGATCCGGACGCGCGGCGCCGGCCGGCCGATCCCGAGGCGTGCGCCGGCTACGTGGCGTCCCTCGATGCCGGCGCGGTGCGCCGCCAGGCGACCGCGCCGGAGGACAGGGCGCCGGACGGCCCGAGCCTCTGGGGCGGCATCGGCGGCCAGGGCGGGCGCAACGGCACCGGGCCGGGCGCCGGCCTCGGCGGCGCGGGCGGAGGCGGCTATGGCGGCTATGGCGGGAACGGGGGGCCCGGCGGCTCCGTCCGCTGAACCGGGCCGCAGGCCGAGAGCATCCCCGGCCTCCTCCCCACCCCCGCGCCAAGCAGATGTCGCCGAAGCGGGCACCGGTTCGGCGGCAAAAATCTGCGATGAAACGAGAACCGAAGCGGATGAAGCGTT
>NZ_LABX01000406.1 GCF_001043915.1 Methylobacterium aquaticum | reverse complement strand
CGCCTCTCTCCGGGCGGACGAGCGTCCGGGGAGCCCGCGGCGGGCGCGCCGGGGCCGCGCGCTGCGGCGGCGCCCCCCCCCCGGTCGTCGCCCGCGGGGGGGGGGGGGGTCCCCCCGCCGCAAACACGGTGATCTTCTCCCGGTCGGGCAAGTCGGCCCCCCTGCCTGCGAACAGAACGGTTCTGGAGGCGGCAGAGAGCGTGGGTGTCGAGATCCCCTGGTCGTGCCGTGTGGGCATCTGCGGGACCTGCAAGGTGAAGCTGCAGCAGGGCGCCGTGTCGATGGAGGTGGAAGACGGGTTACCTGCGGAGGACAAGGCGGCCGGGATGATCCTGGCGTGCCAAGCCAAGTCGACCGGCGGCAACCTGCAGGTGGAGGCGTGAGCCGATGCAGGAGCGCAGCGCCGTCGCGGTGGGGGCCCTGGTCGTACTTCTTCTCATTCTGCCACTCGGCTACCTTCTCCACGTCTCGCCGCGGTTCCCCGGCAGCCTAGCAGGCAGTCTCATCGGCATCACAGCTGCCCTGCTGATGCTGTTCCCGCTCCTCTACGTCGGCGTGAAGCGCATCCCGGGCGTCAGGGCGCGGGTGAGCCGGCAGGTCTCGATGCGGACGCTGCTCGCTCTCCACGTCTACGCCGGCGTGCTCGGCCCCATCCTCGGCCTGATCCATGCGGCCCACAAGTTCCGCAGCCCGCTCGGCGTCTCACTCACCGGAATGCTGCTGGTTGTCGTCGGGACGGGGTACGTCGGCCGCTACCTTCTGTCCCGCATCACGAAGGCGGTCCAGGCCGAGCGCTCCGACCTCGCATCCCTCACGGCCGCCTTCGAGCGTGTTTCGTCGGCGGGGAAGCCGGGCG
>NZ_LABX01000405.1 GCF_001043915.1 Methylobacterium aquaticum | reverse complement strand
GGCGTCGCGGTGGCGCACGGCGCCTTCGCGATGCATTGCCGAACGACCGCCGACCTTTACGAGATGGCGCCCGGCTCGCGCGAGCTCCTGTTCATCTCCTTCAGCTTCGACGGCGCCCACGAGCGCCTCTGGACCAACCTCACGGTCGGCGCCTGCATCGTCCTGCGCGACGACGCCCTGTGGTCGCCCGAGCACACGCTCGCGGTGCTGCGGCGCGAGCGCTGCACGCGGGCCGGGTTCCCGCCCGTCTACCTGCAGGAATTGGCTGTCTTCGCCGCGTGGCGGGGTGAGGCGTCCGGGCTGGACCTGTGCTCCTTCGGCGGCGAGGCGATGCCGCGAGCCGGGCTGGAGCTGGTCGCCCGGGCGATCGGCGCGCGCATCCTGATCAACGGCTACGGTCCGACCGAGACCGTGGTGACGCCGCTCGTCTGGAAAACCTCGGCCACGCAAGCCTTCGCCTGCCCGGGCCCGTTCGCGCCGATCGGGCGAGCGGTGGGGGCGCGCACCGCCCTCCTCCTCGACACCGACCTCAACCCCGTCCCCGACGGCGTCACCGCCGAGCTCTTCGTCGGCGGATACGGCCTCGCCCGCGGCTATCTCGGGCAGCCCGCCCTCACCGCAGAACGCTTCCT
>NZ_LABX01000404.1 GCF_001043915.1 Methylobacterium aquaticum | reverse complement strand
CCCCGAGCGAGGACTGGCGCGACCAACCCCTCCCCGAGCCCGACCTCGACGCCCGCCTCGACGCCCGCGCCGCCGCCGAGCGCGAGCGCGGCCTGCCCCTCGACCGCGCCCCGCTCCAGCGCCTCCTCCTCGTCCGCCTGCCCGACGCCCCCGACGGCACCGCGCGCCACCGGCTGGTCTGGACCCACCACCACATCCTCCTCGACGGATGGTCGGCCGCCCGCTTCCTGGCCGAGGTCATGGCCCAGTACCGCGGCACCCCCCTGCCCGCCTCCACCGCCCGTTATCGCGACTACGTCGCCTGGATGGCCGCACGCCAGGACGACCCGCACGCCGAGGCGTTCTGGCGTGCGGCGCTCGCCGGCCTCGACGACCCCACCCGCCTCGCCGACGCCTTCGCGGGAGCTGGAGCGGGCGAGCCCCGCATGGTCGCGCTGGAGCTGCCCGCCGACCGCGCCCGGGCCTTCGCCCAGGCCGAGGGCGTGACCCTCAACACCCTGGTCCAGGGCGCCGTCGCCCTGCTGCTCGCCCGCCTCACCGGGCGATCCCGGGTCTGCTTCGGCGCCACCGTGGCGGGACGGCCCGCCGAGCTGCCCGGGGCCGAGACGAGCGTGGGCCTGTTCATCAGCACCCTGCCGGTGGTGGTCGCCCCCGACCCCGACCAGGCCGCCGGGCCTTGGCTGCGCGCCGTGCAGGAGCACAACCTGGCGCTGCGCGAGCATGGCCACCTGCCCCTGGCCCAGCTGCAGCGGCTGGCCGGCCGGGCCGGCGAGGCGCTGTTCGACACCCTCCTGGTGTTCGAGAACTATCCGGTCGAGGCGGCGCTGCGGGACGGCCCGCAGGATGGAGACGGTCCGCGCTTCGGCCCGGTCTCGGGGGTGGAGCGGGCGAACTACCCGCTGATGGTGACGGCGGCGGCGGGCGCGGGCCTGCGGCTGCAGCTGCACGGGCACGGGCCGCTCGCCGCGGCGGGACGCCTGGAGCAGGTCGGCGCGCTGCTGGCCGGGCTGCTGGACGGGCTGTGCGGATCGGGCGACCGGCCGCTCGGGCGCATCGCCACGCCGCTCCCCGCCCCGGCCCTGTCGGCGCCTGCCCCCATGGCGGGGACCGAGACGGTGACGGGAGCCTTCGCCAGGCAGGTGCGGGAACGGCCCGACGCCGAGGCCCTGCGCTGGGGCGACACCCGCCTGAGCTATGCCGACCTCGACGCACGCGCGACCCATCTCGCTCGGCACC
>NZ_LABX01000403.1 GCF_001043915.1 Methylobacterium aquaticum | reverse complement strand
GGGCTTGGCGGGGGTGGTGCGGGGCAGGACCGTGCGCACCACGATCCCCGACCCGGCCGCAGCCTGCCCCCTCGACCGGGTCAAGCGCCACTTCAAGGCTCCACGGCCGAACGCCCTGTGGGTCAGCGACTTCACCTACGTGGCGACGTGGTCGGGCTTCGTTTACGTGGCGTTCGTCATCGATGTGTTCGCCCGGTGCATTGGCGGCTGGCGAGCCTCACGCAGCGCTCAGGCGAGCTTCGTGCTGGATGCTCTGGAGCAGGCCCTGCACGAGCGTCGCCCTGTGCAAGGCAGTGGACTGGTGCATCACTCGGACCGCGGCTCGCAGGGTGGATTCAAGTGATCGTCGCAACGGCTTGGCGGAGGGCGGTTGTGATGGCAGGTCGGCGGCGATCGGATCGGTGTCTTCGAGAAAAGCTGCGGTCACCGGGTCGTCCCGGGGTCGGTCTGCGCGAGACGCGGCGGGAGTACTGGGCGTTCATCGCCCAAGGTCTCTCGAGCGAGGACGCAGCGATGAAGGTCGGGATTTCGCCACCGGTCGGCTCGCGGTGGTTCCGGACAGCAGGCGGGATGGCACCTTCCCACCTGTCACCATCGTCCAATTCGCCTTCTACGCGCTATCTGTCGTTGGCTGAGCGGGAGGAGATCGCGATACTTCAGGCGCAAGGTCACGGGGTCCGGGAAGTCGCTCGGCGTCTGGGACGGGCAGCGTCGACCATCTCGCGCGAGTTGCGGCGCAATGCAGCGACCCGCAGTGGCGGCCTCGACTATCGCGCCACGACGGCGCAGTGGCACGCTGAACGCGCGGCACGCCGGCCCAAGCCCGCAAAGCTGGCGGGGAACGCCGCGCTGCGGACCTACGTGCAGGACCGGCTCGCCGGTGCTGTCGCGACACCGAGCGGGAGCGCTCTGCCTGGACCGAGCGTTGCCTGGAAGGGACGGCGGCACGGGCGACGCCAGAGCCGGCAATGGGGTCGATCCTGGAGCCCGCAGCAGATCGCCGCGCGCCTGCGGCTCGATTTTCCGGACGATCCGACGATGCGCATCAGTCATGAGGCGATCTATCAGGCCCTCTACATTCAGGGCCGAGGCGCGCTGAAGCGTGAGCTGACCGCCTGTCTTCGCACAGGACGGGTTTTGCGAGTGCCGCGGGCCCGCTGCCTGCGCCGCGGCAAGTCGTTCGTCACGCCTGAGGTGCTGATCAGCGAGCGTCCGCCCGAGGTGGAGGATCGCGCGGTACCGGGTCACTGGGAGGGAGACTTGATCCTGGGTCTGAAGAGCTCGGCGATCGGGACCCTAGTCGAGCGCACGACACGCTTTACGATGCTGCTGCACCTTCCGCCCATGGACGGCCATGGGGCAATACCGCGTGCCAAGAACGGCCCGGCGCTGGCGGGGCACGGGGCCGCGGCGGTCCGTGAGGCGATCGCCAGCACGATCGCGCGCTTGCCGGAGCATCTGCGGCGCTCATTGACCTGGGACCAGGGGGCCGAGATGGCCGAGCATGCGCGCTTACGGATTGATGCGGGTCTGCAGGTCTACTTCTGCGATCCACGCTCACCCTGGCAGCGGGGAACGAACGAGAATACGAACGGGTTGCTGCGACAGTACTTCCCGAAAGGAACGGATCTGAGCGCCCACACCGGGGATGATCTTGCTGCTGTGGCCGCGGCCCTCAACAGCAGACCGCGCAAGACACTGAACTGGAAGACGCCGGCAGAGGCACTCGACGCTGTGCTGGCTGCCGTGCAAAATGGTGTTGCGACGACCGCTTGAACCCAAGCAATACTTAGCTCTGCGGTATACCGAGCGCATGGCCGGAGCCGGCATCGAGCCGTCGGTCGGCAGCGGTGGCGACAGCTACGACAACGCATTGGCGGAGACGATCAACAGCCTGTTCAAGGCGGAGGTCATCCACCGGCGTGGCCCGTGGCGCTCCTTCGAGGCGGTCGAG
>NZ_LABX01000402.1 GCF_001043915.1 Methylobacterium aquaticum | reverse complement strand
TGGCCGCCGGCTGGACGGTCAGCGCATCGAGGAGCGCGGTGATCAGCCCCATATCGCCGAGGCGGACCTGGTGGTCGCGGGCCCCGAGCCGGTCGAGCCCGTCGAGGGCGAGGCCGAGGATCTCGGCATCGGCCGCCGGCACGTCGGTCCGGCCGATCGATTCGATGCCGGCCTGATGGAACTCGTCGGGCTCGGCCGCCCGCAGGCGGAAGACCGGCCCGAGATAGCTGTAATCGGCCGCCTGCCCATCGGCGACGGCGCGGTGGTGGCGCCCGACCGGAATCGTGTATTCGGGCCGCAGGCAGAGTTCCGCCCCGGCCCCGTCCTGGGTGATGAAGATGCGGCGGCGGATGTCCTCGCCGGACAGTTCCAGAAAGGGCTCGACCGGCTGCAAGACCGGCGGCTCGACCCGCGCGTAGCCCCGGTCCTCGAACAGCGCCAGAAGCGCCTCGTGCGCCGCCGCCGGCCGGGGGGCCGCGGCTCCGTTACCCGTCATTGGTCACAACACCTGCAAATCTCGGACGGCCCTGTAGCAGCCGCAGGCGGGCTTGGCGACCG
>NZ_LABX01000401.1 GCF_001043915.1 Methylobacterium aquaticum | reverse complement strand
CGGCCCCCCGCCCGCCCGCGCCCCGCCGGCTCCCCCTGGCCCCCGCCCGCCACGCCATACCCTCCGCCGCCCTACTCCTGCCGCTGCCCGCCGGCGGGGCCGCCCACCCCCGGGACGACCCCCCCCGGGTGACCGGCCCCCCCGCCGCCCCCCCCTGCCGGGCGGCCCCCCCCGCCCCCCCCCCCGGCGCCGGTGGCCCGGGCCCCCCCCTCAGGCCGGACACGGGACCCGCCATGTCGATCACCCTCTTCCGCCCCCAGGCTTTGCGCGCCCACAACCGCATCGATGCGCTTCAGGGGGCGATGCACGTCACCACCAGCATGACCCGGCACGCCCTGATGGCGGTGGTCGGCCTCACGGTCGTGGCGGTGGTCTGGAGCGGCTTCGTCCATGTCCCGGTGCGGGTGGACGGGAACGGCGTCTTCCTCGATTCCTCCGGCGAGCTGTTGCAGCCGGTGCGCTCGCCGATGGACGGCATCGTCGAGGCGGTGCTGGTCCATGAGGGAGATTACGTCAGCGTCGGCCAGGTGGTGGCGCGACTGCGCCTGCCGGAACGGCTGAACACGCTGAGCAAGAGCGAGCGCGATCTCGACTCCCTGAAGCGCAAGCACCGCGAGACCGAGGCCCTTCTGGCGGCCGAGCAGACCTCCGAGGTGAAGACCCGGGCCGAGCGGCGCAAGGCCCTGACCGGGCGGATCGAGAATCTGGAGAAGCGCCTCGCCTGGCAGCGCGAGTTGGAACAGGCTCAGGTCAAGCTCCTCGAGCTCGGCATCACCACCCGCAGCCGGGTCTACGAGGTCAAGGCGGCGACCCAGCAGGCCGCCGAGCAGCTGGCGGGAGCCCGCACCGAACTCTACGCCCTGGAGGCGGAGCCGCAGGCGACGGCAGGCCGGCACGAGCGCGAGCGCCTCGCCCTGACGTTCCAGATCGAGCAGCTGACCTCGGAGATCACCGCGCTGAAGGCCGAGATCGCCCGGGGCGCCGAGCTGCGCAGCCCGGTGAGCGGCACCGTCGCCGAGCTGTCGGCGGAGCGCAACGGCCTCGTCACCGCGAGCCAGCCGGTGCTGAGCGTGATCCCGGCCACCGCCAGCGGCAAGATCGAGGCGGTGACCTACGTCTCGATGTCGGACGGCAAGCTGGTCCAGGTCGGAGACGAGGTGCTGATCCGGCCCTCCTCCCTGCCGAGCCGCGAGCAGGGCCGCGTGCGCGGCACCGTCATGGAGGTGTCGGAGGCCCCGATCACCGACCGCGCGCTCACCCGCATCCTCGGCAACGCGGCACTCGTGCAGCAGGCCACCGGCGGCGGCGCGCCCTTCGCGGTCCGCATCGCGCTCCACCGCGACCCGAGCACGCCCTCGGGTTATGCCTGGACCTCGGGCGAGGGGCCGGACATGCGCCTGACCCCCGGCACCCCGACGAGCAGCCGTATCACCATCGAGCGCGAGACCCTGCTGTCGCTGGCCGTCCCCGCTCTGCGCAAGATGTTCGGGGCGAGCGAATGATACGAATTCCAGACGATTCCTTCCGGAATTCGCATCATCAGCCCGCGCGGCGCCTGAGCGAAGCCGACTTCCGCATTGCGAAGCAATCAATCGGACGTCGCATGACCGGCGCTTCCGAGTCCTGTCCCGCCCCGCCCTCCCTGCCCGGACGGTTCTGATGATGCGCAACCCGCTGCGTCGGACGCGGACTCCGCTCTTCCTCCAGATGGAGGCGACGGAATGCGGGGCGGCCAGCCTCGCCATGGTTCTGGCCGCCCATGGCCGCTGGATCACCCTCGAAGAGGCGCGCGAGCGCTGCGGCACCTCGCGCGACGGCGTCGACGCCCACGGGCTGATCGAGGCGGCGCGCAGCTACGGCCTCGTCGCCCGGGCCTTCCGGCGCGAGCCGGCCGACCTCGCGGCGCTGCCGATGCCGCAGATCCTCCACTGGTGCTTCAACCACTTCGTGGTGCTGGAGGCCGTTTCCGGCGGGCGCTACCACATCGTCGATCCGGCTCAAGGACGGCGCGCCGTCCCGGCGGCGGAGTTCGACGAGTGCTTCACCGGCCTCACCCTGGCGATGGAGCCGGGCGACGACTTCGCCACCGGCGGCCGGCCGCCCTCCGCCCTCGCCACCCTGGTGGGCGAGGCGCTGCATTCCCGCGACGCTCTCGTGGTCAGCCTCGTGACCGGGATCCTGGCGGTGATCCCGGGCCTCGCCCTGACCGGGGCGATCAGCACGCTCATCAACCACGTGCTCGCCGCCCACCAGTCCGCCTGGGCGCCGGCTTTGGTGCTGGTGTTCCTCGGCGTGGCGCTGGCGCAGGCGGGAATCTCCTTTCTGTCGGCCTGGACGGTGGCCGGCTGGAAAATCAAGATCGGGGCGGTCTCGGCCCTGCGGGGCTTCGCCCATGCCCTGACCCTGCCGCTGGCGTATTACGCCCAGCGCAGCGCCGGCGAGGTGGTGTCGCGCATCCGCATCGGCTCGGATCTCGGCGGCACCATCGCGGGCCCGCTCGCCAACATGATCCCGCAGGTGGTGCTGGTCCTGGTCTACCTGGCGATGATCTCGCTCTACGATCCCGTCATCATGCTGGCGGCGGTCGTGGCGGCGGGAACGAGCCTCGCCGTGCTGATCCTGGTGGCGCGCCGCCTCGCCGATCGGACCCGCGAGCACCAGCTCGCCGAGGGCCGGGCCGCCGGCATCGGCACTGCCGGCATGGCGAACCTGTCCACCTACGCCATGCTCGGCCGCGAGGACCTGCTGCTGTCGCGCTGGACCGCCGCCGAGGACGCCGCCATCGCTACCGAGCAGCGCCTCGGCCTGTTGCGGATCGTCTCCTCTCTCGGCCCGGTGGCGTCGGGCCTCATCCTCACCGGGGTGGTGCTGGTGGTCTGCGCCCTGCGGGCGATCGACGGCACCCTGTCGCTCGGCGACCTCGTCGCCACCCAGATGCTGGCGGGGCTGCTCAACAAGCCGCTCAACGCCCTGGCGGCCGGCCTGTGCACGGTGCAGGAATCGGCCGGCGCCCTGATGCGGCTGTCCGACCTCGAGGAGCATGGCTGCGCCGCCGCCTTCGACGGTCGCGCGCGCGGACCGGCCCCGGAGGGGGGCGAGGGCCGCCTGACCCTGCACGGGGTCGGCTATGCCCACAGCCCCGGCCGGCCGCTGCTGTCGGGGGTGGACCTCGCCCTGGCACCCGGCCGGCTCGTGGCGATCGTCGGGCCGTCCGGCGCCGGGAAGTCGACCCTGGCGCGCCTGATGGCGGGCCTCGTCGACCCGAGCGAGGGCCGCGTCACCCTCGACGGGGTGGCGCTCGCCGACTGGCCGCACCGGGTGCTGCGCCGGCGGCTGGTCTATGTCGGGCAGGCCCCGTCGAGCTTCTCCGGCAGCATCGCCGACAACATCCAGCTCTGGGACCCGGGCATTCCGCCCGAGACGGTGATGCGCGCTGTCGCCCGGACCGGCCTGACCGAGGCGGTGACGAAGCGCCCCGGCGGCGTGCTCACCAAGCTGGTCGGCGGCGAGACCGGCCTGAGCGGCGGCGAGATGCAGCGCCTGGCCCTCGCCCGGGCCATCGCCCGCGACCCCGCGGTGATCGTCCTCGACGAGACGACGAGCGCCCTCGATCCGGCCGCCGAGGAGGAGGTGCTGGAGATGCTGCGGGCCTCCGGGGCCGCCGTGGTGATCGTGACGCATCGCGCCGGCACCGCCCTGCGCTGCGACGAGGCGATCCTCGTCGGCGGCGGCGGCATCGCC
>NZ_LABX01000400.1 GCF_001043915.1 Methylobacterium aquaticum | reverse complement strand
TGCGCCCCCGATGCTTGTGCGGGCCGATGTGGCGAAGGTGTGGCCTTGCGGCGCCCCAAGGGCAGGGGAGGGCGCCGCGCCGGCGGGTGTGGCCCGAAAGCCGCACCGCGGGCGCCTCAGGACCCGGTCTCGACCCGGGTGACGTGCCCCATCTTGCGGCCGGGGCGGGCCTCGCCCTTGCCGTAGAGATGCAGGTGGCGACCCGGCCGCAAGATGGGGCACGTCACCCGGGTCGAGACCGGGTCCTGAGGCGCCCGCGGTGCGGCTTTCGGGCCACACCCGCCGGCGCGGCGCCCTCCCCTGCCCTTGGGGCGCCGCAAGGCCACACCTTCGCCACATCGGCCCGCACAAGCATCGGGGGCGCATCGCCTTTAAGCCGGCGTTCACCCCGATCCGGAATGGTCGTCCGGCGTCGGGACCGTGGCTTTCGAGCGGGGCGCGCGTGCGAATGGCGAAGGTGCGCGGCGCACGAGGATGCGCCGCCCCTGGGGAGCGGGCGATGAACAACGTGATCGGCTTGAGCCGCGTGACACCGGCGGCCCGGGTGCTGGGGGCGACCGTGCTGACCGCGCTGGCGCTCGCCGGCTGCGATACCGTCAGCCGGGCGACCGCGACACGGCAATTCGCCGTGGTCGAGGCCGACAAGACCGGCGCGACCGAGGTCAACATCGCCTCGCTGACGGACGTGATCCAGCGCAACCCGAGCGATGCGGCGGCCTACAACACCCGCGGCGCGGCCTATGCCCGCGCGG
>NZ_LABX01000040.1 GCF_001043915.1 Methylobacterium aquaticum | reverse complement strand
AAACGCTTGCGGCGCTCGGGCCCCCGCCCGCGGCCAACGACGAGCCGGGGCCCGAGCGCCGCAAGCGTTTCGTGGTGCATCACGGCGGCAGGCTGTGACGAAGCCGCCCGTTAACCAATCCGCCGGCATCCTCGCCGGAGCCGGCCGGTCCGCGCCGGGGGTGTCGAGCGGGATGGGTCGGGCGTGATGGCGAGCGTGATGGATCGGTCCGCTTCGTTGCGCGTGCGTCCCCTCCCCCTGCATGCGGTGGCCGACAAGCGCCGGCACCGCCGCGTCGCCGTGTCCCTGCTCGGGCGCTACATGCTCGCCGACCGGCAGGAATATCCGTGCCAGACCGTCGACATGTCCCCGGGCGGCGTGCGCCTGACCTGCGCGGTGGGCGGCGAGGTCGGCGAGCGCATCGTGATCTATCTCGACCATGTCGGGCGGATCGAGGGCACCATCGCCCGGGTCCTGCCGGACGGCGTCGCGGTGACGATCAGCGCCACCCTGCGCAAGCGCGACAAGATCGCCTCGCAGCTCACCTGGCTCGCCAACCGGGCGGCGCTCGGCCTGCCGGAGGACCGCCGGCACGAGCGCGTGGTGCCGCGCCACACCCTCACCACCCTGCAACTCGAGGACGGGCGCGAGATCGCCGCCCGCATCGTCGACGTCTCGCTCTCCGGCGCGGCCATCGCCTGCGAGGCGGCGCTTCCCCTCGATTCCAGCGTGATCGTCGGCCGCACGCCGGCGCGCGTTGTGCGCCCGTTCAAGGGCGGCGTCGCGGTCGAGTTCCGGCTGCCGCTGTCGCCGGATCGGTTTGACGAGACTATCGTGCTTTAGGGCCCGACCCTTGCCATCTATCACTTTTAAGGGTGTCGTTGACGGTTGGGTGGGTGGTGTGATCCAGGCTTCCCGATGAGGGAGCTTGTGGCTTTGTGAGTGGGATCAGAGCCGTCGCGGCTGGGCTGATTGATGAGTTCAAGCACCGTCTGCCGCAGCAACGCAAGACGCAGCGTGACAACCTCGCCTTGCTGGTCGCGACGATGCTGGAGGTCCGCAGCGCCAACCTGATGGATCTGGCGGCGTCTCTGCCCCGCGAGGCGGAGCGGACCGACATGCGCTATCAGTGGATCGCGCGTGTCCTGGGCAATCCTCTGATCGATCCCGATGGTGTGATGGCGCCCTTTGCCGCCGAGGTGCTGGAGCAGGCTGCGGCGGAACCCGGCGGGATCGTGTTGATCCTCGATCAGTCGAAGCTGTCGGAGCGCCATCAGGTGCTGATGGTGGCGGTCCGCCACGGCAAGCGCGCCCTGCCGCTGGCTTGGCGGGTCGCCGCGACGGCAGGCGCGATTGGCTTTGCGACGCAGAAGGACCTGCTCGACACGGTGGCGCCGTGGCTGCCGGCGAGCGCCGCAGTGTGCTTGATGGGCGATCGGTTCTACGGCACGGCCGATCTGATCGCGCTGTGTCAGAAGCAGGGCTGGGACGACCGGCTGCGGCTCAAGGGCACGCTGACGGTCAGGGACAAAGCGGGCCGGACCACGGCGGCGGCACGGGCGAAGAGCAGGGACTTCTATCTCGAAGGCGTGGAGTTGACGGCGCAGCGAGCCAAGACCCAGATCGGCATCATCCACGATCCCGGCCATGATCAGCCTTGGATCGTCGCGATGTCGGACAAGCCAAGCTACCGGACGACGCTGGAGTATTCCGAACGCTGGGCGATCGAGCCGATGTTCTCCGATTTCAAGTCGCGCGGCTTCGGTATCGACAACACACAGCTTCGCTACCCTGACCGGCTCGCCCGTCTGCTGCTCGTGATGGCCCTGGCTCTCTACAGTGCCGTCTCGACCGGGCGGTGGGATGAGGTCCATTATCCCACCCCCGCCGAAAAAAGATTTGAAACGGCAACCCGCCAAGGTGGCGCGCTCCAAGCTGTCACGCTTCATGCGTGGCCTCCGCCGCATCGCCAGGCTCATGCAGGCCCTGTGCCCGCTACCACCCCTCTGGAAGACTTAAAACTGATAGATGGTCAGGAAGGGCTCCCGAAGCCTTTGCGATTCCCGGAGCCCTCCTTCGAGGTTAGTCGATCGACGATCGACTAATGCGTCGGCATGAGGTGAGGATGATCCCAGCTGCCACACCTTTTGGGCACGCAATCCGCGCAAACAGCCCCAGGATGATGTCGCGGGTGGGACGGCTTGGCGGGACGGCGGAATCGCACCGTCCTATCCTGGGGATCCGTCGAACCGAGATCCGGGACTGCGAGCGGCTTCACGGGACAAAATCTGCCCGCGCGATCGGGGAGCGAGCGAGCGGAAGGAGGCGATGCCTCACCGCACCGCCGGCACCTCGTCCGACAGGACCGGCACCGGCCTCGCCGAGAACGTCCACAGCCGGTGGCCGAGGAAGTTCCAGAACACCACCACCCCGGTCGCCAGGCCCTGCGCGGCGAAATAGGGCAGGCCGAAACCGCGGGTGAGGACCGCCATGATGAGCCAGGTGAGCCCGAAACCGATCGCCGCCACGAGGCCGAAGCGCCACGCCGCCTCGGCGTGCGGCCGGGCGCTCGCATAGGTCAGGCGGCGGTTGAGCCCGTAGGAGATCACGGCGCCGGCGAGGTAGCCGGCCAAAGCCGCCCGCACCGGGTCGGCGCGGCCGGTCTCGACCAGGATGACGAGCACGGCGTAATGCACGGCGAGCGCGGCGAGGCTCACCCCGACATAAGAGAGGAATTGCCGCGCGAGGGCCGCCAAGGCGTCGCCTCTTCGCGGATGCGGTCTCGGTTCGCTCGCCACGACGCAACTCGACAAGGCACGGGATCGATCGCGGCAGCCCAGGCCGCCGTTGTCTGTCTAACGCACGGCACTGAACCGAAGATGACCCGAATGCGTCGAAACCTGCGTCATCGTTGCAGGCGGGCCGCCACCTTCCGGCCGAGCCAGCGCGGCATCAGCCGGGCGCCGAGCACCGCCGCCCGGTTGGCCGCCCCCGGGATCACCACCGCCCGCCCGGCGAGGTAGCCGGCCACTGCCGCCTTCGCCACCGCCTCCGCGGTCATGATGGAGCCGGTGAAGCGCTTGGGGCCACCGACATCGGCCCGCTGCGAAAACTCCGTCGCGGTGGCGCCGGGGCAGACGGCCGTGACCGTGACGCCGTGCGGCCGCGCCTCCTCGTAGAGCGCTTCCGACAGCGACAGGAGATAGGCTTTGCTGGCGTAATAGGCCGCCATGTTCGGGCCGGGAAGGTAGGCGACCACCGAGGCGACGTTGAGGATGCCGCCGGACCGGCGGGCGATCAGCCCCGGCAGCACCAGCCGGCTCAGGACCGTCGGGGCGGTGACGTTCACCGCCACCATCTCGGCCTGGTCCCGGGCCGGCAGGGCGGCGAAGCGGCCGCGCAGGCCGAAGCCGGCATTGTTGACGAGGGTGTCGAGGGTGAGGCCCCGGGCCTCGATCGCCGCAATCAGCGCTTCCGCGGCGCCCGGCGCCGCCAGATCCGCCGGCACCACGACGGCCGGCACGGGCAGCTCCGCGGCCAGCGCCTCCAGGCGCTCCGCCCGTCGCGCGCTCAGGATCAGCGGTCGCCCCCGAGCCGCGAATCCCTTCGCGATCGCCACTCCGATTCCGCTCGACGCGCCGGTGACCAGCGTCCAGCGCGCCTCTCCCCCCTGATCCATGACCTCGGCCACACCCTTCCCCTGATCTGTACGCCTATGCTAAGGGCGCCCAACGCAATCCCCGCCGCTTCCGCCCAGTCCGCTTCCCGCCTCGCACGCCCCGACCGGGCCAAGACGCCGGATCCGAGGAACGAGGCAGCGCGCCGCACGAGTCTGAAGCGTCCGATGCCCAAGCGCACCGATCTCTCCTCCATCCTCATCATCGGCGCGGGCCCGATCGTCATCGGGCAGGCATGCGAGTTCGACTATTCCGGCACGCAAGCCTGCAAGGCCCTGCGCGAGGAAGGCTACCGGATCATCCTCGTCAACTCGAATCCGGCGACGATCATGACCGATCCGGATCTCGCCGACGCGACCTATGTCGAGCCGATCACCCCGGAGATCGTCGCCCGCATCATCGAGAAGGAGCGGCCCGACGCCCTCCTGCCGACCATGGGCGGGCAGACCGCGCTGAACTGCGCCCTCTCGCTCAAGCGCATGGGCGTGCTGGAAAAGTTCGGCGTGCAGATGATCGGCGCCACCGCCGAGGCGATCGACAAGGCGGAGGACCGCAGCCTTTTTCGCGATGCGATGACCAAGATCGGCCTGGAGACGCCGAAATCGGCGCTCGCCAACGCCTCCGCCGCCAAGAAGGCCGACCGCGAAAAATACCTCGCCGAGGTGGCCCGCATTGAGGCCGCCGAGAGCGACCCGGCCTCCCGCAAGGCGGCGCTCGCGGCCTTCGAGAAGAAATGGGCGTCGGGCGAGAACGACCGGCGCAAGCGCTACGGCGAGCATGCGCTCGGCCAGGCGCTGGTGGCGCTCGCCGAGGTCGGCCTGCCGGCGATCATCCGGCCCTCCTTCACCATGGGCGGCACCGGCGGCGGCATCGCCTATAACCGGGAAGAATTCCTCGACATCGTCGAGCGCGGCATCGACGCCTCGCCGACCAACGAGGTCCTGATCGAGGAATCGGTCCTCGGCTGGAAGGAATACGAGATGGAGGTCGTCCGCGATCGTGCGGATAACTGCATCATCGTCTGCTCGATCGAGAACGTCGACCCGATGGGGGTCCATACCGGCGATTCGATCACCGTCGCCCCGGCGCTGACGCTGACCGACAAGGAATATCAGCGCATGCGCGACGCCTCGCTGGCGGTCCTGCGCGAGATCGGCGTCGAGACCGGCGGCTCGAACGTGCAATTCGCCGTCGACCCGGCCACCGGCCGGATGATCGTCATCGAGATGAACCCGCGGGTCTCGCGCTCCTCGGCGCTCGCCTCGAAGGCGACCGGCTTCCCGATCGCCAAGGTCGCGGCCAAGCTCGCGGTCGGCTACACCCTCGACGAGATCGCCAACGACATCACCGGCGGCGCGACCCCGGCCTCGTTCGAGCCGACGATCGACTACGTCGTCACCAAGATCCCGCGCTTCGCCTTCGAGAAATTCCCGGGCGCCGAGCCGACCCTGACCACCGCCATGAAGTCGGTCGGCGAGGCGATGGCGATCGGCCGCACCTTCGCGGAATCGCTCCAGAAGGCGCTGCGCTCCCTGGAGACCGGCCTGACCGGCCTCGACGACATCGAGATCGAGGGGCTGGGCAAGGGCGACGACCGCAACGCCATCAAGGCGGCGATCGGCACGCCGACCCCGGACCGGCTGCTCAAGGTGGCGCAGGCCCTGCGGCTCGGCGTCAGCCACGAGGAGGTCCACGCCTCCTGCAAGATCGACCCGTGGTTCCTGGAGCAGCTCCAGGGCATCATCGACCTCGAGACCAAGGTGAAGCGCTTCGGCCTGCCGAAGACCGCGGGCGCCTTCCGCCAGCTCAAGGCGGCAGGTTTCTCGGATGCGCGCCTCTCGGTGCTGGCCAGGATCGAGGAAGGGGCGGTGCGGGCCGCCCGCCGGGCGCTCGACGTGCGGCCGGTCTTCAAGCGGATCGACACCTGCGCGGCCGAGTTCAAGTCGCCGACCGCCTACATGTACTCGACCTACGTCGCGCCCTTCGCCGGCGCGGTGGCCGACGAGGCGCAGCCCACGGACGCCAAGAAGGTCATCATCCTGGGCGGCGGCCCGAACCGGATCGGCCAGGGCATCGAGTTCGATTATTGCTGCTGCCACGCCTGCTTCGCGCTCACCGATGCGGGCTACGAGACCATCATGGTCAACTGCAACCCGGAGACGGTGTCGACCGACTACGACACCTCGGACCGGCTGTATTTCGAGCCGCTGACCGCCGAGGACGTGCTGGAAATCATCGAGACCGAGCGGCAGGCCGGCACGCTGCACGGCGTGATCGTGCAGTTCGGCGGCCAGACGCCGCTGAAGCTCGCCCGCGCCCTTGAGGAAGCGGGCGTGCCGATCCTCGGCACCTCGCCGGACGCGATCGATCTGGCCGAGGACCGCGACCGCTTCAAGCGCCTGCTCGACAAGCTGCATCTCAAGCAGCCGAAGAACGGCATCGCCTATTCGGTGGAGCAGAGCCGGCTGATCGCCGCCGATCTCGGCCTGCCCTTCGTGGTGCGGCCGTCCTACGTGCTGGGCGGGCGCGCCATGGCGATCATCCGCGACGAGACCCAGTTCGCCGACTACCTGCTCGACACCCTGCCGAGCCTGATCCCGTCGGACGTCAAGGCGCGCTACCCCAACGACAAGACCGGCCAGATCAACACGGTTCTGGGCAAGAACCCGCTCCTGTTCGACCGCTACCTGTCGGACGCGATCGAGGTCGACGTCGATGCGGTGTCGGACGGCAAGGACGTGTTCATCGCCGGCATCATGGAGCATATCGAGGAGGCGGGCATCCATTCGGGCGATTCCGCCTGCTCGCTGCCGCCGCGCTCGCTGTCGCCGGAGACCATCGCCGAACTGGAGCGCCAGACCCGCGGGCTGGCGCTGGCGCTGGAGGTCGGCGGCCTGATGAACGTGCAATACGCGATCAAGGACGGGGTGATCTACGTCCTGGAGGTCAACCCGCGGGCCTCCCGCACCGTGCCGTTCGTCGCCAAGGTGATCGGCGAGCCGATCGCCAAGATCGCCGCCCGGGTGATGGCCGGCGAGCCCCTCGCCTCCTTCGGCCTCAAGCCCAAGACCTTGGCCCACATCGCCGTCAAGGAAGCGGTCTTCCCCTTCGCCCGCTTCCCCGGCGTGGACGTGCTGCTCGGGCCGGAAATGCGCTCGACCGGCGAGGTGATCGGCCTCGATCGCGGCTTCGGCGTCGCCTTCGCCAAGAGCCAGCTCGGCTCGGGCACGAAGGTGCCGAGGGCCGGCACGGTCTTCGTCTCGGTGCGCGACGACGACAAGGCGCGCATCCTGCCGGCCATGACGCTGTTGGCCGAGCTCGGCTTCACGGTGCTCGCCACCGCGGGCACCCAGCGCTACCTCGTCGAGAACGGCGTGCCCGCCACCCGCATCAACAAGGTGCTGGAGGGCCGCCCGCACGTGGTCGACGCGATCAAGAACGGCGACATCCACCTGGTGTTCAACACCACGGAGGGCGCGGGCGCGCTGTCCGACTCCCGGTCGCTGCGCCGGGCCGCCCTCTTGCATAAAGTGCCGTACTACACCACTCTTGCGGGGGCGATGGCTGCTGCCGAGGGGATCAAGGCGTATCTCGAGGGTGATCTCGAGGTGCGGGCCTTACAGGAATATTTCGCGGCTTAAGTCGAAAAACCGCGAACGAGACCGACATCATCCCCTCGCGCCCGCGCGAGACAATCGGAAACAGGCCCGGTCGGGAGGCTTACCCTCTCGCCGGGCCGATTATTTGTGACGCGAGACGACGACGATGGACAAGGTTCCGATTACGGTACGGGGATTCGCGGCTCTCGAGGCAGAGCTGAAGCGCCGTCAGCAGGAGGAGCGTCCGCGGATCATCCAGGCGATCGCGGAGGCCCGCGCGCTCGGCGACCTGTCGGAGAATGCCGAATACCACGCCGCCAAGGAGGCGCAGTCGCACAACGAAGGCCGGGTGCTGGAGCTGGAGAGCCTGATCTCCCGCGCCGAGGTCATCGACGTGTCGAAGCTCTCCGGCTCGAAGATCAAGTTCGGCGCCACCGTCAAGCTAATCGACGAGGACACCGAGGAGGAGAAAACCTACCAGATCGTCGGCGAGCCCGAGGCCGACGTGCATGCCGGCCGGGTCTCGATCACCTCGCCGATCGCCCGCGCGCTGATCGGCAAGGGCGTCGGCGACACCGTCGAGGTCGTCACCCCGGGCGGCGGCAAGTCCTACGAGATCGTCGGCATCCAGTTCGGCGCATAACGCGCCGAAGGACGTTCGGCACTCCCGCGAAGCGTTGCCGGAATGGCCGTCCGGGTCTATTTCCGGCCTGACGAGGTCGCCCCGTCGGGCGCCATGGAGACGATCCGGATGCTGCGCTGGTGCAAGTCCTTGGTCGGCGAGTTCTTGCTCGGCAAGTTCTTGGTCGGCAAGACCCTGATCGGCAAGACCCTGATCGCGGCTGCCCTGGTGACGGCCGCCGTGCCGGCGAGCGCGCAGGACGCGGCCCTGCCGCCGACGACGCGCTTCTCCGCCATCCGGGTCGATGTCCGTCCGCTGCTGGCCACCGGCCTCAACAGCTACGCCGAGGGCGTGCGAGCCGAGTTGCAGGCGGCTTTGGCCAAGACCTTTTCCGACCGGGTCGGCGGCCCCGGCCCGGTCCTGGTGGTGCGGGTGACCGGCCTGTCGATCAACCCCTATGCCGGCAGCGAGACCCGCGGCGGCGGAGGCGGACGGGGCAGCGGCGGCAATGCCACCAACACCGACTATCTCGAAGGCGAGGC
Source organism: Methylobacterium aquaticum (assembly GCF_001043915.1). Classification (GTDB taxonomy): domain Bacteria; phylum Pseudomonadota; class Alphaproteobacteria; order Rhizobiales; family Beijerinckiaceae; genus Methylobacterium; species Methylobacterium aquaticum. The sequence continues at coordinate 39,023 of NZ_LABX01000040.1, read as the reverse complement.
CCTGGTGGTCGACCGCGCCGGCACCGTGCTGCTGCGCCATCCCCAATTGTCGGCCACCAACGCCAGTTCGGGCGGGGCGTGGTACGATCCGGCATCGGAGGGACGGCGGGTGGCCTATATCGCCGGGCATTACGCGGCTTGGTTGAAGCGGGGGTTGGGGCTGGAGTGAGCCCCGGGACGTAAGCTGGACGATATGCCGACGGCCCACCTCCTGTTCGGCTTCCTCGGTGCGGGCAAGACGACCCTGGCGCGGGACCTGGAGCAACGGCACCGAGCGGTGCGGTTCACGCCTGACGAGTGGATGGCCCGCCTGTTCGGCGAGGACCCGCCCGCCGACACGTTCCCGCAGCATGCAGCAGCGATCCTCGACCTGATGGAGCCGATCTGGACCCGGTGCCTGCATCTCGGCCTCGACGTGGTGCTGGATTACGGGTTCTGGCGCCGCGCCGAGCGCGACCATGCCCGCCACCTGGCGGAAGCCTGTGGTGCCCGCGCGATCCTCTACAAGGTCGAGTGCCGGGAAGAGGAGGCGTGGCGGCGGGTGGCGACTCGGAACGGGCGGGCAGAACGCAGCCTGTACATCGCCTCGGAGACGTTCGACGCGCTGAAGGGGCGGTTCGAGCCCCTGCACGCAGACGAGGCATTCGTCGCGGCGACATCGCGGCAATGCTGATCCAACAGGATTCGGGACAACCCCTCACCGGCCCCACCCCACAAGGTCATCCCGGGGCCGCGCAGCGGGTGTCATGGGCGGGGTGGTGTCTTGCCCCACCGCCTCTCGTAAAGTGAGGCGACAGAAGCGGCGCAGGGGTGACGCCAGCCCCCGCCCACCCGGACGCCCACGATGGAACTCAAGTGGATCGAGGACTTCCTGAGCCTCGCCGAGACCCGCAGCTTCTCGCGCTCGGCGGAGATACGGGCCGTCACCCAGTCGGCCTTCAGCCGGCGCATCCGGTCCCTCGAAGTCTGGCTCGGCACCGCGCTCCTCGATCGCAGCACCTACCCGATCACGCTCACGGCGGATGGCCGCCAGTTCCTGGAGACCGCCGAGGAGGTGGTGCGGCTGCTCACCCTGAGCCGGGCCGATTTCCGCGCCCGCAGCGACGGCGCCGGGCTGCCGGTGGTGACGATCACGGCGCTTCACTCGCTCTGCCTGTCGTTCCTGCCGCGCTGGCTCGGCCGAATCCGTGACGCGCTGGGGCCGGTGGCGAGCCGGGTGCTGCCGGACAACTTCAACATCTGCGTCCAGGCGCTCGTCGAGGGCGGCTACGACCTGCTCCTGACCTATCACCACCCGGGCATCCCGATCCCGCTCGATCCCGAGCGCTATCCCTGCCGGATCGTCGGCCGCGACAGCCTGGCGGCGGTGGCCTCTCCGCGCGGGCTGGTACCGGACACCAGGGGCCGCCTGCCTCTGCTGCAATATTCGCGCGGCTCCTTCCTCGGTCGCCTCGCCGGAATCGCGCAGGGCGGGGACGACGCGCCGGCGACCTATCCGGTCCACACCAACGAGAACTCGATGGCCGAGGCGCTGCGCTCGATGGCCCTTGGCGGCCACGGCATCGCCTGGCTGCCGCGCAGCCTGGTCGAGTCCGAGATCCGGGCCGGGGCGCTGACGGTGCTCGGCCGCGAGATGCCGATGGACATCCGCCTCTACCGCAGCGCCGAGCGCCACCGCTCCTTCCTGGACGAGGTCTGGGCCGTCGCCGCGGAGGATCCGCCAAACTATTCGGATGCGGAATAGTTCATCCCAACCATAGCATTGGCCGCGCCGGCCCTGCGGGATTATTCCGCCGCGATCCGGTGACGGCACCGCGGGGTCTCGACGAACCCGCCGAGGCGGATCCCGGTCCAACCCGTCCCCCGACGCGGCCTTGTCCCCTGCGCGCCCTCTGGCGCGCCGGCGCGCGGTCGCGCGCCCACCATCCCTGCGTCAGGAGCCATCCCTTGACCGCCATCGCGACCCGCATCGAGCACGATCTTCTTGGCGACCGGGAGGTGCCGACCAGCGCCTATTACGGCATCCACACGCTGCGCGCCGTCGAGAACTTCCCGATCACCGGCATGACGCTCGCCACCTGCCCGGACCTGATCCGGGCGCTCGCCGCGATCAAGCAGGCGGCGGCTTTGGCCAATCGCGAACTCGGCCTGCTCGATACGGAACGCTGCGACGCCATCGTGGCGGCCTGCATCGAGATCCGCAACGGCGCGCTGCACGACCAGTTCGTCGTCGACCAGATCCAGGGCGGGGCCGGCACCTCGACCAACATGAATGCCAACGAGGTGATCGCCAACCGGGCGCTCGAACTCCTCGGCGCCGCGCGCGGCGATTACGGCCGGCTCCACCCCAACGAGCACGTCAATATGGGGCAGAGCACCAACGACGTGTATCCGACGGCGCTGAAGATCGCCGGGATCGGGGCGATCCGCCGCCTCGTCGACGCCATGGCGGCCCTGCGGACCAGCTTCGCGGCCAAATCGGAAGAGTTCCGCGACATCCTCAAGATGGGCCGCACCCAGCTCCAGGACGCGGTGCCGATGACGCTCGGCCAGGAATTCGGCACCTATGCGCGGATGCTGGGCGAGGACGAGGCGCGGCTCTGCGAAGCGGAACTCCTGATCCGCGAGATCAACCTCGGCGCCACCGCGATCGGCACCGGCATCACCGCCCACCCGCTCTATGCCGGCCTGGTGCGCGAGCGGCTCTCGGCCATCACCGGGATCCCGCTCGTCACGGCGGAAGACCTCGTCGAGGCGACCCAGGATTGCGGCGCCTTCGTGCAGGTGTCGGGCGTGCTCAAGCGCGTCGCCGTCAAGCTGTCGAAGACCTGCAACGACCTGCGCCTGCTCTCGAGCGGCCCCCGCGCCGGCTTCAATGAGATCAACCTGCCGGCGCGCCAGGCCGGCTCCTCGATCATGCCCGGCAAGGTCAACCCGGTGATCCCGGAGGTTGTCAACCAGGTCGCCTTCGAGGTGATCGGCAACGACGTCACGATCTCCTTCGCGGCGGAAGGAGGCCAGCTCCAGCTCAACGCCTTCGAGCCGGTGATCGCCTACAGCCTGTTCCGCAGCCTCGCCCATCTGGAGGCGGCCTGCCGCACCCTCGACGTCCATTGCGTCCAGGGCATCACGGCAAATCGCGAGCGGCTGCGCGCCAGCGTCGAGACCTCCATCGGCATCGTCACGGCGCTCAACCCGTATATCGGCTATCGCAACGCCACCGCCGTCGCGATGGAGGCCCACGCCACCGGCCGGGGCGTCTACGATCTCGTGCTCGAAAGGCGACTGATGGCCAAAGACCAGCTCGACCGGGTCCTGCAACCCGACCGGCTGACGCATCCGCAGGCCCTCACCGTGGCCTGACGCACGCCATCAGTCAACGGACGGAAACGCCAGACATCCGTGGAAGACCGTGGGCGCGCTCATCTCGCGCCCACGGGCCCGTCCGCACATCCGTTCACCCCTGGGAGGAAGACACAACATGGCACTGGTTGAATCGACCGGACGCTCGGGCCGGCTCACGCTCTATACCGGGATCGGCCTCGCCTTGGGCGTCGCCGTCGGCGCGGTGCTGCACGGCATGGCGGCGAGCCCGGCCGAGGCGAAGGAGATCGCCGGCTACTTCACCGTCGGCACCGACATCTTCCTGCGGCTGATCAAGATGATCATCGCGCCTTTGGTCTTCGCCACCATCGTGTCGGGCATCGCGAGTTTCGGCGACACCAAGGCGGTCGGCCGCGTCGCGGGCTTCGCCATGGGCTGGTTCGTCACCGCCTCGATCGTCTCGCTGTCGCTCGGCTTCCTCGTCGCCAACATCTTCCAGCCCGGCGCCAGCCTCGGCCTGCCGCTGCCGGAGGCGACCGCGCAGACGGGCCTGAAGGCCGCCTCGATCAACCTGCGCGAGTTCATCACCCACGTCTTCCCGACCAGCATCGTGTCGGCGATGGCGACGAACGAGGTGCTCCAGATCCTGGTCTTCTCGGTGTTCTTCGGCTTCGGCCTCAGCGCGATCGACCGTGCTTATGCCGACCCGATGGTGCACATGCTGAACGGCCTGGCCCAGGTGATGTTCAAGGTCACCGACGCGGTGATGCAGGTGGCCCCGCTCGCGGTCTTCGCCGCCATGGCCTCGGTGGTCACCATCCAGGGCCTCGGCGTGCTGGTCGATTACGGCAAGTTCATCGCCGTGTTCTATCTCGGCCTCGCGGTGCTGTGGGCGTTGCTGATCGGCGCCGGCTGGCTGGTGCTCGGCACCAGCGTCGTGCGGCTCCTGCGCCTGCTGCGCACCCCGATGATCGTCGCCTTCTCGACGGCGAGCAGCGAGGCCGCCTTCCCGCGCACCGTCGAGGTGCTGGAGAAGTTCGGCGTGCGCCCCCGCGTCACCGGCTTCGTGCTGCCGCTCGGCTACTCGTTCAACCTCGACGGCTCGATGATGTACCAGGCGCTCGCCTCGCTGTTCATCGCCCAAGCGTTCGGCATCCATCTCGGCATCACCGAGCAGCTCACCATGCTTCTCGTCATGATGGTGACCAGCAAGGGCATCGCCGGCGTGCCGCGTGCCTCGCTGGTGGTGGTGGCCGCCACCGTGCCGATGTTCGGCCTGCCCGCCGCCGGCATCCTGCTGATCATGGGCGTCGACCAGATCCTCGACATGGGCCGCACCGTCACCAACGTGCTCGGCAACGGCCTCGCCACCGCCGCGGTCGCCCGCTGGCAGGGCGAGATGCAGGAGGGGACGGAGGAGTTGGTCGACGAGCCGGCCGCCGTGTCTGTGCCGACCGGTCAGGCGGCGTAACGATAAGATGCTGGTGGGCGCGGCGCTAGAGCGCTTCACGATCGCGTTGCAATCGCGAAGCTTCTCTAGATCTTTGATTTTTCCGCATTTTCTACGACGAACCGGTATCCACTTCGTCGGAAAATGCTCTAGCCGACGCCCGCCAGCAGCTCGGCGACCTTCTCCGGATGCGGCACCTGCACGTCGTGCGGCACCGCCATTTCCCGGTACTGCCACCCGGCCTTGGCCTTCGCTCTCTGCCGGCTCGGCTCGATCGCGGCCAGAGCCGGGTTGGTGTAAGCGACATAGGTCACCGGCAGGCCGGCGCCGGCGGGCTTTCCGAGCCGCACCGGGCTCTCGTAGGTGCCGATCGGGTGCGGCCGCAGGCGCTGGTGGAACCAGTCCTTGGCCGGTCCCGCCGGAATCGGGAAAGCCTCCGGGCCCGGCACCGGCAGGGCGACGCCCGCGCCCTGCTCCAGGACCGCCTTGCGCCGGGCATCGGCCATGCCGGCGGGCAGGATCGTGAAGGCGGTGTCGCCGTTCTCGGGGATCAGCGCGTCGAGATAGACGATGTGGCGGATCCGGTCGGTCAGGCGGTCCGCGACCCCGGTGACCGCCATGCCGCCGTAGGAATGCCCGACCAGCACGATGTCGCGCAGATCCTCGAACGCGATCAGGCTCGCCACGTCGTCGATATGGGTGTCGACGGTGATCTGACGCGACAGCAGGTGGCTGCGCTCGCCGAGCCCGGTCTGGGTCGGCGTGAAGACCCGGTGCCCCTGGCCGCGCAAGGCGGCGGCGACATCGTGCCAGATCCAGCCGCCGCCATAGGCGCCGTGCACCAGCACGTAGGTCTTCGATGCCGCTTGCGCCTGCGCGGCGCCCGACGCGAGTGCGGCGGCACCGAGGGCGGAGACGCCCGCCAGGGCGGTTCTGCGATTGACCGTCACGCTCTGTCTCCTCCGGTTGTTCGTTCTTGAGAGCGTTGTAGCGGCGATCCGGCCGAGATCCATCGCCAAGGTCGATGGGCGGAGGTCGATGGCAAGATCCATTGCCAAGATCCATCGCCAAGATCCATTGCCAAGATCCACCGGCATGGATGCGCGGGATGCGGCTCGCGCGCGGCTCGGCCGGTGCTATGCAGGACTCCGCCGACACGCCTGCCACCACACGAGGGCACGAGCCACCGATGACCCATGCGGAGACGACCACCCCGGACCTCGCCGCCGACCTCTCGCCGCGGATGCGCGGCATCGGCACGAGCCAGATCGGCCTCGTCGCCGATCGCGGCCGGGACGATCCCGAGGTGGTCAAGCTGTGGATCGGCGAGGGCGATCTGCCGACGCCGCCCTTCATCGTCGAGGCGGCGCACCGGGCGATGCTGGCGGGCCATACCCGCTACGCCACGTCGCTCGGCTTAGCCCGCCTGCGCGAGGCATTGAGCGCCTATCACGCCCGGCACTGGGGCGTGGAGATCCCGCCCGAGCGCTTCGCCGTCACCGCCGGCGGCATGAACGCCATCATGCAGGCCGCTCAAGCCCTGCTGGAACCCGGCGACGAGATCGTCATCCCCTCCCCCGCCTGGCCGAACCTGGCCGAGGCGGTGCGGATCACCGGCGGCGTGCCGGTGACGGTGCCCTACCGGGTGCAGGGCGACGGGCGCTTCGCCCTGCCGCTCGCCGACATCGCGGCGGCGATCACTCCGCGCACCCGCGTGATCGTGGTGAACTCGCCCTCGAACCCGACCGGCTGGACCATGCCGCTCGACGAGATGACGGCGCTTCGCGACCTCGCCCGGGCGCGGGGCCTGTGGATCCTCTCCGACGAGGTCTATGCCCATTTCACCTACGGCAACGCCATCGCGCCATCGTTCTTGCAGATCTGCACCGAGGACGACCGGCTGATCGTCACCAACACCTTCTCGAAGAACTGGGCGATGACCGGCTGGCGCGCCGGCTGGCTGATCGCCCCGCGGGGGCTGGCGCCCACCTTCGCCAAGCTCGGCCAGTACAACACCACCTCGATCCCGACCTTCATCCAGCACGCCGCCGTGACGGCCCTGGAGGAAGGCGACGGCTTCATCCGCCAGATGGTCGCCCGCTGCGCCGAGAGCCGCGAGATCCTGGTCGCGGGCCTGTCGCGGCTGCCCGGGGTCACCGTGTCGGTGCCGGAGGGGGCGTTCTACCTGATGGCGCGGGTCGCCGGCCCCGGCACGCCGCGCCCCGACGAGACCAGCCTCGACATTGCCTTCCGGCTCCTCGAGGAGGCGAAGGTCGGCGTCGCGCCCGGCACCGCCTTCGGGCCCGAGGGCGAGGGCTTCATCCGCCTGTGCTTCGCCATCAGCCCGGGCCTCGCCCGGGAGGCGGTGGCGCGCCTCACCCCCGTGCTCAGCCGCTGACAGGAGGAATCCGATGTCGGAGACGATCGCCTTCCTGGGCACCCTCGACGCGGAGGAGGAGGCCGACTTCCTGGCGGCGCTCGCCGCGGCGCTCCCCGAGGAGACCATCCGGCCGTTCCGGACCTTGAGCGCCGAGGAGCGCGCCGCGATCCGGATCGCCATCGTGGCCAATCCGGACCCGGCCGAGGTGGCGTTGCTGCCGAACCTCGCCTGGATCCACAGCCTGTGGGCCGGGGTGGAGCGGCTGGTGCGCGATCTGGGGGGAAACGGCGTGCCGATCGTCCGCCTGATCGATCCCGAACTCGCCCGCACCATGGCCGAGGCGGTGCTGGCCTGGACCTATTACCTGCAACGGGACATGCCGGCCTATCGGCGCCAGCAGGAGACCGGGACCTGGCGCCAACTGGCCTATCGCCCGCCGGGCGAGACGATGGTCGGGCTCCTCGGCCTCGGGGCCCTGGGGAGCGCGGCGGCCGAGCGCCTGGTCGGGGCGGGCTTCCGGGTCGCGGCCTGGAGCCGGTCGCCGAAGCCAGTCCCGCCGGGGGTGGCGGGCGTCTCCGGGCCGGAGGGTCTCGCCGGCCTGCTGGCGACGAGCGACGTGGTCGTCTGCCTCCTGCCGCTGACCGGAGAGACCCGCGGCCTCCTCGATGCCGGCCGGCTTTTCGCGATGAAGCCGGGGGCGGCCCTGATCAATTTCGGCCGCGGGCCCCTCGTCGCGATCGACGCGCTCCTCGCCGCGCTCGATGCGGGCCACCTCTCGCACGCGGTGCTGGACGTGTTCGAGGTCGAGCCGCTGCCGCCGGGCTCGCCCCTCTGGCGCCATCCCGGGGTGACGGTGCTGCCGCACATCTCCGGGCCGACCACCCCGGCGAGCAGCGCCGGCATCGTCGCCGGCAACGTGCGGGCCTATCGCGCCACGGGGCGGATCCCGCAGGCCGTGGATGTCGCGCGCGGATACTGACCTGAGCGTCCCCGCTCAGGCGACGTTCCTGAGCCGGAGGCCGAGGGGCGGCGCCATGGCGGGTCCTGCCCCGGCCTCGGTCATCCCGGCCTGCCGGATGCGCTGCAACCAGTCGAGGGCGCTGCGGGCGGCTTCCTCGGCCCGGCGCGCCCGGGTCTCGGCCATCTCGATCCTGGCCGCCGCCCGCGCCTCGGCGAGGCGGGCCCGCTCCTCCGCCGCCCTGACCCGTGCCTCCGCCTGCGCCTCGCGCTCGGCGGCCTCGTCGAGCCGCTTGTGCGCGCTGCGGAGCAGCGCCTGGGCTTGAGCCTCGCGATGGCGGGCCTGCATGGTGATGTCGGCCCCGACCGGCCCGACCGGCCCGCGCGCTGCTTTCCGCACATGCGCGATCAGCGCATCCCAGTCCCGCGGCGACGAGGCGCCGTCGACCGGCGTCAATCCCTGGCGCTCGTTCATGACCCCGACCGACTGGATCACGTCGCCGAGATTCGCGACGAAGCTCTGCTCCAGCCAATCGCTCTCGCTGCTGGGCCGTGTTGCGCGGATACTCTCGAAGACGTCGAGTCCCATGACGTATGTCCCGTCGACCTGGTCGGACCGCTGATCAGCGTCGAACCCAACCCTCGCACGTCATGGTTAATTCGCCGTTAAGCAAGAACAACGACGTCGATGCCGCGATCGGCCCCCACGAGCGGGCATCGACCCCTGCAACCAGAGCGTCATGACGCATACACGTCTGGAGCATCGTCCCGCCGCGGCGGATTGGATACTGGACTGGACCACCATTCCCGGTCCGAGACGGCGGCCCTGGGCGGGGTTCAACACGTCAGGACGGCTCCCGACGCGATCGGAGAACGGCCCGGAGCGCCGCAGCCCGGCATCTCTCGTCAGGACGCCATCGCCAAGACTCCCGCCAAGACTCCCGCCAAGACTCCACGCAGCGGGAGACTCCCCCCAGGGCTCCGAATGCCCAATCCCTCCAGGTCACGCTCAAGCGGCTGGATCGGGCCTGCCAGAGCGTCTTCCGGGGCGTGAAGGCGGGGCAGACACCCGGCTTCCCGCGTTTCAACGACCGCGACCGGTTCCCCGGCTTCCGCTTCGGCTTCAAGGCGCGGCGACGGCTTCCGGTTCACGCCCGGCCAGGGCTGGCGGCACGGCGTGTTGCGGCTGTCGGGCATCATACCATCGGCCCAAGATGCTGACGCATCGGGCCGATGAACCATCTCGAATTTTCGATGCCAAGCCAGAGGCTTGACGAAATTTCGCGAACGGAACCAAAGGTCGTTTCCAACGACCGTTGGTATCACTCGGGGCTTCCGACCGCCGGTTGCCCGTCACCGGCTCGCCTCTTATGGGGGCTGTCCCGCGTGACGGGCGAGGTTCAAGGTGGTCCGACCACCGGGGAGCGCGGGACGTCGCCGCCGCTCGCCTGGGCACCCTCCCCGCACCGATCGACGGGTGACCCATGACGCTGATGCCGCCGATGTCCTCGCTCCTGCCTTCGCCCGCCGATGATCCGCTGCCTCCCGTCCTGGACCGCCTGGATTGCCTCACGGATTGGGAGAAGCGGCCGCGGGGCGGCATGCGGGTCGGGCTCGATCCGATGCGCGACCTGCTCGCCCGGCTCGGCGAGCCGCACAATCGCCTGCGGGTGATTCATGTCGGCGGCACCAAGGGCAAGGGCTCGGTCTGCGCGCTGATCGAGGCCGGGCTGATGCGGGCGGGTCTGCGGGTCGGGCGCTACGCCTCGCCCCACGTCGAGTCGGTGACCGAACGGGTCTGCCTCGAGGGCCGGCCGGTGGCGGACGCCACCCTCGCATGGGCGCTGACCCGCGCGCTCGACGCCCACGAGGCTGCGCGTCGCGACGGGACCGCGGGCCAGGACGCGACCTGGTTCGACGTGCTGACGGCCGCCGCGCTCACGATCTTCGGCGAGGTCGGGCTCGACTGGGCGGTGATCGAGGTCGGGCTCGGCGGGCGCCTCGATTCGACCAATGCCGTGGAGAGCGAGGTCGCGGTCGTCACCAATGTCGGCCTCGAACATACCGAGATCCTCGGGCATACCCGCGCCGCCATCGCCGCCGAGAAGGTCGGCATCCTCAAGCCCGGGACCGCGCTCGTCACCACGCTGGCGACCGACGATGAGGCCGGGGCGGTGGCGGCCGCCCGCGCCGCCGCCCTCGATTGCCCGGTGCTGCGGCCGGCGATCCCGCCGGGTGCGGCGATTGCCGAGGAGAACGCCGCGCTCGCCGGCCTCGTCCTCGACCATCTGGGCCAGCGCGGCGCCTTGGGCCGCGACGGCACACCCTTGCGGGCTGGTCTCCTCGACGCGCCGGTCCGGGCGAGCGCATGCCTGCCGGGGCGGCTCGAGCGCCGGCGGATCCGGACGAGACACGGCGCGGTGCCGGTGGTGCTCGACGGCGCCCATGTGCCGTTCAACCTCGCGGCGGTCCTGCGCGACCTCGCCCGCATGCCCGACCTGCCCGGCCCCTGCATCGCCCTCGTGGCGATGGCGGGCGACAAGGATGCGGCGGGCTTCCTCGCCGTGCTCGCCCGGCACCGGGCGAGCGTGGTCGCGACCGAGATGCCGGAACGGCGCGGCCATGCCGCCGCCGCCTTGCGGGCGCTCGCCGCCGCCGAGGGGCTGGAGGCCGAGGCAGCGGCGGAGCCGGAGGCCGGCCTGACCCGCGCGGTGGATCTCGCCGCGACGCGGGGCCGCTGGCTGCTGGTGACGGGCTCGCTCCATCTCGTCGGCGCATTACGGGCGAGGACGGAGGATCCGGAGGCTTAGAGCATTGTCCGACCAAGGACAAAGGTTGTTCGCAGAACATGCAGCAAGATCAAAAACCTGGAGCAGCACCCGATGGCAACGTGATCGTGAAGCGCTCTAGCAGCCTGTCGGATTTAGGCCAAAAATCGTCTGCTAGTGTCCTGGTGCTGAACTCCGACGATGAACCCGCCTGCTGGGCAGTTGCGGCCCCGCTCGTCTGTGCGCTCACCGATGCGAGCGATGGTTCATGGGCGAATTTCGCTACCGGGACACTAGCGCAGAAACGCCAGCGCCAGCGGCACCAGCACGGCGGTGAGGAAGGCGTTGAGCCCCATGGCGATGCCCGCGAAGGTGCCGGCGACCTCGCTGACCTGGAAGGCGCGGGCGGTGCCGATGCCGTGGGCGGCGAGACCTGCCGCGAAGCCGCGGGCGCGATAATCCTTGACCCCGAGGCGGTCGAGAAGCGGCGTCACCAGGATGGCGCCGAGGATGCCGGTGAGGATCACCAGCACGGCGGTCAGCGTCGGGTCGCCGCCAAGGGCCGAGGTGATGCCCATGGCGACGCTCGCCGTCACGGATTTCGGCGCCAGGGCGATCAGGATCGGGTCCGGGACGCCGAGGAGCTTCGCGGTGGCGATGCAGGTGACGAGGGCGACCGTGGAGCCGACGAGGAGAGCCGCCAGCATCGGCACCAGCACCCGCGTCACGGTCTTGCGGTGCTCGTAGAGCGGGATCGCCAGCGCGACGGTGGCGGGGCCGAGCAGGAAGTGCACGAATTGCGCGCCCTCGAAATACACCGCGTAGGGCGTGCGGGTGACCATCAGCACCAGGCCGACCATCCAGATCGCGTGCAGCACGGGATTGGCGAGCGGGTGGCGGCGGGTGGCGGCGGAGACCCGGTCGGCGACGACGTAGGCGGTGAGCGTCACGGTGAGCCACAGGAGCGGCGTGCGCGACAGGAACACCCAGAGGGCGAAGTCCCCGGTCATCGTCCGGTTCGCTTCGCGACGGAGGAGAAGGTGAGCACCGTGGCGACCAGGGCGAAGACCGTCGAGACCACGAGCGAGAGGGCGAGGGCGAGGCCGTGGGCGGCCAGCACGTCGAGCCGCCCGATCACCCCGGCGCCTGCCGGCACGAACAGCAGCGAGAGATGGGCGAGGAGCCCCTTGCCGGTGCGCTCCAGCGTGCCGTCGGTCATCGGCGTCGGCAGCCCGCTGGGCCGCCGGTCGCGCAGGATCAACACTCCGAGGAGCAGGGCCATGCCGACGACCGGGCCGGGGACCGGCAGCGCGAAGGTGCGGGCGAGGATCTCGCCGGCGAGCTGACACAGCAGCAGCAGGGTCAGGCTGAGGATCATGATGCTGTGGGGTGGCCCGGCCCGGCGAGCCAATGGTCGAGGAAGGCGTCGAGCCACGCCACCACGCGGCCGTCATGCATCAGCCGGCCCTCGATCTGCCGCGCCCGGTCCTGTGCCCCGGGCAGGCGCAGGCGCTCGGCGGCCCGCACGGTCCAGCGGCAGATCATCGCGTGGGTGACCTCGGGGTGGAACTGCAAGCCGAACGCCGCCGGCCCGACCCGGATCGCCTGGGTGGGGAAATCGTCCCCGGTGGCCAGGGTGTCGGCCCCTGCCGGGCAGGTGAAGCCCTCCCGGTGCCAATGATAGACGTGGGACGGCCAGGGCTGGCCGATCTCGCCCGCGAAGGCGTGCCCCGCCTCGGTCGGCAGGAGCGGATAATAGCCGATCTCGGCTCGCCCCTCCGGATGGGCGCAGACCGTTGCGCCGAGGCACTTCGCCAGCATCTGCGCACCGAGGCACAGGCCGAGGAAGGGCCGCTCCTCGCGCAGCGGCACCTCGATCCAGTCGATCTCCTGGCGCACGAAGGCGTCGCCGTCATTGGCGCTCATCGGCCCGCCGAAGATCACCGCACCGGCATGGTCCCGCATCGTCTCGGGGAGCGGGTCGCCGAAGCGCGGGCGGCGGATGTCGAGGGGATAGCCGCGCTCCTGAAACAGCCGGCCGAGGCGACCGGGTGTGGATTGCTCCTGATGCAGGACCAGCAGCACGGGCCTGCATCCGGACCCCGGACTGACGAGCGGACTCACCATGGCTCCGTCACCGCGCCGGCGCCGGCTGCGTCGGCAGCTCTGCCAGCGCGACCGCCCGGGTCGCGGTGATCGCGGCCTCGTCGAAGCCGAGGAGCTGGCCGACGCGCCAGACGAGATCGTCCTCGAACTCGTGCACCTGCCCGTCCGCGGCGGCGACCGCCCAGGCCAGACCGAGGAGCCCGCGCCGCTCCTCCTCCGTCACGTCGCGGCCGATCATCTCGACGAACGCGGCCACGTCGCGGGTCTCGTTGTCGAAGCTGATGGCCCGCTCGATCAGCGCTCTCGCATCTGCCTCGGTGGGGGCGAAGCGAGGGGTCAGCAGACGCGCGAGCCGGTCGCGCTCCACCGCGGCGAGGGTCCCGTCGACCCGCGCGACGTGGACGAGCAGGGCCACGGCGGCGAGGTGCTGCTCCGCCTCCGGGTCGGGCGGCGACGCGGGCGCGCCGAACATCTCGGCGGCATAGGCACGAAGGCGGGCGATCAGGGGCATTCGGGGGATGTCGCGGGGATTTTTTGCAGATGCGGCGGCGCCATGCTCCGGAATTGGCAGCCCAGCGTCAAGCACCCAGGGCGCCGGGCGGTCCTCCCAAGCCCTGCATCCGCGGTCTGCCCACAGGCCCGGCACGCCCAAATCCTTTTGGAGCAAGCCCGTGCAGGACGCCTTGCCAAGCCGATGCACGGCGGGTATGACCACGCCCATCGGTCGGCGGTTCACACAGCCCGGTCGGCGCCGCAATAGCTCAGCTGGTAGAGCACCTCATTCGTAATGAGGGGGTCGGGGGTTCGAATCCCTCTTGCGGCACCATTTTCCTTCATCAACATCAATGGTTTAGCCGCCTTCGACATCGAAGGCGGCATGCTTGCTTTGGCCCGGTGACCACCGAGTGACCACGCGGTAGGGGAGGCCCAGCGGGTGAATTCGGCCCCCTCCCCTTTGCCTGCCTGATTCATCCATCCGGTAGAGGTACGGTGATCGGCACCGTGCCCGTTAGCTCGATTCGGGTTTGGCGTGAGGCGTTCGGCCGCGAGGCCATTGCGCAAACTTTGAAGCCTGATGAAAGGGTCACGCCTTGCGTTGCTCCTTCTCGCTCGTGCTGCTGAAGCGCCGCGCCTCTTCCCACGTGATCACATCGCTGAGTCGGTAGCGCACGGCGCGTCCGAGCTTCAGGTAAGGTATCCCGCCGCCATTGACGCGTTGGTTTTGCAGCGTCCGCACCGACCGCCCCTGACGCCCCGCGACCTCGTGCTCGGTCAAGAGCACGTCGTCGGCCGTCGCGTGAGCGGCATCGACGCGACGTGCGTCAGCCCGAACGCGATTTTTCCTATAATTTTTATAGGCGTTAACATGCGCCACGTAGGTCATCGCCATGCTCCCTTTCGTGATGGCGATGGCCCCTTTACGCGACGGTTTTCGGCCGCTGGGAAGCGCCCGGTCGTAGCTTGATCGATGTCGTGCGCCGCGTGTTTGAGCGGGCCGAGAGTGCCGAATTTCGAGCTGGCCGCCTCCTTCTCGCTGTCCGCAACACGCCTTGCAAAACGGCGACGCGCTGAACTCTGAGCCCGAGAACAGAGACGTCCGCGCGACGCCCGTAAAAGTCCTCAGCCATTCACCTGGGCATCTAGGCCGCCAGCGCGGGACGGCATAGTCGTGGCTATCCGGCTTGGTCAGCTGCGTTTCGAATGGAGCCGTATCGGCATCGTCGGCGTTATGTCTGTCGAACAGACATGGAAGGGGTGAGTATGAAATTGCGGCGTGGAACGGCCGAGGGTCGATTCGCTGCTGGCGCGAAAGCGCGGGCGGCATGGCACCGGAAGAACGAAGTCTGCACCACGAGCGTCGATCCGAAGGTGATCGCCAGCGCCGATGTAGTGATCTCACGCATTGACGTAGGCTTTCGCATTGATAGCCGACTTGAGCAAGATCCTGATGAATGGCTAAAATTTGTGGGAAGTGCAATTAAAAAACTCACAGTAAAAAAACATGTAAGCCGAATAGCGCTCGCTTATGCAATCTGGAAGAAATCGCAAAATGATCCTAGACTGCATGCTGCCCTCGTTAGAACATTGAGCATCAGGCGTGAAAAGCCATCGTCTCGAACAAAAACAATTCATCTTGCGGTTGAATGCGTTATTTCTTATGGCGATGATAGTGCGCATGGCAAGCGCGAAGCCCGCAAACTCTATAATCGTGACGTTCGAGCTATCCTTTATCTTGATAGTATTAACATATTACCGAGCGAGGTTGAGGCTCTAGCCGAAAAAAGCGGGCAAGGGCTGAACCAATGGGCACGCGGCGGTCATTCTCGGGCGCATTCCGAAGCGGAAAAACCCGGTCCATCGTCGAAACAGAAGCACGAAGCTCCTAATGCCCCTGGCGACCAGAATCGAAGTGTTGGCGATGTATACGTGCCTGTACGACGCTTTGATAGTAGCAGAAATGATCGGAAGACCGGATCATCCGCTCGGCCGCCCGACGTGATTGAATGGACGTCAGGCGAGGAGCAGATTCAAGTGCTCTCGCTACCGGCAAATCCACAGATGAAGGGCTTGATTGAAAAGGCATTTTCTCTTCTACAGATAGCGGCGACTCAGATCGCGACGGTCGAGGCGCAGCGCGGGCGCGTCATCGATGCAGCAATCGATTCTACAGCAGATTTTATGAGTGCCGTTGGCCTGTCGGATGACAATCGTGGACGTGGGATTGTGCCAGCGGAGCAGCTTGCTGCGTTGAGTGCGGTGGCCTCGCGCTTCATTACGGATCTAGGCAAATTAGTTTCTGAGCAGTCGACGAGCGAGAGCCAGCTCGAAGAGCGGCAGCGACGACTTCAGGCTCTTCGCCCGAACGCATCGCGGGAAGCGACCAATTCCAAACACTGACCATGCCTTGGGAAATCCATCGTAAAAGCCCTTGTAATACATACGCCCCCTTCAGCAGTCAAAATAAGGCGTCATTGGCCATGTCTACCCCATCAAACAGCCTGCCCGCGCCGCATTTGCCTCGATCACGGTTTTCTACCCCCCACAGCACAAGGCGCTTACCGGTTACCACCGAAGCAGTTTTCAACCGCCAGCATCGCCAAGCCGATGACCAACTAAGGCACTACCATGAGCGCGGTCGAAAGGGGTCAGTTCATCTAAATAGAGATGCGCTGACCGAACTCGACCGGTCCCAAGCGATGTACCTGTATGCCAACAATCTGGACGCCCGGTTGAATTTCGCGCGGATCACTTCCGGGCACCTCGCGGAGCGCGCTAAAGGGCTCGGCGCTGATCAGCCCGTGTTCTTTGTCACCCTCATCAGGCACGATCATACGATCCGTGAGGATCACGCCGCGGGCTTCAAAATCAAGAGGCTGCATTCCTGGGTGCATGAGGTGCTCCGTGGATGCGCCTATGTCGGGATGGTTGAATGTTCATTGTTCACGAACCTCAACGCTGCCGGCGCGAGCTTCAAGCGCGGTGTTTCCTGGCACGTTCATGCCGTCGTATGGGGTGTGACAGAAGCGGAACTTTCGAGGAGGATTGATGCCGTGAACACTCGGTACCGGTCTATCGTCGAAGGGATTAAGGCAGCCCACTACCGTCGAATTGGACACACCGAGGTCGCTGGAAAATCCCGATATATGTGCAAGGGACAGCTTTCAGAATATCGGGCATGGCCCCGCAAAGATACAATAATCGATAACGAGACTGGTGAGATCACAATAGAGGGCACCGGCCGCTTTCGACAAGGCAAACGTCCGCTGCGGCCTTGCGACATGGTGAGAATGTGCAACATTTTTGCAGGGATGACGCTTGATAAGCTTGCCTTCGCCGGAGGCGCGGGAAAAACCGTATTAAAGGACATTCGTCAAGAGGCTTTGTCGGATTTTTACGCACATGAACATAGACGGAAAGCACATCAAGCGCTACGCTATCCGATAGCTCCGCAAAATTGGCGCGCACAAAGCAAGTCGCCCCGATAATATTAGATTTGATTGTTTCAATTATGCGCGATATTTGTTTCGTTATATCGATTTTGTCAAATCGTCGGCATTCAACAAACATAATATCAGATAATACATTGATCAAAATCGCTCGAATTACGGCGATGACTTCATCATCAGCCGCTTTTTGCTCCTCAGAGGCTATTCGCGCAGGAATTTTCCCGTACTAATTTCATGCCATGCATTTTCTATGGCGTGACGAATTTTCTTATCATCAATAAATCTATCTTTATCGGATAACTCGGATAAATTCTGGCCCAGAATGCTCATCTCCCATTTTGAGATCCGGCAACCACACAAGCTCGGCAGTCGGTCTAAGAGCACAAGCGAGCGCGTCGTCCCAGAAACAGGTCGCAGACCATCCGCGCGCACCTTCCAGATTCCTTGATACTCAGCCGCACGCTTTTTCCTCGGCCGTTCGAAGTCAAGGAAGACCCGCCCGGCTGGGCATTCCGCGACCTCCTGAGGCTCGACCTCATAGAATGGATATTCTTCGCCGTAAGCTTGCATGTCATCCGCGCCGTACTCTTCTTTCACTGTGTCCCATGTCAGGTCAGCCTCATCGCTTACATCTGATTCGGTGCGGAGAACGAGCCAAAGGTCGAGTTTGGCGAACAAGCTTGGCTCGCAAGCAAGTACTTGCAACAAGGTCGGTCGACGAGCTGCACGGATCGCCTCAAGTGCAGGCCGGGCCACCTCAAGGGTCACGCTGTCAACCGGAACGCCTTTCTTCCACGCACTCTCGAACCATGCTTCGGCCTTTCGCAACACGTCCCCGTCGTCGCATAGCACAGCGGTTTCCATCCGCCGTGGCGGTTCGTCGGTGTCACCGAGTCCACTACGGGAAGCATTGGCCGAGCCGATCACCACGCGATCGGGGTACAGGTACGTCTTGGCGTGAAACGCCTCGACGGTACGCACCGTCGCGCCGCGCTTGAGCAGGTCAGCTATGGTGTCAGGATCACAGCCGTCGCTCCAGAGGTCGCAGACGATGCGGGTCTGCGCAAGGTCGTGGGCGAGGCCGAGCCGTTCGGCGGCCTTGCCTCCCCAATAGGCCACGCCGAGTCGTCGTGAGGAGTGCTGGGCGTTCGCGGCTCGGACGGCTTCAAGAATTGTCTCTCCGCTCAGAAAGTGCGTTGGCATCCCCGTCTCCATAGACCCTGCACGTTTGCGACTCTGCCACCTTGTACCAGGGCAACCCATGGATATGCCAGCGTATGTGGAATCAAGTTTTTAGGTTGTCATTTGCAGTTTGATTCTGCTTGACGCCACCTATTGCAATTATGAAATCATCTTCGCTTGATTAGTAAGGGCGCATCGATGCAAAACATAAGAAATTGGAAGCGATTCGAGACGATCGTGCAGCCGGCGCTGAGCCTGGCCCCGACAACTTATCTCGATGACATCCGATCCCAATTGAGCGCCGACGAAATCCCCAGCGCGGTCGCCGAGCACGATACGCCGTGGCTGTTCGGTTGGCTGATCGGCGTCAGCCAGTTTCAGGGCATCTCCGACGCGAACGCCGCTGCCTTCGCCGCCAAGCACGGCGTCGTCGGCTGGGACGATGTCATGACCGCCCTCAAGGCTGGGCCGACCTGCCCGCGGCTGCGCTCCTACTGGTCATTCGACGGGTGCCGCTATCGCAAGGCGGCCTGCACCTGCGCTGAGCCCCAGCACCTCGGCGCATGCCCGCTAACGACCCACCCAACGCGCAAGGGCGCGCTGATCGTCGCCGCCTACGCCCTGGCACTGTTCGTCCGTGACATCTGCGACAACGACCTCGTCGCCTGGTTCGACAGGCGGCTCGCCGAGGCCGATGGCGGCCCCGATGCACCCGACCGCGCCGTCGCCATGTCGCGGGCGCTGGTGGCCCCCCTGAGCGAAATCAGCGGCATCGGAAAGAAGGTATGGTCGATGGCGCTCGCCGACCTGCTGCTCGCGGCCGACCCTGACCGCGAGCGATGGGTCACAAGCGGAGCAGCGATGATCGTGGTCGATAGCCTGCTGCACAACCATCTGCATCGGACCGGCACCCTGCGCCGTTTCAGGGCCGAGCACCCATACGGTCCGCGCTGCTACGCCCCCGGCGGCTGCGCCGACCTCATCCGTGGCCTTGCCAATCGGGTTGATGCACGTGCCTTCAACCCGACCTTCCCGGCCTGCTTCCCACGCTTCGTCCAGTTCGCCATGTGGCGGCTGTGCTCGGCCTCGGAACTCGACCTCTGCAACGGCAACCGCATCGACGACCGGCAGCGCTGCGCGAACGCCGCTTGCCCCATCTTTCCTCGTTGCGACCGGGTCGTGCTTTGTCCCTCAGGCACCGGATCAGGAATCCTTCGCCTTCCGGCCTGGCCTGAGTGAAGCCGGCTTCGCGGCTCCTGGTTCGGGTACGACGAAGAACTCCGACAGGTGCGTGCCGAGCACGTCTGCCAACGCTTCAAGAGTCTCGATGGTGGTGTTCTCGCGGCCACGTTCGATCCGCCCGATGTAGGACGGCTCACATTCGGCAATGAGGCCGAGCGCCTCCTGCGACAGACCTTTGCCCACACGCAGGCGGCGCAGGTTCCAGCCAACCAACGCACGCGCTCTCATGCCGTGTAAGCGCACCGCTTGCGGTCCTTTTATCCAGGCAATAAAATGACACCAAAGCGGCCTGATCGTGAGGCCGCAGTCGCAGGCCCATGAGCTTGGCTCTCGTGTTCTCGCACTCGACGATGCGAGTGGCAGGTTGCCAGTTGCATTCTCCGCCAAGCCAGCGAGCTACTTCAATTTTCCTCTACATTATAACTTCGATCAGATTATCCGATCGTTGCAGGGAGGGAGTTAGATACATGGCAATTTTCATGAAAATGTCGCACCGTGCTTTCATGGTCGGAATTACTGCCGGTCCGATGTTGCTCGGCCCTCAAGCTGAGGCGCAGACATCGGGCCATCCATCAAAGCTCGTACCTTTACCGGCTGAAATACACTGCCCATCCTCGCTCACGCACCCGGCGCTGGCGCAAATTGCTAATGGGATCACGCGCAAGCTTGCCGGACAGATCAGAAGCTTTGACGCTCGGACGGCCCTCGCACTTGCCGGCCGCGAACTCGATTCGCTGGCACGCCTCGAACTGTCGAGCGCAGACTACACGATCAGCCGAGATGCCATCGCCCGTCTTGACGCTCCGACAGCGGTCGCGTGCTGGCCAGAACTGGGTGCCGTTCTTGCGCAGGCACGCGAGCCCGCTGCGCTGCCCGTCATCCCGCCAGGATCAAGCAACACTGAGCAGTTGTTCGAGAGCCGGCGTGCCGCGCAGGCCGAACGCCGCCGTGCGAACAGGGAGGCTGAGCATGCACGCGCTCTGGCACTACAAGCGCATGCCGAAGCCAACAATGCCCAGGTCGCGGAACAGGATGAAGCGGCGCGCCGACGCGCGGCTGAACTCTCGAGGCTTGAACGTGAGGAGAAGGCCCGCGAGCTTGCCCGCCAGCAGCGCGCCCGCGACGAGCAGGAGCGCGAGGAGCAGGCTAACCGTGTCGCCGCACGTGCCCGAGCTGACGCTGTACATGCGGAGCAGGCTCGGCGGCAAGAAACGGCCGAACGAGAGGCGGCCATCGACCGCGAACGGCTGGCCGAGCAGGTGCGGCAGCAGCAGGCAGCGCTCGTCAGGGCACAGGAGGAGGCTCGTACCCGCGCAATCGTCGAGGAGCAGTCGCACCGGCTGACTCAGGAGATTGATCGCCTGGATACCGAAAAGCGAGTCTCCGAGCTGACGACGGCCCGCCTCAACCGGCCGGAGTGTCGTGAGGCTGATCGTGTCGTGCGGCAAGAGACGGCAGCTTTGAAGGAAGACGGAGGATCGCCGATTGCCGACCTCGAACTGAAATTGCAGGCAGGCATGCAAGCCGAGGCCTGCGCGGCGGCTCGTAAGCTTTTCACCGCCTCGGAACGCATGCGCTCGGCATCGGCTCGTTGCGAGCCGGTAGAGGCGATCCCGTATGCCGACTTTCTCAAAGACCTGCGCAAGATCATCGCCGAGCAGGGCTGCTAATCGATCATCCTGCCAACGCCATCGGAAGACCATCGAGGGCTTCAACTTGCATGCGTCACTACGGGCTTGCTTATAGGACTAAATTCATATAACCTCAGGGTGTGTAGGCGCTGCCGTTAGCAGTCGAGCCTCGATGGAAGAGACGTTGATGGTTTTCTCAATCCCGCGCGGTCGATTGCGGCCCCGCCTTCACACCAACATCGCTGCACTACCTGCGAGGGGGCCACGGGCCTCCTCTTTCATTTCGGGAGGCTGCCAATGACCATACCAGCACAACCGACCCCGCCGGTTCCTGCTGACACACTCGCCTTCGCCGTGTTCGGCCGTGACGAGGCTGGCAAGGCTCACGGTTCGGCCTTTGTCGCGAGCGAGACCGAGCTTGCCACCAAGGCGGCGGAATTGATGGGCATGCGCACCCTTGCCATTCGCACCGAGGTCGAGCAGGCCCTAGCCGCGAAGCTGCCGCGCGGGCGGGTGTTCGCCAGCGGCAAGGCGTTCGTGCCCTTCATTAAAGCGGCGCTCCTGACGGAGTTGCAGACCGCGGCGCTCAACAGCGGCCTGCCGCCGCTGAAGATCATCGGCGGAGCCGGCGGGAACGAGGCGGGCGTCGTGCCGACAAAGCCGTCGATTGCAACCCCTGCCCCCGCGAAGCCGGCTGCGACCGTGCCGCTCGTAAAGCAGCCGACGGGTTGGGGCGACCTTGCGGTCGGAACGATCGTGCTGGCGGCGTTCTCGGCCGAGCACTGCGAGTGGTACGAGTGCGTCGTGCTGGCAGTGGAGGGCGAGGACCGCTTCACCCTGCGGTTCTGCGACTGGCCGAATCAGCCGGCCTTCACCCGGCGACGGACCGAAATCGGCCTAATGCATCCCGCTCATGTCGTCGAGCCACCAACAGAACCCGAGCTTTTCTCGCGAGCGGCTTGCTGACCCGTCACCGCGTGCCCTTCGCCGCAGCGCCGAGCATGCTGCGGCCCGGCCGAGCCGGTCGCGATCGGCTCGACTTTCATCGCTATCAACCTAAGCCCGCAGCGCCGGGTGCATGAGGCTTATAGTCGTGAGCATCGAACGGGCGGGCGGGTGCCGCTGCTGGGCTGACTTGGCGGGTCGCAGATTGAGCACCGTCGACAGGCCGCCGCTCAGCCTTTGGCTCGTTCGAGGTACGGCTGAGGCAGGTGCCTCACCAAAACGAGTTGTGCGCAGCGTCGAGCCGAGACAGCTATTGGCCAGCCGGCTGGCGCAATACCTGATCCGTTACCCAGTCGCATCGGGCGATGGCCCCGCCTTGGCTGCCATTGCCATTCAGTTCCACGCCGGTGCGCAGCGGGTGGCGCAAGCTCAAGATTTCGCCGAAGGTATTTTTCCAGTTACTAACTACTCCCGACCTGCCTTACCGTGGTTTCGACCCATGACGCAGGCGGTGATCATCGGTGCCTGTGATCTGCTCAGGCAACCGTATCACACTCAGAGACCTGAACATCAAATCTATCTACTAAATTATAGAAATATTCCGCTGCGGAATTGTGATGCTTGGGCGCTAAGCTCAATCCACTTGACCATGCGATGGGCTGTTAAGGGTGGCGGGCGGCGGTTGTTTGGGTAGATGCCGAATGGCCGGATCGCTCCAATTGTGGAACGAACCTGATTGTCACGGAACGGACGTTCAATCGTCTGCGGCAACTCGGCCTACGATCTGCATAGTTCACAATTGCGCAGCATCGGGCTATGCCGCTGTCGTTGTTCTCGAGTCCACCCATGCCAGCCACACGCGTTGACGTCTTCGGCGACCCTTCTCGGGTCTGGACGGTCCCACTGGAAGATGTGAGCCGACAGGCCACGGCTTCACTTCGAGGCTATGTCTACCAGCTTCACGCATCGGCGACTGCGTGGGTGGGATTAGGGATAGACGACGAACTTTACCTGGAAGTCGCCGAGGACTATACAGAAATCCTTCGTGAGCCGGGCACGCTCGATGAGGTCCTGAGGGCCACCCAGGTCAAAGACACGCGCGAGTCCGGCTCGGTGACGCTGAACTCTGCAGACGTACTTGATGCCGTCGAGGCCCTGCACAGACTTCGTATCACCAACCCTGGCCGGAATGTACGCCTCGTATTCCTTACGACGTCGAGCATTGGACAGGAGCGAAGAAATGCTCTGCCGTCTGGCGTGGCTGGTTTGACCGCCTGGGAAGCGGCCGCCTCTGGTGGGGATGTCGAGGAGCTTCGCGCCGCCCTGCTTCAGCGCACGCTGTCGGATACCTTGAGGGCCTTCATCGCCATCAGCTCTCCTGAGCAGCTTAGGGTGGAGCTTCTCAGCCCCTTAGCATTTGCATGTGGCGCGCCTGACTGGCGCTCTCTCGAGGAGAGTAATCGTCGAGCCCTCGTCGCGCTTCGGGACGAGGTCCAGGCGACTGCAGACATGGCGCACCGCTCCTACGACGCCGTGTTCCGCGACGTCATTGCGTGTGCGCTCGGGCCGAGCCCTCGTCGCCTAGACGGAGCGCAACTTCGGGCTTGCCTGCAGCGCGCAACATCCTTCGCTATTCCGTCGAGCGTTGCCGGACGCCTGCTGGCCGAGCGCGCCACGCACCCAAGCGGTCCCCTTGCCCTTGACGATCTGCGCGACCTC
This sequence comes from Methylobacterium aquaticum, assembly GCF_001043915.1. Classification (GTDB taxonomy): domain Bacteria; phylum Pseudomonadota; class Alphaproteobacteria; order Rhizobiales; family Beijerinckiaceae; genus Methylobacterium; species Methylobacterium aquaticum. Next base: position 15,372 of record NZ_LABX01000040.1, on the reverse strand, counting down.
GCGGCCTCATTGATTGATGCCGGTGCACCGCCGTCGATCGGCCTGCTCTTCCCGGACGCTACGTTGGCGGCCCGGGACGCTCTAGAGGACGCCTTCTCGGTAGAGCGGCGGCTCACTGAGGCCGAACCTCGCGGAGCGCCCGAAATCGCGACGCTGTCGAGCCTTATTGGGCTTCCGGAGAAACATCACCTTGTCGTCGGCCAGCCTGGTTCCGGAAAGACGCACGCTCTCTGGCAAGCAGCGAAGCGACTGCTCGAAGCCGGCACAGTCGTCCCCCTGTTCCTACCGGCTGGACAGGCGACGGGATGGCGTGACTTAGAACAAATGGTCACGGAGGTAGCGCCGGGAGTCGACTTGCCAGCCCTGTTCCGTGACCCGCGGGTCTGCGTCTTTCTCGACGGTTGGTCCGAATTCGCGGTTGGAGGGACTGGAGAGAAGCGACGGGTGCTGCGTGCTCTGCGGAGCGCACGCCTAGTTGCTACGGCCAAGTTCGCCGATGTTGACGACGCTCCCGTCAAACGGTGGAACCTCGACCTGCTCCCGCCCGACCGAGTGGCGTGTGCTGTCGCGGCCGCTGCGCCAGGCGACCCGCTTCCGCTGAGATCCGTGCTGGACCTCCTGCGGCTGCCTCTACTGCTGGCCATTCACGTCCTCTCGGGCGCACGAGCCGCTGCGACCGGCGACTTGCTACGGCAGTTCCACGAGCACCTTGCACGTGGGTTGCCCGAGCGCTTCACAGAAGCTCTCGCCGGAGCCGTCGCGGACCTGTCCCTTGAGGGAACACGATCCTTCGGTCGTCTCGCGCACGAACTCCAAGCTCGATCAGCTTCGGCGAGCCTAAGCGACCCGGTCAGGCTGCTGAGGAGTCTCGGCACAGTCCTCGAACGCAGTGGTCAAGCAGTTCCCATCCACGACCTATACTGGAGCTGGCTTGCGGGACGCGGCCTGTTGGGAGAAGCGCGAGCCGAGCGCGCCGTGAGACCGCTCTGGACGCGCGAGAGCTATGCCTTGGCCATTCAGGCGGGTGGACGCGCCACGGACAGCGACGTGAACGCCGCGGTGAGGGGCGACATCGTGTTAGCCGCGGCACTTGATACTAGTCGCGGCGCGGAGTGCCCGACGCCCTCCCTCGCGGACACTTTGTTGCGCGCCCTGGCCGACTCTCGCTTGGCGGTGCGCAATCGCGCCGCCTTGGCTGCGCTAGAGGGAGGGCGTCCGGAGTTCCTCCGCCCAGCGCTGGACGTGCTCACCGATTTAGCCGGGGCTGGCTTGTACCCGACAGAATGGAAGCAGGCGCTCCGCCCGGTGAACTTATACGCGCAGCGAGCCACGCTCGGCGAATGGATCGGATCGCCGAACACGAGCCTCGTGCTTGATGCAATCGCCGAGTTAGGTGGGCCAGAGTGGGGGCCCTGGCTGGAGCAGATCGCAGTGTCTGGGCGAGCCAGTCAGTTGGATGCCGCGGCGGCCGCGCTCGGCTGTTGCCGTGATGTGCCGCAATGGGTCCGACCGCACCTTGATGCTATCGTAGCTTCGCGCCCCTGGAAGCTCCGGCCTGCCGCAGACAGGCGTGGCAATCGCGCCCTGGCCTGGGTCATTGCAACAGAATACGATCGTTTGATTGAAGCGGTCGGTGCCGCAAATTCCAGCGCGTGGATCGATCTCAATCGTGTGCTTGTCGGCTGTGGCGATGACAACGTATTCGATCTACTACTCACCCTCTTCCCGTCTATGGGAACTCGCGCGCAGGAACTGCTCGGTTTTGCCGTGGTCGAACGCGGCTCACCTTGGATCGCCCGCTTTCAGCGCGTTGCTCTAACGACTGGCGCGCATCACCACCATAGGCTTGCCGAGCAGGTGTCGCTTGAGATTGAGGACGAAACGGCGCGAGCATGGATAGTCACGGGTCACGAAGAGGCAGGCTGGCGGGTGCTCATCGCGCGGCACGGGGAGGCGCTCGTGCCAGAGATGGTCGCGCAACTGCCGCCCTCTTTCGCAAATCTCCACCACATCCCGGTACTAGCCTATATGCGCTGGCTTCCGAGTGCGCCCGACTCGCTCATCGACGAAGTCTGGCGTCGGCTAGACAGCCCTATGCAGCCGAAAGCGATGCAAGATGTGCTTAACGCCGTCGCGCAGGCCTATCCCACAGGCGTTCCCTCCATCGTGAGATTTATCGCGGATCAGCCAGACGCCCTTCCCGCATACCACCTCCGCCAAGCACTTATGCTCTACGAGGAGTGGCGAAAGAAATTTGGTGCCAGTCTCAGTGTGACGACAGCCGATGGCGTCGAGCACGCCTTTCACGAATGGGTTGCACTTCGGAGCGCGACGAGCCGTTGGGAGGAACACTTCACTCCGGAGATGTTGGCCCTTTCGCCAGACCTAGCAGCCGATTACGTCGTACGTCATCTCTCTGACGACGAGCGCGCAGCGGCGGTGTTGAGAGCTATCAGGGGAAAGGTTGCTTATAACGCTCGGCTACTGGACCGTATGCTCGCGACGCCTGCTCTCGCTACTCTCGTTCCAGATGTGTTCGCTGAAGCATTCGACCTGTTCCCTGCTGAAGCGCTTCAACGCTGCCTCTCCGCGGCTGACATCAGCCAAGAGACGTTGCTGTTTCGCTTGGCTGCTACATCAAACCCTATGCACCGCGCAGTGCATGAAGAGCTGATCGCGCGCGTTCTCGACGGCTCACCTAATTTGCATCACATACGTTACGTTGCGAGTATGATGAAGGCGTACTCGCGCGAGGAGGTTCTCCAGTTCCTCGCTGCGGCCCCTCACAACCGCGAGGATCGCTGGTTCTGGCTTGTTCGCTCTGTCGAGTCAGTGAGGAGCGAACGCCTAATTGACGAAGATGGAGCAGCCCAGCGCTAAATTTAGATTTAATCCAATTATATCGCCAATATTGAAATATCGATGCCCGCTCAACAGCACCTCCTTATTGGAATGTTTGTAATTCCAAGCTGCTCAAGTGTCAATTTTTTGGGATATAAACCCTACTCTCTCGACCGTCGATGCTCAAGCAAAGATGATATAATTATGCGACTTTCGTAGACATGAGTTATGCAAATCTGGAGGTATTTAATTTCGCAGTGAAGGAATATAGCCATAGCGATCCGCTATGCTCGATTAAGCAATCTTGGAGCCAGCGTGGCGCTCACGCCCCTTGAAGGATGCGGTAGACCTGCATACGCGAGCAACCGAGTGTTGCGGCGATGGCGGACGGGCCATGGCCAGCGGTGTGCAGCGCCCGCACCTGATCGCGATCGAGGCGGCGCTTGCCGCCGGTGTACGCCCCGGCCGCCTTCGCTCGCGCGATGCCCTCGCGCTGTCGCTCTTTGATAAACCGACGTTCCATCTGCGCGACCATGCCGAGCACGGTCAGCACCACGTGGCCCATCTCGCCACGAGTGGAGACGTGCGGATCGAGGACGGTGATACTGGCCCCGCGCTGCTCGGCTTCATGCACGACGTTGAGGACGTCCCTCGTGTCGCGGCCGAGCCGGTCAAGGCGGGTCACGACCAACTCGTCGCCCGGCCGTAGGAATTCGAGGACGGTGGCGAGTTCGGCCCGGCCCTCGCGACTCGCGCCCGACACCTTCTCAGCCCGGATAATGACGCAGCCCTCGGCCTTCAGCCGGGCCACCTGTGTGTCGAGATCCTGATCGAGGGTGCTGACGCGGGCGTAGCCGATGCGGGGCAAAACAGGTTACCTCAGGGTGGTTGACGCACCCTACGAACCACACCCGCAATAGCCGGGGTCAATCGGCTTCCATGTCGTCACCGATCGGTGCTTCGCTGGCAGCATCGAGCGCTGGCCGTAAGCAGGCCTGGCAGGCCCGTGCGACTGTCAGTGCGCACCTACTGGTCATCTCGCCTGAACAGGATGCTGACATCCTGGCAATCGGCGGCTTTCGAGAGGTTGCCTTGTTCTATGCGGCACTCACCTGGCGCGGGTGGGTTGCACGAGCGTAGCCGCCGTGAGGCCCGACCGGTAACCTCAGGGTTTAAGCCTGGGACTACCGTGTCACAAACTGCCGCTATGAACTTAGATGTTACGGCTCAGCCCATTTACTGTGTTACGTCACGCCAGGGTATACTCGAATGTTCCACGCATTTTTAGCCGCGAATCGTTCCGTTTCAAATCTAATTATCCGCCCGCCCTTGGGCTTGAGCCAACCCGTCGATTGCAGGGCGTTTGCAGCGCAGTAAGTGGTTGTCTTATTGATTGTGGCTCACCAAATTGGAGGACCGTTCAGCCACCGAAGGGCGCACGTGGTCATGATATCAGCGGCGGTGATGTGGAGCGTGCTGGAGGCAGGTGCAGCTCTCGTCGGAAGCGAAGCGGTCAAGGTGGCTACTAAGGAAGCGTACACGGCGTTGCGCGAAGGGGTTGCTAATCGTTTTGGATCTCGTGCTGGCACGGCAATAGCGCAAGTCGAGGCTGATCCAAAATCTCCAGAGGCATTCAAGGTGCTTGCCGCCGCGATACCGGAGATTACGACAGCAGACACAGAGGCTATCGGACAGCAATTTAGGGCTTTCATTATTGCGATGCAAGTCGATCCGGCGGCGCAGCCCGTCATCAATGAGCGTGCGCAGGTTCGATTCGACCTCCAAGCCCAGGGCAACATTCTTATTGGCGAGATTGAGAGCGCCGAAAGCATTGATATCAGAGGAAGTGCTGGACAGGATATACGGATAGATCGCTTAAACATGGTGGAGAGGGCTAAACGGGGAAAATAACTGACGCCCTTGGCGAGGTCGGACAAGGCGCGGTTATCAAGACCTTAGAAGCGATACCGCTGCCACATGTGGCAGCGAACCAATCTGCTGGCCGCGACGCAACGATCGTTGTCAACATCGGCGTGGAACAGCGCGAGAGTGAAAAGCGTGGCGTGGATAAGCCACCGGAATATTCCGCTGACGCTCTCGAGGCTGCATCAGCAGATCTGTTCATGTGGCCTCGGGACATCGAGGGCCACTTTATTGAGCGGCCGGAGCTGGCGCTCATCGAAAATTACCTGAAGACTCCCACAGAACCAGCCACACTAAGTCGTACCGTACTTCTGTTCGGCGAGCCCGGATCTGGAAAATCTGCTCTTCTCGCAACTCTCGGCGAGCGACTCACCGATATGGGTGCGATCGTGCTGGGTATAAAAGCTGATATGCTGCCACCGAACGTGAGCAACCTATCGCATATCGGACGCGAACTCGGACTGGGTAACGACCTCGCGCAGGAACTTCGATCGCAGAGTTCTGTAGCGCCACTGTATGTTCTCATTGACCAACTCGACGCGGTTGCAGCGCTGATCGACGGAAGCGGCGGTCGGCTACGGGCGCTCTCGCAGCTCGTACGCCAATTACGTCTCGCTCCCGGCATAAGGATCGTAGCTTCTGCGCGGCCATTCGAGTTTAACGCTGATGGAGCATTCAGGACCGCATTTCCATCAAGCGGCGTCGATATTGTTGAACTTGCCCTACCTAGCCTGCGCGCTGTGTATGATATAATGCAACGTGTCGGCGTTGATCCAGGAGAGATCCCTGACAATCTCCGTGAGATAGTGCGCATTCCTCAAGCGTTGCGCGATATCGTGTCCGCGCGTCGAGCTGGGTTTGCTTGGAGCGCCATGACGAGTTGGCGATACGCGCAGACGGCGCGTTTCGACCGCCTCGTGGAGCAAAATCCACAGTTGAACTTGGAGCGCGTTACGGAGCATCTTATTCAAGCGCAACGTCAGACAGGCGCTCTCTGGACAGCGCAGGCTAGCTTGCCGTTCGGGACCCGGCGCGCTGTCGAACGCCTTCGCGCCGAGGGCATCATTCGTCAACGGGAAGACACCGGGCTGGTGGGCTTCTCTCATCAGACCTGGGCAGAGAGCCTTGACGCGCGCCTGGCTCTAGCGCAGGGCGATCTCGCAGAAAGAATTAAGGCGGCGGGCCACAATCTACTGGCGCGGCCGCAAGCCCTCGCCATGTTGCGTTATATCCGGGATGCTGCACAGGAGGAGTACGATGCCGCGATCGGGCGTCTTTGGGTTGACGGGACGCTGAAGCGCCACCTACGCCATCTCATCTTGGACCTTGCTGCTGGATATGAAGCGCCCACGCAAGAAGAACGGCGCTTGGTTATGCGCGTCGTCGCCGGGGTTGACGCACCGTTGGCCGAGCGGGCCCTACGGTTGTCCGCAGGCAAGCCGCAATGGTTTCCTTTGCTGCGCGGCGCGATCTCAGATCGGATGGCATCGACGGACGACGAACGTGCCTGGAGTGTTCTACATTGGCTGTCTGCTGCCGTATCATTTGCTGGCCCTGAAGTTCTGACCCTGTTGCGGCGGCATTGGCTCGATAGCTCGGATCGACTTAGGTTCACGCCTTTTGTTCTTGAGCGGCTTGAGCATTGGGACGAGCAAGCTTTTAGAATGTTTGATGCCGCCGTCACGCAAGCTGCGTCTGTAGCATTCTCGCACGTCGCGGTGGTGCGTCGGCATGCTGAAGACAGTCGCCATGATGTCGCTGCTCACCTGTTAGGGATTCTCTGGGACCGGCTCGTGATACAGGCGCGCGCCGCGGCGGATGAAGCGACAAGAAATCAAGAAAGAAGAAGTGAGTCTGGACAGACTGATCTGATAGGTAGAATACTAATCTATCGGCAAAACCAGCAACGCTCTTTTGCCAGTCATTTCGCAAGATATGTTAGAGAAATTTCTGGATTGCATGATTTTTGCAAGTTTGCGAAGAAAAATCCAAAAGCCTATGCGAATGTACTCGTGCCGAAGCTTGCGTCGCTTGCTGATGTATTTGGTGCCGACTCGCAGCTTAGAAAATCTACAGCATTTGACTATTGGGAATTGCAGAGTCTTGGCCGAAATCAAGATACATCACAAGCACATTTTGACGTACCGCTTATTGAGGCTATTCGTACAGCCCTTGAGGAGCTTGCGCGAAGCAACCCGCTGGGCTTTATCTCAATCGTAGAGAGTAATGAAGGGAGTATTTTGCTTCTAGATCGCCTTTTTGCCCTTGCGCTCTCGTCCAATATGCCCACTCTTGCAAATACCGGCTTCAGATTTATAGAAAAATACTCAGATCGGTTGGTACTTGGTGATCGGCATGGCGACGATCAAGCTGATACGCTACAGCTAATTACTGCACTCTCGCCATGCTTAAGTGTTGACGAAAATGACAAACTTGTTGGAATAATAAATAAATTAAACGATTGCGTCATTGATGCGGACGATGATGTTCATCAACGCAGGCGCATTCGACGGGAAAATCGACGCATGCGGGCTCGTCTGCTTGCAAAAATCGACCGCACGAAACTGCCTTCTGCAGCAAGGCGATTTATTGGCGAAGAGATGCGTGCCGTGCCAGATGCACATCGTGCGCCAAAGCGCGGCATCTCCGCCGGGTATGTACGCTCGCCAATGGCAACCGACGCTATGGAACGGGCCAGCGATCAGAACATCCTGAAGTTATTTAGTGAGATCACTGATAACACAGACTGGAAAAATCAAAACAACAAAATTTCTCTGATAGGAGGCAGCAGGGAAGCGTCTGCGGCCTTTGCCGAGCTTGCTAAGAAGCAGCCAGACAGGGTGTTGAATCTAATTGATAAATTCTCGCCTGATACACATCAACGCCCCGTAGGGGACGCATTGCGCACCCTAGTCGATGTGGAGGGCATCGACCCGGCTAGGATCCTCGTTGTATTGCAGACTGCCCTCGACCGTGGATTTGGCAATGGCGAATTTTTGCGAGATGCAACCTTTGTACTTGATTCGGCTGCATTAAGGCTATCTGGCCTCAACGATTATTGGGTGCGCTTGCTTTTTACTTGGATTCAACCACCAAAAAATTCACCGAAAAAGGCAAATAATGAACAATTTACAGCAGAAAACAACGAAAAACAGCCATTACCCACGTCGGTCCTTTTTGGACAAGGAAGCATGCGCTTCATAGCTGGTGGCAACAACTACATGGTCATGCGGGCGGTGACGCATGCACTTATATGTCGCAACGATCCTGCCTATCTGGAGTGGATCGACTTCTTGGAATGGCGTGTAGAACAGCGGGAAGATGCTGCCGTATGGAAGGACATGTGTCGCGAACTCGTTTATCTTAGAAATGTGGAACCCGGGAGGGTTGCTAATCTTATAGCAAAGATTTTTTCTCAATGGCCAGAGGTGCGTGACAGCGACGAAGGTGCTGTTTTGATCGCCCATCTCCTTCAAGTGCTGCCGAAGGAGACCATTGATGCGGTCCTCGCTGGATGGCGTGGATCAGAATGGCCACTCGCATCGGTTGCGATCGGTGAGATATTGGCGCTACGCGCCGCGTGCTTAGGGACGATATTCTCCATAGGCGAGTACCTACAGTCTTCGAGTGAGCTCCAGTTTAATTTGGATATCATTACTGGAATTGCTAATGTCGCCGTTGAATTTTGGAACAATGACGATCCAAAGCTGCGGCATTGGGCCAGGGAAAACTTGGCACTCTTAGCGGCCCGCACTGAAGCGCGCGTTGCTCAAGTTTGCGCCTCTTTTTTCCAAAAAATTGCTCCATTGCCAAACGAAGATGATACCCGACACCTTCTACGCATAGTCAGCAGTAATTTATCTTTACTTAAGCAAATATCGGATACTGCTATTGATGACAGACTCGGCGAAGTTGTTGATGATGATTCTTTTCACGATGTTATTCTCGATATGATTGACGGACTTATTCAGGCCAACAAAAAAGATCTGAACGACATACGAACTTCGGGCCCACTGCTTGCACAAGGCTTGCTACCTATCGTGATTACTATTCATCGAGATCGTATTTATAGAGAACGAGCACTCAATTTATTTGAAGATATTCTTGATATTAACCAGACTTCTGCCGAAGAATTTTTATTAAAAACAAAAATCGATACGCATTGAAACACATAAATTCACGAGACAGGTATGATCCTCGCAAGCATTTTTGTTTGGCTTAACCGGTCACGAAGCGGTCGGTGCGTCATACTGATATCAGCAACCTCTCTAACACGATCGGAGTTGGCCTTGATGATCTCGAACATGCTCTAGTTGAATGCTGCGACGATACGTTTGGCTATGATCTGCCTGATGACGCGTAAAACCTGAAGCAGGAGCGCCTCGATTTCTTTAGCTCCTGATGAAAGCGTGCTCCCCAATGCAAAGCCAATGATAATTTGAGCACAATGCGAAATTTACCGGGCAGCATTACGGTCAAGAGAATCGTCAATTTTATCGCCGATCAAGTCGGCAGCCTGACGCAGTGGGCTCGCATCGAGATGGGCGTAGCGAGCCGTAGTTTCAGGCTGGGAATGACCGAGAAGCTTGCCGACGATAGGCAGCCCCAGGCTCGCACCTGCGCCGATCGAGGCAAAGGTATGGCGGAGGTCGTGAAGGCGAACCCCAGGCAAGTTGGCTCGCTGACGTACCGCCCTCCAAGGCTTATTAAGGTCGGCGCGGGGCTTCTCATCTTTGTTTCCGGCAATCACAAAGGTAGGGTTCGTGCGAGGCAATGCCTGCAGAACGCGAATGGCGGCGCGGCTCAGCACGAGGGTCTTCCGGCCCGTCTTGCTGTCCGGCAAGAAGGCGAGCCCTCGCTCGACATCAACCTCGTTCCAGCGGAGATGCAGGATCTCGCGCAGGCGGGCACCGGTGAGGATCAGCAGGCGGATCGCCGCGACGGCACCGGGGTCAAGCACCGTTCGCCTGTTCTCTGGCTTCGCAAGGTGCTTCGCACCCGGTCCGGTCTCATCAACCTGCCATGGGACACCAGTCGTTTCAGCCTCACGCAGGGCATCGCCGAGGCGGGTCAATTCGGCCGACGTCAGATAGCGCTCGCGCCCCTGCTCGCGATAGCGTTCGAGCCGGGTGACGGGATTGTAGCCATCTGGCACCAGCCCCTGCCGGTCGCACCAGGAGTACAACGAACTCAGCACCGCCATCACGTAGTTCGCGGTCGCCGGGCGATCTTCCAGGCGATGGTGAAGGCGGGCGACATCGGCTCGGGTGATGGCTTCCGCCTGACGCGAGCGGAAGTCCGGCAGGATGTGTGCGTCGAAAGCGTGGCGGTAGCTCGCGATCGTCGAGGCCTTCCGCTTCGGAACGACGTGCTCGTCGATGAAGCGTTGCGCTACCTCGCCGATGGTGGCCGCCGCTCGCTTTCGAGCACGCTCCTGGGCCGGGTCAACGCCGCGGGCGACCGCCCCGAGATGCTCGCGGGCTTGTCGTCGCGCTTCATCGGGCGTAACCGCCCCGTACCGTCCGAGGTTGACGAACCTCTTGGCCGCCCGCCGTCCACCTGGCCTGTAGCGGAGGATGAAGGATTTCAGGCCGGAGGGTTCGACGCGCAGGCCAAAGCCCTTCAACTCGGCGTCCCAAATCTCGTATCGCCGCCCGCGCGGTCCAGCGAGGTCAATGATGCGCTTTGTGAGCTTCGTGGGATTGTCGGACATCGCGATCGCTGCCAGTGACCACCGGGTGACCACCGTGGAAGGAAACCACGGTAACCAGGACGCGATCATAGCATCGAGAATGCCGATCTAAAACAAATGCTTAGAGAACTAGAGAGTAATCGGGAGTAGCCCTGGGAAATGCCATTATTGTTATTCGTAATGAGGGGGTCGGGGGTTCGAATCCCTCTTGCGGCACCATTATTCTCCACTGACGTCAATGATCGGGTGGCCTTCGGCATCGAAGACGGCTCGCTTGTTTTAGCCGGCGACCACAGAGTGACCATGCGGTAGGGGAGGTTCAGCGGGCGAATTCGGCCCCTCCCCTTTGCCTTCCTGGTTCATCCATCCAATAGAAGGTCGGTGATCGGCACCTTGCCCTTTAGCCCGATTCGGGCGTGGCGTGAGGCGTTCCGCCGCGAGGCCCTTGCGCGAACTTTGAAACCTGAGCCGGAAGATCGTGTGCCACAGCGACACCACGCCATGGGACATGTTCATTTTTTCTCCAGCGCTGCAATTCTTTGGGATACGCATTCATTGACGCACGAGCACGGCCGGGCTTGAATGTGCCCGAGCTGCAACGCCGCGCAGCCGGACCCTCTCGGCGATTCACATCGCCTCCCCATGACCGACGCGGGCGCCGCTCGCGCCTCACCGAGGAGCCATGACCATGCCCGCCGCCGTCAAGGCCCGCACCTTGGTCAACCGCAGCCGCTACCTGGCCTGGAACGCGCTCACGGTCATGGTTTTCCTGATCCTGACGGCTTATGTGGCGCGGGCCGACGTGCAGGCGATCTCTGCCGTCCTGAATTGAGGACCGGCGCGGGGAGAAGCGTGCCGCGTCTGCGGCAGGTGTCTCACTCCTCCTGACACCGCACCATCCCGAGCGACTCTTCCAGCACCCCCAGCAGCCGCTCGAAATCCTGCCGCTGTCCCTCGCTGAAGCCCGACAGGAGCTTGGCTTCCCGTGTAAGCAGGATCGGCACGAGTTCGGCGTAGGTCGCCCGCCCCTGCGCCGTGAGCCGGAGCATGATCTCGCGCCGGTCATCGCCGGCCTCCAAGCGCTCGACGAAGCCGAGTTCGATCAGATGGCTCACCGCCCGGCTGATGCGCGATTTATGCGTGCGGGTGCAGCGCACGACATAGGCCGCGCTGCGCGGTTCGTCATGCTGTCCGAGCGTCGCCAGCACACGCCATTCCGGGATGTCGATGCCGAAGCGGGCGTAGTCGGCGGCGAGCGCGTGGCTGAACTCGGTGGCGAGACGGTTGAGCCGGAACGGCGAAAAGCTGAGCAGGTCCAGGCGGTCCATCGGGTACAGGTCGGCACGTGGGCGATCGTCATCCCACGCTGTGACAGAAAGTTGCAAGCGCAACAAGTCGCCTGCCATCGGCAAGCGGGCGCCCGTCGGGCTGCGCCGCCCGATCCTGTGCATCCGACGACCGTCGGTGTCACTCGCCGGCCCGCAAGCGTTCGAGCAGCGTCGTGTCGGCGTAGCCGTCCGGCACCAGCCCAGAAGCCGCCTGATAGGCCCGGATCGCCGCGCGGCTGCGCGGACCGATGCGCCCGTCGATCCCGCCGACTGGATGCCCCTTCGCCTCGAGGGCCGCCTGGATCTCCCGCCGCTCGTCGGCCGCGAGTGGCCGGTCACCCCGGGGCCAGGATTGTACGAAGCCCGGCTCCCCACGCAGCCGGTCGGACAGATGCGCCACCGCCAGCGCGTAGGAGAAGGCCGCGTTGTAGCCGAGCAGGGTCTGGAAGTTCGGCCGCAGCAGGAAGGCCGGCCCCTTCGCGCCGGCCGGCAGGACGAGGCGGGCCGTCTCGGTGTCCGCCCCGATGACCCGGCCCGCGGGCGTGACCCCGAGCGCGCGCCACTCGCTCAGCGTCCGGACCGTCGTCTCGTCCGCGAGGCGGACGTCGAAGCCCGCCGGCAGCCGCACTTCGCCGCCCCAGCCCTCGCCCGGGCGCCACCCCAGGCTCCGCAAATACTGCGCCGTCGAGGCCAGCGCATCCGGAGCCGAGGACCAGATGTCGGCCCGCCCATCGCCGTCGCCGTCGACGGCGTGGCGCAGATACGTCGTCGGCATGAACTGGGTGTGGCCCGTCGCGCCCGCCCAGGAGCCGGTCAGGTGCTCAGGGGTCGTGCCGCCACGATCGAGGATGCGCAGGGCCGCAACCAGCTCCTCGGTCCAGGTGGCAACCCGCCTGTCGCCGGAACAGGCCAGGGTCGCGAGCGAGCGCAGCACTGGCCGCACCTTGCGGGGATCGTTCAGGACCCGGCCATAGCCCGATTCGATGCCCCAGATCGCCACCAGCACGTGCCGGTCGACCCCCGTGGCCGCCTCGATCGCCGGCAGGCTGGCTTCTGCCGCGAGCGTCGCCCGGCCATCCGCCACCGCCTCGTCGCTCACCGCGGCGTCGAGATAGGCCCAGATCGGTTTCTCGAACTCCGCCTGCCTGCGCGTCGCCGCGAGCACCTCCGGATCGGGGTCAAGCCCGGCGAGCTGCGCCTCCGCCAGGGCCGGAGTCACCCCCTGCTCCCGCGCCCGGGCGACGAGGCCGGGGAGGCAAGCGGCCATCGAGGGCTCCGCCGCCGGCGGGGTCTGCGCCCGGGCGGCGGTCGCCACGAGGAGCCACAAGAGCGCGATCGGCACCCGCATCGAAGGGCCTCCGTGATGGTGGGACCGGCAGGCGGCCGGACCGTCTCCGTCCCGGGACCTTTTAGGGCTCCGGCAAGCCGAACACAGTGAGCTGCCCGCCGGCCGCGGTATAGTGCGACAGCGCGGCATAGCCGCCGACGGCGCCCGAGCCCTCGGCCGAATCGGTGAGGCCCGCCGCGAGCCCGATTCCGGCCCAGCCGCCGATGCCCGACAGGACCGCCACGTATTGCCGTCCGCGATGCCGATAGGTGGTGACGTTACCGACGATCCCCGACGGCGTCTTGAAGCGATAGAGTTCCCGGCCGGTCTCGGCATCGACCGCCTTGAGGTATCCTTCGAGGGTCCCGTAGAACACCACGCCGCCCGCGGTGGCGAGCGCCCCCGACCAGACCGAGAACGGCTCCGGGATCGACCATCGGATCCGCCCCGCCAGGTTGTCCCAGGCGATGAAGGCGCCGGTGCGGTCCGTGCCCGGCGGCGGATGCAGCGTCAGCGTCGCGCCGACGTAAGGCTGGCCCCGCGTGTAGGTGACGTGGAACGGCTCGTAATCCATGCACATGTGGTTGGTCGGGACGTAGAACAGGCCGGTGCGCGGCGAGTAGGCGGCGGGCTGCTGGTTCTTGGCGCCGAGCGCCCCGGGGCAGATGCCCGTCACGGTCTCGTCCTCGCCGGTGACGCCCGGCGCGTAGCGCTCGTCCACCACCGGCCGGCCATAGGCCGGAGAGGCGCGGTCCAGCTCGATGCGCTTGGCCCAGTTCACGCTCGGATCGAACTTTTCGGCGACCAGCAGCTCGCCGGTCTCCCGGTCGAGGGTGTAGCCGAAGCCATTGCGGTCGAAATGGGTCAGGAGGCGGCGCTTGCGTCCGTCGACGGCCTGCTCGGTCAGGATCATCTCGTTGACGCCGTCATAGTCCCACTGGTCGTGGGGCGTCATCTGGTAGACCCATTTCGCCACGCCCGTGTCGGCATCCCGGGCGACGATCGCCATCGCCCAGCGGTTGTCGCCCGGGCGCTGCGCCGGGTTCCAGGTCGAGGGATTGCCGGTGCCGTAATAGACGAGGTTCAGGTCTGGATCGTAGGAGAACCAGCCCCAGGCGCAGCCGCCGCCGGTCTTCCACTGCTCGCCGTCCCAGCTCTTCAGCGAAGAATCCCGGCCGATCGGGCGGCCGAGTTCCGTCGTCTTGTCGGGATCGACCAGCATCTCGGCATCCGGGCCGGTGGCGTAGGCACGCCACAGGCGCCGCCCCGTCGCCTGGTCGTAGGCGGTGACGTGGCAGCGCGCCCCGTACTCCCCGCCCGACAAGCCGACGATCACCCTGTCCCGCACCGGGAGCACGGCCGCAGTGTTGGTCTCTCCCTTCGCCGGATCGCCGTTCCGCACCGACCACAGCACCCGCCCGGTCTCGGCATCGAGGGCGACGACGGTCGTATCGGCCAGTTGCAGGAAGACCCGCCCGTCCTGATAGGCGAGTCCGCGATGAACCGTGTCGCAGCACATTACCGCCACCACGCCGGCCTCCTGCCGCGGCGCATAGCGCCACAGGATCTTGCCGTTCTGGTCGAGGTCGAGGGCCGTGACGGTGTTCGGGAACGGCGTGTGCACATACATGATGTGGCCGACCACGAGTGGCGCGCCCTCGTGCCCGCGCAGTACCCCGGTCGAGTAGGTCCAGGCCACCGTGAGCCGGCCGACATTGTCGGACGTGATCTGGTCGAGCGCGGAATAGCGCGTGTTGGCGTTATCGACAGTCGGCAGCGCCACGGTCTCCCCGGCGGAAGCCGGGCCCAGGCCGAGCAGCAGAGCCGCCAGCACCATTCTCCTCATCGGTGTCCCCTCCCCGGTCGCGCGCCGCTCGTCATAGGCGCATGCGGCGCGCCGGGCCACGCGCCCACGCCAGACCGGGCGGACGACCGAAGTGGCGCCGTCCGCACGCTGGGCCGCGAGCGTTCCGTCTCGAATGCACGCCGTACCGCGATTGCCGGATCCCACCCGTGTTGACAGGCGAGCCGGCTACCCTTAGACAGCCGCTCACCGACGGGGCGCCGAGCGAACGGCTCAGCCCTCCGGGACATCCCGAGAGAGAAGACAGCAAGGGCCAGGGCGACCTGGACCTGCTTCCGTTTCTCCAGGGGATGAGATCTGGCTCTCAGCCCGATCGGCTCTTTGACAAGTGCATACGAGAAAGAGAAGCGTGGACGGCGTCGTCCCTGCGGATCGGGCCTTCGGGTCTGGTCATGAG